>JAAYUS010000013.1 GCA_012517605.1 Bacteroidales bacterium
CAACTAAATTGTTAATTTTTTATAAGATTTCACCAAAAAATTTCTTTGTTGGAGAAGCTTAGTTAAGTTCCTGAAGCAACATTTGCATTAAGAATGAGAGATGATCGGGAGATCCCATTCTCCATGCGGGGGCTACTCTTTGTACACATGCAGTATCCGATTAGAATGCTGATAAGAAACCAGAGGCTTTGAAAATAATGAAGCCGGAGGCTTTTAAGTCAAATATCCACGGTTACATCCGTGGTGGAGTTAATGTAATTCTTCTCAACCGCGGAGCGGTTGAAGAACTGTTTCGAAATTTTTTATTGATTTTATTCCTGTGCTGGCTGGCAGGTCGGATATGGTGGATCCACCTGTCATATTTCAAGTAGGGAATCACTGATTAAGTATGTAAAGAATCAGGAAGAACATCATAAGTCTGTTTCTTACAAAGACGAAATAATCTTAATGTTAAATGAACATGGTGTAGATTACAAAGAAGAATACTTATTTACCTGATTTTCTTCAACACCTCTGGTGTTGCCTGCCCGATTTGCCATTTACCATGGATGTAAACATGGATATTTGGCTTGGATGCCTCCGGCATCTCACATTTTCGATCATCCCTGCTTATTTCTGTGCCTCCGGTATCTCTCATTTTCGATCATTCCTGTTTATTCCTATGCTTACTTCTCTTTAAGGATTTCAAACCTTTAAAATAAATTTTGGAGCAGGGATGTATGCAAGGAATAGCTATGGGGTAAGGCCGGGAAGGGGGTATAATTATCTTTACCACAATGAACACTTAGGTTTGCACAAAGTCAATTAAAGAGGAAATCCCTTTTGATGGTTGCCTGTCATTTACAATTATATGAATCCTCTAAGTTTTGTTTGACAGGAAAAGTGTACATTTATCATCTTTTTTGACGGTTGCAATATAATTAACAGTGACTTTAATGAAAGCAGGTGTATTCTGGGAAAATCTGAGGATCTCGTTCAAGGCAATAAAATCGAACAGGGTAAGGGCGATACTTACAATTTGCATAATAGCATTCGGTATAATGGCTCTTGTTGGCATCCTTACCGCAATAGATGCTATTAAATCATCACTTACTACCCAGTTCACCATGATGGGTGCAAACTCTTTCACGATACGGTCGCGCAACATGTCGGTCCAGACAGGAGAAAGCAGGAAGCGTGTAAGGAATTATTCACGGATAACATATCATGAAGCCATGCAGTTCAAGGAGATATTCACCGAACCTGCATGGGTATCGGTTTCATTCAATGCAACACAGTTGTCAACAGTGAAATATGAGACTGAGGAGACAAATCCCAATGTCAGTCTTACGGGTGTTGATGAGAATTATCTTGCCGTATCGGGTTTTGAAATAGAAAATGGGAGGAACTTCAGTCCTGATGAGATAAGGATGAACAGGCGGCTGGTAATTCTTGGTTCTGACATTGCATCCGATCTGTTCCCTTCAGGAACTGATCCGGTTGGGAAGGATGTCACTGTTGCCGGACTTAAGCTGCAGGTGGCAGGAGTACTTAAGAGCAAAGGCTCAAGTGTCGGATCGGGAGACAGGATATGTCTTATGCCTGTTACCACGGCGCGTCAGTATTTTTCCCGTCCCAACATGAATTTCAGCATAACCATAATGCCTATGAATCCTGTAAACCTTGATGCAATGGCAGGTGAGGCTGAAAGCGTTTTCAGGACGGTCAGGAATCTTGATCCGCGCGATGAATCGGATTTCAGGATTGTAAAGAGTGATTCAATACTGAATATGCTTCTCAAAAACATCAGATATGTCACGCTTGCTGCAACTCTAATCGGGATTGTAACGTTGTTCGGAGCTGCAGTGGGACTGATGAATATAATGCTTGTTTCGGTTACTGAACGTACGCGTGAGATAGGCATAAGAAAGGCCGTCGGAGCAAAACCCAGAACAATAAAATATCAGTTCCTCTATGAGTCAATAATTATCGGTCAGCTTGGCGGCATCTTCGGGATAATCCTGGGTGTCATCATAGGGAATGCAGTTTCGACAATGCTGCGGTCAAGTTTTGTTGTTCCGTGGTTCTGGGTATTTACAGGGATCGTGGTTTGTTTTCTTGTCGGTGTTGTATCAGGTTATGCACCGGCGGTCAAAGCCGCCAATGTCGACCCCATTGAAGCTCTGAGATACGAATAAGCAGGTCTTGTGAAAAAAAGAGGCTGTATATAAGTTCATTTTTACCTCTGCCCCTAAAGGGGTTATGATAAGCCCTTTTAGGGAATTTAGGGAAAACAAAAAAGGGGAGTCTTTTGAGACAACCCCTTTTAAAAGATAAAGGAAGATTTCTTACTTCACTGTATTCATATGAGCTATAAGGTCGAGGAGTTTGTTTGAATAACCCCACTCATTGTCATACCATGCAACAACTTTTACAAAGTTGGGATTCAGGGCAATTCCTGCTTCTGCATCAAAGATGGAGGTGCGGGCGTCACCGTTGAAATCGCTTGAAACAACTGCATCTTCGGTATAACCCAGGATTCCTTTCAGCGAACCTTCCGATGCATCCTTCATGGCTTTCTTTATCTCGTCATATGTTGCTGCTTTTTCAAGACGGCAGGTAAGGTCGACAACAGAAACGTTGAGGGTAGGAACCCTGAATGACATCCCTGTAAGTTTGCCTTTAAGTTCGGGTATTACTTTTGTAACTGCTTTTGCTGCACCTGTTGAAGAAGGAATGATGTTGCCAGCGGCAGCGCGTCCGCCTCTCCAGTCTTTCTTTGAAGGACCATCGACGGTTTTCTGGGTTGCAGTGGTAGCGTGAACCGTTGTCATAAGACCTTCAACAACGCCAAAATTGTCGTGAAGAACTTTTACAACCGGAGCAAGACAGTTGGTTGTGCAGGAAGCATTTGATACAAACTGCATGTCGGCAGTGTATTTATTATGGTTTACACCCATTACGAACATAGGTGTGTCGTCTTTTGAGGGGGCTGACATAACAACACGTTTTGCGCCTGCTGCGATATGTCCCGCAGCAGTTTCCTTTGTAAGGAAAAGACCTGTGCATTCGAGAACGTATTCAGCACCAACCTCGTTCCATTTCAAGGCTGCAGGTTCTTTTTCAGACGTAACGCGGATAGCCTGGCCGTTTACAACAAGTTTTCCGTCCTTTACTTCAACTTTGCCGTCAAACCTTCCATGAACTGTATCATATTTGAGCATGTACGCAATATAATCAGCATCGAGAAGGTCGTTTATACCGACTATCTCTATATCACTTCTTTTTAATGCAGCCCTGAAAGCAAGTCTGCCGATCCTGCCAAAACCATTTATACCTACTTTAATCTTTGACATAACTGTATCTTTAATTTGGTTAATAAATTGAACGTTTTATACGGTTTTAAAATAAAACGTACAAAGATACTACTTTTTTCCTAAAAACAGCGATGATCAGTAAATTGAAGATACTCTTTTTCTCCTGAACAGGTAAGAGAATTTGTTAGTCTCGGGATTTAATGGATCTATGACAACTCCAAATCTGTAACTGACAAACAATGAAAAAAATACAGCTTTGTTGTCAGTTGTTGCCATTATTGGTATTTTCTTCGGGAATGCGCTGATGCTTGTCCCGACCTCAACGGCATGGATCAGTTTTTCTTCCTTGCTGTACTCGAAGTTGAAACCGAATTTCCCGAAAACACCCGGCAGGACCTTTGTTTCATTGAGCCCCTTCGTGAAAGGAGCTTTACTGTAAATGAATTCAGGCGAATGCTCATAAAGGCTGATATCAAGCTTTTGCTCTTTTATGACAAACTCATATTGAGATACAGGATAAAGGAATTTGTAATAGATAGGCTTATAAAATGCAAGTGAAGGTCCTGCAGAGTAAAATACCCTTACTGCCACACCTCCGAGATCCGCTTTCCTGTAAAGCTCGCGCTGGTGGCCGTAGCTTCCCCTCAGAAAAAAAACCGTATTGAGCTTCCCGTAGACAAAAGTCCCGGGTGTCTGATAAATGGGATTTGTCTCCCTGTACTCACGGGGAGACTTAAGGTTGCCGATCTCAATTTCGTAATAACGCTTGTTGAGATAATCAATCCTCCTGGCATCACGGTAACTGAGTCCGAAACCGTCTGAATTAAGCAAAACGCCAAACGATCTTTCATTCCTGAAGAAGATCTTCTGCTGCTCATTGAGTTCACCCTGTGCAAATGCGGATAATGCATAGCAACTGGTCAGAATCAATGTTATAAGCAGCTTCTTCATCTTGTTTTGCTTACTTATAAAACCAGAAAAGGATCCGTGATTTTTCAGCCAATATTCTCAGTCTGTGAAGCTTCGGCGTTAGCATAAGCAGGACACGACTTTTGGTTGCATGAGCTTACTGCAATAGCAGTGATAAAACAGACAACCAGTATCACAGCAATCTTTTTCATAGAAACCATGGTTTTAATCAATTCACAAAAGTAAAACAATCTGTTTAAAAACAATTCCTGTGCCAAAATAATATTTTCCGGTAAAATTCCGGTCAGTACATTTGATTCTGTTACAGTACATACAAAACATATTTTTTGCATTTTTGTTGTATTATCCGTAACAATCATTTTAAAAATATGAAGACGGAGTTAATTTACATATTGATATTTTTCGCCATGACAACAAATTCTTTATCACAGGAGAAGTTACCCTATAATGTTCTTTCGGGGCAGGAAGCACGTGTAATTGAGAAAAAGGGTACTGAAGCTCCTTTTACCGGGAAATACGATAATTTTTCCAAAAACGGCACATATATCTGCAAAAAATGCGGAGCCGCTTTGTACTATTCATCATCGAAATTCAAATCCGACTGCGGCTGGCCAAGTTTCGACGACGAGATAAAGGGTGCCGTCAACAGGTATCCCGATCCCGACGGATTAAGAACTGAAATTGAGTGTGCCTCATGCGGCGCCCATCTCGGACATGTTTTTACGGGAGAGCATTTTACAGAAAAAAACATCAGGCATTGCGTCAATTCTGTTTCACTCGATTTTGTGCCGGCAAAGCTTGAACCGGGAAGATACGGGACAGCTATATTTGCCGGTGGATGTTTCTGGGGTGTTGAATATTTTATGCAGAAATCTCCCGGCGTCATAACAGTTACTTCAGGATTTACCGGAGGACATGTGAAAAATCCTTCCTACAGGGAGGTCTGTACCGGTACTACAGGACATGCCGAGGCTGTTAAAATAATTTATGATCCTCGTAAAACATCGTATGAGACATTGCTGAAACTCTTTATGGAGATCCATGATCCTACCCAGGTTGGAGGCCAGGGACCAGATCTGGGAGATCAGTACAGGTCAGAGATCTTTTATCTAAACGATGAGCAGAAGAAAACAGCGGAGAAAAATATTAATATCCTTAAGTCAAAAGGATTCAAGGTTGCAACATTACTTACCCAGGCCACTGAGTTCTACGATGCCGAGGATTACCACCAGGATTATTACTTCAAAAACGGTAAGCTGCCGTACTGCCATGGTTATACAAAAAGGTTCTGATTAACTTGACTGTGAAAATATTAACAGCGATATGATTCTGACAAGTGTGTTACTGGTTATGGCTCTGATGGAGGAGCTCACCGCTTCCGGAAGAGGAGGTGTCCCTGTGGCAGTCTTTATTGCTCTCGCAGTTCTTGTGGTAATTGCTGCAGGATATTTTCTTCTTCGCAAAAGAAAATAATGCTCATGTATTCAGGTTCTCATAAGAACTTACACAGAGAAACACAGAGAACTCACAGAGAATCAAAGAGTTAATAATGGTTTTCTCTGTGCTTTTCTGTGCTTCTCAGTGTCGCTCTGTGTAATAAGAAGAGTCTTGTTATTATCCCTTGTCTATAGTTTCACCCACACGTTACCCCTGCTGTTCGATTCGACTACGGAATGGATGAATTTCATCCCCCTCACACCATCATGGACAGTCGGGAACTCACCCGGAGTGAACTCCTCACCCCTGATTGACTTTGCCGTACCTTTATATATATTGGCCAGCGCTTCATAGATGCCTTCAGGATGTCCCGATGGCATGGTATGACTGCTTTCAGCCAGCTTTTCGTTGTAACCGTGGGCCGGCTTGAATATTTTGGCAGGTTCCGTATCGCTCAGCATATAGAGGTAATTGGGATTTTCCTGTCCCCATTTCAGGCTTGCCTTTGATCCGTAAACAGCTATTGTCAGGCAGTTTTCCTCGCCGCCGCAAACCTGGCTCGACCTTATCACTCCCTTGAGGTTTTTTCCGAAACGCAGGAGTACGGTTCCGTCGAGGTCAAGTTTAATATCATCTTTTACAGGGCTGAGGTCCGATAGGACTTCTTTTATTTCAAGCCCTGTTGTATATTCAATCAGGTTGAATGCATGAACGCCGATGTCGCCCATGCAGCTGCTTACCCCGGCATGTTTTGGATCGAGCCTCCATACACCGGTGATCCTGCTTTCGGTCCCGTGAATGATCGAGTTAATCCATCCCTGGTAATACTGTGCATCGATGCGCTGGATTGTTCCAAGAACACCTTTTGCGATCAGATCCCTCATCTGCCTGACCATCGGATAGCCGGTGTACGTATGAGTAAGGGCAAATGTCCTCCTGTGCTTTTCGACAAGTCTTTCAAGATCGAGAGCTTCTTCAACGGTCATAGTCATGGGTTTTTCGCACACAACATGAAAACCGTTTTCGAGAAGGCTTTTTGCGAAAGGATAGTGAAGAGCGTTTGGAGTTACAACAGCCACAACATCCATTCGCCTTCCAGCCGGCATCTTTAGCTCGGCTGCTATCATCGCGTCGACGCTCTCATAGCACCGGTCGGCACTGATCCCTTCTTTTTGTGCAAATTCTTTGCTTTTTCCGTAATCAGCATCAAAAACACCGCCGACAAGTTCAAAATCATTGCAAATACGTGAAGCACGCCTGTGGGCATCCCCAATGAATGCTCCAATGCCGCCTCCTATCATTCCCATTTTTATTTTTTCCATAATCACTTAAATGTTTGGTTTCTAATTCCATTAAACTTTTCCATCTTTTAGCCCCCCTCAGGGGGGATGGGGGGGTTAGCCTTCCTCCAAGGGGGTTTGGGGGTAAAACGGTTAACCTTATTTATCAAATGCTGAATCAAATGCAATATTTGAAGGTTCAAAATCAACTGCCCTGACAAACTCACAAGCCTCGGCAGCCCCATGCTCGCGATCCATGCCGCTGTCTTCCCATTCAACGGATAACGGTCCCTTGTAACCTATTCTGTTCAGCGCCCGTATAATCTCTTCAAAATTTATGTTTCCTCTTCCGAGGCTTCTGAAATCCCAGTAACGCCCTCTTGTCCCGAATTCGGTATGCCCTCCGAAGACACCTGCCTCAACAGGAACATCCGACCATCCGACGTCTTTCATATGGACATGGAAAATCTTCTCGCTGAAAGCATAAAGGAACCCGACATAGTCAACTCCCTGGTAACCAAAATGAGAGGGGTCATAATTGAATCCGAATGCAGGATGGTTGTTCACCGCAGCCAGGGCTCTTTTTGCCGATGCAATATCGAATGCTATCTCTGTGGGATGCACCTCAAGGGCGAATTTTACTCCGATATTTTCATAAGCGTCAAGAACAGGTATCCATCTTTCTGCAAACTCACTGAATCCTTTGTCAATCATTCCCGGGAGGATTGGAGGAAATGAATAAACAAGGTGCCATATTGGACTGCCTGTGAATCCGTTAACAATGGAAACGCCCAGACGACGGGCCGCTTCTCCTGTTCTTATCATCTCCTCGGCAGCGCGTTTTCTGACTCCTTCAGGATCGCCATCGCCCCAAACATGCTCAGGCACTATTGATTTGTGCCGCTCATCAATCCTGTCAGCTACAGCCTGACCCACAAGATGATTTGATATTGAAAAGACCTTAAGTCCGTATTTTTCGAGGATCTCCCTCTTTGATGCACAATATTCGTCTGTTGCTTTGGAGACCTCGAAATGATCGCCCCAGCATGCAAGTTCCAGGCCATCATACCCGAATGATCTGGCTTTCTGACAGACAGTCTCAAAAGGTAAATCTGCCCATTGTCCCGTAAAAAGTGTAACTGGTCTGCTCATAGTTGGTGGTGTTTAATGTTTTGTTGCAAGTATCGTTTTTCAATTTATGTTCATGTTGGTTGCATGTTGCATGTAGCATGTTGCATGATGCATGATGCATGTTGCATGTTGCTGGTAGAGCGCCGAACAATGTACACCACACGCCGCACGCCGCACGGCGCATACCGCACGCCGCATACCGCACGCCGCACGCCGCACGCCGCTATATCCTACGCTAATATAAGAAAATACTAAGCATCAAACCGACAGGTTCAGGCAGAAATTCTTTACTTTGCAGATATTCTACAACATAAAAATCATGACAGGCACTGACAATATTTTATTGAACCGGAGAACCATCCGCAAATATTCACCGGAAAATATAGGCGATGATCTTCTTGACGGGCTGCTCAGAGCGGCATGCCGTACTTCAACGACAGGCAACATGCAGGTATATAGTATTATTGTAACAAGGGATGAAAATATCAAAAATGACCTGCTTCCTCTGCATTTCAATCAGAGGATGGTCACCGAAGCGCCCGTGGTTCTGACATTCTGTGCCGACTTTAACAGATTCAACAGATGGTGTCTCCTGAGAAATGCCGCGCCAGGTTATGACAATTTCCTTTCATTCATGACAGCTGCCATTGATGCACTTCTTGCCGCGCAGACTTTTTGTATTGCGGCGGAATCAAAAGGTCTGGGTATCTGCTATCTTGGAACTACAACCTATATGGCACATAAGATTATTGAAGTTCTGAAACTTCCCAGGGGAGTTGTCCCTGTTACCACTGTCACAGCCGGGTGGCCTGCCGAAAATCCTGAACAGCCCGACAGGCTTCCTCTTGAGGGGGTTGTCCACAGGGAAGTGTATTCTGATTATTCAGATGCTGACATAGAAAAGATATATTCAGGAAAAGAAGCACGCGACGATTCAAAACGCTTTATCGCTGAAAACAACAAAACAACACTTGCCCAGGTGTTTACGGATGTCAGATATAAAAAGGACGATAATATAGCATTTTCACAAATCCTGCTTCAGGTTCTCAGGGACCAGGGATTCATGAATCAGTAACAGGAGGTGAGCGGCGTTAAGCTACAACCCATTCTCATGAATGGCGCGTCTGGTAAAATCGTATAAAAACTCGTATATGAATAAATCCGACTGTCTGAAGATTCATTTTCTGAATACATTTGCCACATTTGCCTGCTGGGTGGGGGTTATGACAAGGTCGTTTATGCATACGTGCCATGGAAGGGTTGCACAGAAATATATTGCTTCAGCAATGTCTTCCCCGGTAAGAGGTTCAACTCCCTTATATACAGCATCAGCCTTTTCCCTGTCGCCTTTGAACCTTACAAGAGAAAACTCGGTTTCAGCCATTCCTGGGGCAATGTTAGTCACTTTTATATTATGCTTTAGCAGGTCTATTCTCATTGCCTTTGAAAGGGCATCGACTGCATGCTTTGATGCACAGTAGACATTCCCGTTTTCATAGACTTCCTTGCCGGCAATTGATGAAATATTGAAGATATGTCCTTTTTTTCTTGCTGTCATAAGCGGCGATACAGCGCGGGTTACATAAAGTAGCCCCTTGACATTTGTATCTATCATCCTGTCCCAGTCGTCGGTGTTACCGTCATCAATATGAGATAGACCAACGGCAAGACCCGCATTATTTACAAGGATATCTATATTTTTCCATTCTGCAGGCAGATCTTCTATCGCCTTATTGGTCTCTTCCCTGCTTCTGACATCGAAATTAAGCTTCTGAACCTTAATGTTGAAGGCTGATAATTCTTTTTCCAGGTCATCGAGACGTTCTTTTCTTCTTCCTGTAATAATTACATTATATCCGTTCGATGCGAATTTCACTGCTGTTGCCCTTCCAAAGCCTGCCGTGGCACCTGTGATCATTATTATTTTTTCCATTATTAATTGTGTTTTTCACCGGTAAAAATATGAAACTCCCTGTTATCCTCAAATTATCCGGGGAAGTAGCGGCTTTATAATTAAGTTTCTTTTGCCTTATTCAAAACAAAAAAGCTGTATCAAAAATGAAATCTGAAAACCGCAAGGTTTGACAGGTATTTTTGATACAGCCTTTTATAATTGGCCTGGCTGAAGCCCTTTTATTTTACATAATCTGCCTTTAGAAGAAAGTCAGCGCTTTCCCTGATGCCCTGGAGTGAGGTCCTGAGTTGTTCTGCAACTGCCTGAGGATCACGCTGGCCGCCAAAACCTGCTCCCGGAGCACCGCCCTGACGTGCCTGACCGCCCTGTGGCTGGCCCTGGCCCTGCCCCTGAGGCTGACCTTGCGGACGTCCCTGGCCCTGAGGCCCTGGCTGGCCGCCCGGGGTTGCTGATCCGCCCTGCGACATCCTTGCCTGCATCTGCTTCATCATGGCAAGTGATTGTGCCTTCTGTTCCGGAGTCATCTTTGCTTCCATCTCAACAAACCAGTCATTATAACCATTTTTGTAGAACTGTGTGAAAATTGCTTTGTAATCGATAGTTCCGCTTGCTCCGATCACATAATCGTCTTTTATATGAAGGACTTTGAACCTGTTGGGATATTTTTTCAGATATGCTACAGGATCCTGGCCTCCTACAGTTATCCAGTATACATCCATCTGGAAAAATACTTTATCCGGATCAGTATTTGCGATGAGGAAATCCTCATAAAGCTGATTTGTCCCGGGGATGGTGGCAAATTCCATGTTGTGGTTGTGATAGCCGAATTTGATGCCTCTCTTGTTGGCTTCATCGCCTATCTTGTTCATAAGGTCACATTCTGCCTTAAGCCCTTCAACATTGGTCGACCACGAGTTCATGGGGAAAACAACATATTTGACACCCATGGCTTTATGATCGTCGAACACCTTTCCCCATGCAGCAACTGATCCTTCAACATCCTTGACATCAAATTTCGCGCGTGCATGACTTGATATAATGTCGAGACCATATTTTTCAGCAAGGGCCGCATAATCGGCAGGCTTGAAACCAGCGACAGTCCCGTTGGCAGTATTGTAATTTGATATTTCCATTACGACATAACCATCATCGGCAAGAGATTTGAAGGAACCCTCAATATCCGATTCGAGGCCCTTGACAGAATAGGTGGCAATGCCGAGTTGTTTCTTCGGAGCAGCAGACGTGCTGAATGTAAAAGATGTTACAATCATAACAAGTAATGCTGCAGCAGCTAAATGGAGGAATCTTCTCATAATGTAATTTTTCTTAGTTAATTAATTAAATTTTAAGGTGTTACAAAGG
>JAAYUS010000014.1 GCA_012517605.1 Bacteroidales bacterium
AACTATTTGTCAGATTGTTAATTTATTAACAATAAACTGCTTTGCCCTGCGGAAGGGCATTAAAGATACATTGAATTATATAGATATTATCAGATTTGTTTTTTTCTAATTTTACTGGCTGTTTACGCTTACATGGTATGACGAACAGGAGAGAGTTCATTAAAATTTCACTTTATGGCGCCGGAGCCCTGGCCGCCGGAGCAGGAGGATACAGGTTTTTCAAACAGTTCTCATCAGCTCCCGATCGCGGGATTATACCTCCCGATCTCAGGCGTACCCCAACCTACTGTGAAGTATGTTTCTGGAAATGTGCCGGATGGGTATATAAGACACCGGAAGGCAAGATCTGGAAAATAACAGGAAATGATGAGGACCAGCACTGCAACGGACGTTTCTGTCCGAGGGGAACAGGAGGAGTCGGAATGTATTACGACACCGACCGCCTTAAAACACCTCTCATAAGAGTTGAGGAACGTGGCAGGCAGGTCTTCCGGGAGGTTTCATGGGATGAGGCTCTCGACTACATAGCTTCAAAGATGAAGACTATTGCCACCCGGTATGGCCCGGAGAGCATGGCTCTCTTTACCCATGGATCGGGAAGCAGCAATTTCACAAATCTCATGAACGCATACGGCACCCCAAACATTGCCGAACCTTCATACGCCCAGTGCCGAGGCCCCCGCGACGAAGCATTTTTTGCAACTTTCGGTGAAGAAGTGTATTCTCCCGAAATAACAGATATAAGGGATACCAGATGTCTTGTGCTTATCGGTTCACACATAGGTGAAAACATGCATAACGGGCAGATCCAGGAAATGTCGGATGCCATCGACAAGGGAGCATCAATAATAACTGTCGATCCGCGTTTCAGCACTGCTGCCAGCAAATCCCAGTTCTGGCTTCCGATAAAACCATCAACCGATATAGCGCTTCTCCTTGCCTGGATGAACGAAATAATCTACAAGGAGTATTACGATAAAAAATATGTCGAAAAATACTGCTCGGGATTTGAACAGTTAAAAAATCACGTTAAGGATTTCACTCCTGAATGGGCTTACGGTATCACCACAATCGCACCCGATCTGATAAGGAAAACCGCGAAGGAAATGGCAAACGCTGCACCGGCAGTACTCATCCATCCCGGACGCCACGTGACCTGGTATGGCGATGACACACAGCGCATCAGGGCAATTGCAATTCTGAACGCACTCCTCGGATCATGGGGAAGAAGAGGCGGATTCTACAGACCTGCAAAAGCGTCTGTTGCAGGTGCCAAAATTCCGCCTTACAAAGAACCTTCAAAGTCATGGCAGGACCTTTTCCCTGGGAAATTTCCGGTTGCAGGCTCTGTTCCCACCAATATATTGATAGATGCATCAATACCTGAGAACAATCCCGGATATCCTGTCAAAGGCTGGATAATAAACGGGACAAACCTGCTGTCGACAATTCCGGATATCAACACAACGACAAAAGCAATACAGAACCTCGACCTGATAGTTGCCATCGACACAATGCCGATGGAATACACGGGATGGGCCGATGTTGTTCTTCCTGAGTGCACATATCTTGAGCGTTACGATATCATACGTTCAAGTCCTCACAGAAAGCCACAGATCGCACTCCGCATGCCTGCTGCGGAACCAATGTATAACACAAAACCGGGATACTGGATAGCCCGCGAACTGGCGAAGAAGCTTGGACTTGAAGCATATTTCCCTTACGAAAAGCAGGAAGATCTTCTTGACTGGCAGCTCAGACAGCTTGGCACATCACTCGAAGAAATGAAAAACATCGGCGTAAAGACATTTGAAAGGGAATACGACGATTTGTATTTTGGCCCTGATGAGCAGGTCGAATTTGGGACCGATTCAGGTAAAATAGAACTCTATTCACCATACCTTGAGCAGTATGGATTTGATCCGATGCCTAAATATGTTCCTCATGAAGAACCTGCCGAAGGTTTCTACAGGCTCATCTACGGAAGAGCTCCGATGCATACCTTCGGCCGCACATCCAACAATCCCAACCTGACGGAACTGATGGATGAGAACAAGGTTTGGATCAATCCAAAAGTAGCAAGGGAATGGGGACTTAAAAATGATCAGGAGATATGGCTAAAGAACCAGGACGGACATGTATCCGACTTCCCGATAAAGGTAAGGATAACAGAGAGGATACGATGGGATTCTGTATATATGGTCCATGGTTTCGGACATACCCAAAAGCAGTTGACAAGATGCTACGGAAAAGGCGCCAATGACACAAGGCTCATAACAAAAGTCCTTGTCGATCCGATAATGGGAGGAACGGGGATGAGAAGCAATTTTGTTACATTTCTAACTGAAAAAGAAGAGCAGGAGGCAGCATTATGAGGTATGCAATGGCTGTTGACACCAGGAAATGTGTCGGGTGCAGCGACTGTGTCGTTGCATGTCAGACAGAGAACAACGTACCTCTTGGCTTCTGCCGCGACTGGGTAGTTGAAGTAATGGATGGCACATATCCTCAGCTCGAGATAGAGATAAGATCGGAGAGATGCAATCATTGCGTCAATGCTCCCTGCGTAAGATGCTGCCCGACCGGGGCAAGCCATTTTGCCGAAGGGGGAATAGTGCTTGTGAAAAAGACGGAATGCATAGGCTGCGGAGCATGTATAGCATCATGCCCCTACGATGCCCGCTATCCCCATCCCGACGGCTATGTGGATAAATGTACATTCTGCGAACACCGTATCCTAAAAGGGATGAAGCCTGCATGCGTTGAAGTCTGTCCCACAAAATGCATGTATTTCGGAGATCTCGATGACCCAAACAGCGATGTTTCGGTGGTGCTGAAGAAGAGAAAGTTCAAGACTCTCATACCGGAAGCAGGTACGGATCCGAGATTGTATTTTTTGATTTAAATTCATAAACTCTGATAATATGAAAGAAGAATTATTTGTCAGCGGCAGAATGAACAATATGATTGACCCTACTCTTCATATCTGGCACTGGCAGATCCCGTTGTACCTCTTTTTGGGAGGCATGGCTGCCGGCATACTCTGCCTGGCAGCTGTCTATTATATCAGAGGCGAGGGAAAAAGGTACTACACCGCCGTAAGGATAACACCCTTTCTCACCCCCTTTCTCCTTGTGATAGGCTTGCTGGCCCTTTTCATCGACCTTCGCCACAAGCTGTTTTTCTGGCAGCTGTACACGAACATAAAACTGCAGTCACCAATGTCGTGGGGCGCATGGACCTTAATGGTCATAACCCCTGTCTCTTTTATATGGTGCGCTCTTCATATAAGGGATATCTTCCCGAAATGGGACTGGAAATACAAATGGCTCAGGGAACTGGAGAAATTTTTCAATAAATATAAGCTGGCGCTTGCATGGATAATGCTGATATATGGACTGATACTTGGGATTTACACCGGTATCCTTCTTTCAGCTTTCAACGCAAGACCACTATGGAACACGTCAATACTCGGTCCCCTGTTCCTGGCATCAGGTTTATCGGCAGGGGCAGCAGCAACTCTCCTTTTGTCGAAGAATCCCGATGAAAGGAAACATTTTGCACAAATTGACCTTGTAATTATCGGGATAGAAATGTTCCTGATAATACACATGTTCATGGGATATCTGGCCGGCACACAGGTACAGATCGAAGCTGCTGACATGTTCCTTGGCGGACCGTATACAATGTCATTCTGGATATTTGTTGTGATAATAGGAATGCTTGTGCCGGCGGTCCTGGAAATACTTGAATTGAGGAAATACCATATCCCGGCGCTTATTCCCCCGGTCCTTGTGATATTCGGGAGCCTGATGCTGAGATTTATTATTGTTTATGCCGGACAGGTGAGCAGGTGGCTGTATTGAGGGTGTCCGGCATCCGGCATCCGGCGTGCGGCAGGCGGCACTCCACACGCCTCAAGCCGCACATTGGATGCCCAATGCCGCACCCCGAATGCCGGACGCCTGACGCCTGATACCGCATACCGAAATAAAAGAACATTATAGTATAAAACCAGATAAAAATGTCAGAACCAAAAGAAACAAGAAAAACCAGGTACCTGAATCCATATGTTGGAGGGGTGCTGCTTGGATTAGTGCTTTTAGCAGCCAATTTTGTTGCCGGACGCGGCCTGGGGGCAAGCGGAGCAGTTAAAAGCGTTGTTGCCACCTCAATTCAGGCTGTTGGACGCGAAGGTGGCAAAAACATGCCTTTCATGGCTGAATATGCCCAGAGTCACGGCAGTAATCCGATGAAGTCGTGGCTTGTATTTGAAATGCTCGGGGTGCTTGTCGGCGGATTTCTGTCAGGAGCGCTAGCAGGAAGACTGAAGCTGAAAGTTGAACATTCCCCGAAAATCACATCGAAGCGACGACTTGTTTTTGCCCTTGCAGGAGGAATACTCTTCGGCTTCGGATCGCAGCTCGGAAGAGGATGCACAAGCGGTTCTGCATTAAGCGGTATGGCAGTGCTTTCTTTAGGCGGATTCATAACGATGATGGGGATCTTCGGGACAGCGTTCGCACTTGCTTACTTTTTCAGGAAAAACTGGATATAGCAAGGCACAGGGCGCAGGGCGCAGGGCACAGGGCGCAGGGGGAAGGGCGCATGGCAAAACCATCCTATCAAGGATTACTGTCTTCCCCTCACCGCACGCCGCAAGCCGCAGACCATAAACTTTTCAACTTTTCAACTATTCAACTTTTCAACTTTTCAACTATTCAACTTTTCAACACCAAGAAACACCATGGGACCTTTAGCACCAAATGAAATAATATCCGAAAACACCAATTTCCTTCTGGCATTTTTCATAGGAATCGCATTCGGATGGGTACTTGAAAGCAGCGGTTTTTCGTCAAGCAGAAAACTTGCAGGTATATTTTACGGTTATGACGCCGTAGTCCTCAAAGTCTTCTTCACCGGAGCAATAACCGCAATGCTGGGACTGCTTTTCATGAGTCTTTTCGGCTGGATCGACCTCGACCTTGTATATGTCAACCCCACTTATCTAACGTCAGCAATCATTGGCGGGGTGATAATGGGCGCAGGATTCATCATGGGCGGCTTCTGCCCGGGAACAAGCTTCTGCGGTGCTGCCATAGGCAAGATAGACGCTATGGTATTTATAGTCGGACTCTTTATCGGGGTCTATGGTTTTGCCTTTACATATCCCTGGTGGGAGAAAATGTACATGGCGAAATATCTCGGTGAACCTAAGATAAGCACCACTCTCGGAATGTCCGACGGCATGTTCGGACTGTTACTCATCATTGTAGCCCTGGGAATGTTCTTTGTCGCAGAATGGGCCGAGAAAAAGTTTCCGAGAGAAGCATACTGATTTTTAATTAAATGGATTAATTTTGCAAAAAAAAAGAAAAGACATGAAGCCGTTAAAATTACTTGCTATGTTCGTGATTCCGATGGGACTTATTATTGCAGCTGTCCCTCAGAACAAGACAAATCCCTATAAGCTGACTGCGGATGAGCTTCTCAGTGAGGTAAACTCGCGCAACCAGTATCTCGCTCCGGATGTTGTGGCGGATATGATAATAAAGAAAGATCCTTCCCTTCGCCTTATTGATGTCAGAAGCCAGGAAGAATATGAAAAGTTCAGCCTTCCGGGAGCAATCAACATTCCTATTGCGAACCTCCTCTCGCCGGATTATACGGATATTCTGAACCAGGACACAAAAATGAATGTCTTTTATTCAAACGGCACCCTGACCGCCAACGAAGCATGGATGATAACACGCCAGCTCGGATATAACAATAACTATGTACTGGAAGGCGGACTCAATTACTGGTTCGAAAACATCCTGAACCCAAAGCAGCCTTCATCAACAAGTCCCGATGAGGAATTTGCAAAATATGATTTCAGGAAGAGCGCAGGCCAGGCACTCGGAGGCGGCGGATTATCGGTGCAGGCATCTGATAACCAGGCTGAAGCGGCCGCAAAGCCTGCTGTAAAACCAGCAGCCAAAAAGAAAAAGGCAGCCGGCGGTTGCTGATCAGTACCTGAAATCCTTCCCTGTGAAAAACAGGATCTCGGGAGTCATACTTGCCGGCGGATCAGCAAGACGCATGAGAGGCGCCAGCAAGACAAATATCATAATTGGCGGAAGACCGGTATTGGAAAGGATAACTGATGTCATTGTTGATATCTTTGATGAGCTTTTCATTGTTGCCAATAATGCCGGAGAATTCGCTGATTACCCTCAGTACAGGATCACGAAAGACATATTTCCTGGTCTTGGCCCGATAGCAGGTCTCCATTCCGGTTTGTTTTCATGTTCAGGAGATGCTGTTTTCGTCTTTGCTGGCGACATGCCATTCCTGGATAAGAAGCTGATAATTGACATGATCTCATATTTTGAGACTGTCAACGGCGATATACTGGTGCCGCAAATCGGAACGGATATCGAGCCATTGCATGCCATATATCGAAAAAGCGCCTTAAAAGAACTTGAAGAATTCATAGTTTCGGGAAAAAGCAGGGCGATAAGGGATTTCATTTTCGCGCAGAATTATTCCACATTCAGCGTTGAAGATACACCCGGCAACAGGAAGGCGTTCACTAATATCAATTCACCGAAGGATCTGGAGAGCTTGAACACAAAATCCTAATACCTCTGTGTCTCTTCGTGTCTTCTTGGTGCTTTCTGTGTAAGTTCTTAATTATTGAATCTTTGCGCCCTTCGCGCAACCTTTGCTCCCTTTGCGGTTAAACTTTTCTTCCCTCTGTGGATCTCAGTGTCTTCTCGGTGCTCTCTGTGTAAGTTCTTAAAAATTTCCTGAACAAAATTCCTTTGTACCTGTTATTTATGAAATTAATAACATAAACCCAATGACACGAAGAGATTTAATTCAGAAGGTTCTTATCGGCGGAACCACCGTGCTGATCATACCAAAAGTCATGACCAGCTGTTCAAAAGACAATACTGGTGATACTACGGGCGGAAATAACGGCAATACCATTACCCTTGACCTTACAGATGCGAAATATTCCGCTCTCACCACAGCTGGCGGCTTCGTAAATGTTCAGGGAATCATTGTTGCAAACACTACGGCAGGCTATGTGGCGCTCGACAACACCTGCACCCATCAGGGTTGCGGCATAAGCTTCAGCTCAGCAAACAATAATTTCCCATGTCCATGCCACGGATCGGTTTTTTCGACCAACGGCAGCGTTGTCAACGGTCCTGCAACAGTTGCACTGAAATCCTATTCAGTGGCCAGGAACGGAAATACACTGACAATTACCCTTTAAGAAACAGTTTGTTTTTTACCGCAAAGACCGCAGAGCTTCACGCAAAGATCACAAAGATAGGCCTTTGCGCCCTTCGCGCATCCTTTGCTCACTTTGCGGTTAAACTTTTCTTCGAATTAAAAAGCCCCTTTGGATTAGATCCTCAGGGGCTTATAAACATAAACCCAATCAAAAAACAAGATCTTTATTTTGCCGACAACCAGCTTAATGATTTTTCTGATTCGGGTTTCTCCTTGGAATACATAACATCAACAAGCTTTCCGTTCTCGTCAATCAGGTATTTCTGAAAATTCCATTTCACCTCAGAATCCATAACCCCGTTAAGCGATTTTGAAGTGAGCCATTTGTAAAGAGGATGCATATCATCACCTTTCACGGATATTTTCTCCATCAACGGGAAAGTGACGCCATAATTTGCTGAACAGAACTGCCTAATCTCTGCTGCCGTTCCGGGCTCCTGGTTTGCAAAATTGTTTGCCGGGAATCCGATAATCACAAGGTCACCCTGATATTTCCTGTACATCTCCTCAAGATCCTTGTATTGCGGCGTAAATCCGCATTTGGATGCAACATTTACAACCATCACTTTCTTACCCTTCAGGGAAGAAAGATCAAAATCAGCGCCTTCAAGAGTTTTCACCTTAAAGTCATAGAAGTTCGTCTGTGATACCGCAGCCATAGGCAATGTCATTATTAAAACCGTTAGTAATGTGTAGTATTTCATGTTTGAATGTTTTGACTATTAAACAACGGATAGAATATAAAGTTCAAAACCGGGCGTGCGGGTATGTTAAAGTTTCAGTGTTTCAGTGTTTCAGTGTTTCAGTGTTTCAGTGTTTCAGTGTTTCAGTGTTTCAGCGTTTCAATTAATTGTTTGAATTTTTGAATTATTGAATCATTGAATTTTTGAATTTTTGAATTATTGAATCATTGAATCATTGAATTTTTGAATTACGACTCCTATTTACTCACACCTCACACCTACCTGGAAACACACTCCGACTTCATGTCAATGGTCACCGGCATATTCATTCCCATTGAGGGAAGTTCCAGATTGCCCTTGATAAGCGTTGCAGAAGCCATCCTGACGAAATATCCTTCCTTAATTGCAAAAAAACATTCAGACGTTCCGGTATATGGACCTTTTATATAAATATCCATACCCTGTGACTGAACTGCCATCGAAATATTCCCTGAATGGGTTGATACAATCTTTGCACAATCCATGTCACCGATTTTCTCGAATCCCTCAACTTTGTTCCCGGCATTGTCGATTGTCGTCATTGTCATCGAAGCCGATTTTGTAGTGGTGGAATCCTTATAAGTCCAGGTATCGCCGGCATTCATTACTTTTCCGGGCAGTCGCGGGAAGAAATCGCTGAGGGTCTGTCCAAGATTTGATTCTCCGCTTCCGTCAATGGTGTAAACAAGACCTTCAGCGCCTGTAATATCGACTATCTTCCCGTCAGGAGCGATTACGATTTTGCATGATTTCCCTTTTACCCCCCGGACCGGACCTCCTGATCCTCCCATAGGTGAACTGGTGACCTGTCCGAGCGTATCCACGGTCACCTCAAGGATAAGGTTCCCGTTCTGGTTTCCTGCTGACCTGACAGAGCATCCGAATGCCGAGTTTACATCAGACTGCATTGTCTGTCCCTCGATATCCATAATCTGGGCCATGGTCGACGTCAATTTATAATTCACAGCCTTATCGGCAGGATATTTATAAGAAATGTTAACTCCCTGGGCGTTCAGCATTGAACTTATCCCCGGCAGCATAATTATAAGTACTGCTGCAATTGCAGAAATCGGTAGATTTTTTTTCATTGTTTACGGATTTATCAGATGAATAGTCTTAATAATTTGAATTGTCTGATAATTTAGCATTTATTCTTTAATTTTAAAGAATGAAAAGGAAATTTATTTTAGCACCAGTACTGCTTCTCGCCGGCAGTCTTGCATTTGCAGGCATCAAACCTGAAAGACTCAGGTGTGAATATATTAACAATCCTCAGGTCGTTGACATACAGAATCCCCGCCTTTCATGGATTAATGTTGCTGATCAGGGAGAGCGCGGACAGTTTCAGACTGCCTGGGAAATAAGGGCGGCCGGAACGAAGGAAAAGCTTTTATCAGGAGAGGCCGACCTATGGAACAGCGGTAAAACAATGTCTTCGGAATCAGTGAATGTGGTTTACAATGGAAAAAAACTTGATTCACGCCAGGAATGCTGGTGGCAGGTAAGGGTATGGGACAGCAAAGGGAAGGTCTCAGGATGGAGCGAACCTGCATTCTGGTGCATGGGGATCCTTGATCCCGGCGAATGGAAAGCTCAGTGGATAGGCGCCCCCTGGCAGGGTGAAGAGGCATTGCCACGACCCGCTTCACCCCGTCCTGCCTCACCTGATTATAAACCTGCAGTTTTGCCCCCTCCCGCCCCGTTGCTCAGAAAAAGCTTTATGATCAGCAAGGAAGTGGCTTCGGCACGGGCATTTGTGACCGGACTCGGATTTTTCGAGTTCTATGCAAACGGACAAAAAATCAGCAAGGATGTCCTGGTGCCGAACCTGACACTCTACGGAAAACGCGACGACATAGGACCGATCGGCATCATGTCAGGCAATAATTTCAGTGAATACAGGGTGATGTACCTGTCGTATGATATTACTGCACATATCATGAAAGGTGAAAACGTGATAGGAGCCTTCCTTGGTAACGGCTTTTACAACCCTGCCAGCTACTGGTGCCAGGGATACGGAAGTCCGCGTTTCCTCGGACAGATTTACATCAGATATACCGACGGAACTGAAGATATTATTATTACCGACAACAGCTGGAGGGCTGACTTAGGTCCGGTTACAATGGATCTTATCTACGATGGTGAACATTATGATGCCCGCCTCGAAAAACCCGGATGGAATAATGCCGGATTCGACGATTCAGGATGGCAGTATGCTGCCATAAGGAAGGCACCTGAAGGCATCCTTAAAGCCCACATGTCGCCGACCGACAGGGTGATGGAAGTGCTTCCTCCCGTAAAAACAGAAAAACTCGGGGATGGGCATTACAAAATCGATTTCGGTCATGAGATTTCCGGATGGGTTCACCTTATGAATATTACAGGTGAAGCAGGAAGGAAGATTGAAATAAAATATATCTGTGAATCGGCAATGGGAGCCAACTCTTATATCATGAAGGGAGGAGTGCCGGAATCCTATTCAGCAAGATTTACATGGTTCGTTTTCAGGGAAGCGGAGATAACGAACTGGCCCGGGGAACTAAAACCCGGCCAGATAATGGCAGAGGCGGTGTACACCGATGTTGAGACAACAGGTAAATTCGAATGCTCCAGCGAGCTTTTCAACACAATAAACAGGATATGGTGGCGCAGCCAGACCGACAACATGCACGGCGGTGTGGCAAGCGACTGTCCCCACAGGGAAAGATCACCGTATACAGGTGACGGACAGGTGTCATGCGTTACCGTTATGCACAATTTTGATGCACGGCCCTTCTATACAAAATGGATAAGGGATATTTACGGCGCCCGGAACAAGGATAACGGTTATGTGCCGAACGGCGCTCCGTGGCAGCCCGGATGCGGAGGCGGTGTGGCATGGGGGGCAGCAATGAATATAATGCCGTGGGAATTCTACATTCATTATGGCGACAGAAA
>JAAYUS010000071.1 GCA_012517605.1 Bacteroidales bacterium
GACGAACTCGTAAAAGTTATAGAAGGATTCCGCAATCCGGCTTTTTCATTCCTGAACCCGGCTTATTCAGTTCCCCTGACTGACGAAACAATAATAGATCTTTCTCATGAAAGTCTTATTCATCTGTGGGACAAGCTTTACAACTGGACTGAAGAGGAAGCTTCGTCAGTCCAGGTCTATCTCAGACTTTCTGAGGCATCGGCCCTTTACCAGCAGGGCAAGGCTGGACTTATGAAGGAGCCCGATCTTCAGGCTGCAATTTCATGGCGTGATAAAAACAAACCTACTCCGGGATGGGCACGGAAATATGATCCCGCATTTGAAAGGGCTATGGTCTACCTCCGGACAAGTGAAAGGGAATATCTTGAATCGGAGGGCAGGAAGGCCCGGCATCAAAAATGGCGGCTTCACAGGATCAGGATGATATCTACTATCCTGGGAGCCATTGCCATCTTCACGGCAATAGCCATGCTTGTCTCGGTTTTCTCGAAAGTTTCATCGGATATAAGGAGAAAAGAAATTGAACAGCAAAGCAAACTCATTGAATCACAAAAGAAAGCCGCAGAAGAGTATGCGGTAACAGCACTCAGGCGATCGGTCGAATCTGATTCAAATGCTGTTTCGGCAACGAGGAGGGAACAAATGGAAAGAATGTTGCGAAGGAATGCTGAAAATCAGATCATTTCATCGAAACAGGCAGCCGATGAGGCGTTGAAAGAATCCCGGAAGGCAGGTCAGGCCCGTATGCTGGCATTAATGAAGGCCGATTCTGCTGCCAAAGCAGGCAGGGAAACACAACGCCTCAGAATGATCTCTGTTGCCAGAACCATGTCGCTGAGGTCTCAACAACAGGGTATAACAGGTGAACTCCAGGCGCTTCTGGCATTACAGGCTTTTCTGTTCAACAACAAGAACAACGGAAGCAGAAACGATGCTGACATTTATATGGGACTTTATACGCTGGCAAAACAAAGAAACAGCGATAAGATAAAAACATTTGAAGGACTATCAGGTACTGTAAAAAATATACTTTTCGTTCCGGGCCGCAATGCATTCCTTACTTCAGATTCCGAAGGAAGGATATTATTGTACGATCTTAATAATCCTGACAGGGAACAGAATTACAAACTTCTGTACACTGACAGGGAAATAGTCGAAGTAATGGCTTTAAGCCCAAAAGCCGACTGGCTGGCCTGTGGCGATGGGAGCAATTCGATAAAAATGATTTCCCTTAATGATGCCGGTGCAAATTATGAGCTGAAAAACCATTCAGGAAAAATAAAATCGCTGGTCTTTTCCTATGACGGTAGGTTTCTCTATTCGGCTGCTGTCGATGGAAAACTCCTTAAGTGGAACCTGGAATCAGGAAACTCTTTGGAAATTGAAACCGACAGGACTGTAATTACTTCTCTTGATGTTTCATCTGATAATAAGTTTATCGCGGGGATAACAGACCAGGGCAGCGGTGTCGTATGGAATCCTGGTAATGCAGAAGGTAAATTCAGGATAGATGCCGCAGACAGAAAAATAAGATGTATCAGATTCAAGCCTGATGAGGCCCGGATTGCCGTTGGCTATGACAACGGGCTTATCGAGATATGGGATGTTTCTGCCGGAAAAAAGATCTCCGGATTCCAGGCTCACAACGGGGAAGTAAAGGAAATCAGGTTCAACGGGTCAGATTCACAAATGGCAACTTCAGGCGATGATCAGACACTGAAGCTTTGGGATACAGGTGATTTCATAAGTCCGCCTGTTTGTTTTAACGATAATGATGGCATTGTCATAGGTTTTGAATTCAGTCCTAAAGGAGATGTGATATTTTCGGGCAGCATCGGTTCAAAAACAAGAATCATTGCCCGCCCGGCGTATGCCGATTCATTTGCTGCAGACGGATGCTCTTATGTGACACGGAATTTTACACCCGATGAGTGGCTGGCTTACGTCGGAAAGGACATCACATACGAAAAAACATGTCCTGAATCTGAATACAGGATTAAGATCAGGGAAATAAGATAAGAAGGGTCCTCTTACAAACAACTTACTCTGGTATAGATCCCGATTCCAAAATTTAGCTAATTTTGCGCCACTGATATCTACCTGAACAAGGTTCTTATTTATATGTTATAGACATAGAAATCAATAGAAAAATGAAAAACAGAAAAGCATTGTTAATGATACTCGACGGCTGGGGTATAGGTGACGGTTCAGTTGCAGACGTTATAAGCAGGGTTCCTACTCCCAACCTTACATTTTTTAAAAATAACTTTCCTAATTCGAGGCTTCATGCTTCAGGTGAAGATGTGGGCCTGCCCGACGGACAGATGGGGAACTCTGAAGTGGGCCATCTGAATATAGGGGCTGGGAGAATCATCTATCAGGACCTGGTAAAAATAAATAAGGAATGCAAAACAGGAGATATTAAGAAAAATGCCGTCCTTACCGAAGCTTTTTCATACGCAAGGGATAACAACAGGCAGGTGCATTTTTTTGGACTGATGTCCGACGGAGGTGTCCATTCACTCGACAAGCACCTTTACTCATTGTGCGACATGACATTGGATTACGGCCTGAAAAACGTGTTCATCCATGGTTTTGGAGACGGACGCGATACCGACCCACGTAGCGGTGTCGGATATATGAAAAATCTTCTGGATCATCTGAAAATTTCCAACGGCAGGGTAGCATCATTTGTAGGCAGATATTATGCCATGGACAGAGATAAAAGATGGGAAAGAATAAAGGAAGCCTATGACCTGATCGTAAACGGAATTGGCTTACCTGCAACAGACATTGTTGCTGCAATGCAGGCTTCTTATGATGAGGGTGTGACAGATGAATTCATGAAGCCGATAGTTGTGGTTGACGAAAGGGGAGAACCTGTCGGAAAGCTAAAAGAGGGCGACGTAGTGGTTTTCTTTAACTTCCGTAACGACAGAGCCAAGGAACTCACAATTGCC
>JAAYUS010000072.1 GCA_012517605.1 Bacteroidales bacterium
AATAAAACAAAACGGAGGTAATCCGGCATGGTATTACCTTCTACGGGATCATCTTGGCAGTATAACTCATGTTGTGGATGCATCGACTAATACTACGCTATATGAATACAGTTTTGATGCCTGGGGAAGAATGAGGGATCCTGCAACATGGAATCCTTATGCTCCTTCTCAGATTGCACTTTCCAATCCGTTTGTTGCAGGCAGTGGATATACAGGACATGAACATCTGCCATGGTTCAGCATGATCAACATGAACGGGAGGCTTTATGATCCTCTGGTCGGGCAATTTCTGAGTCCTGATAATAATGTTCAGTTTCCTGACTTTACTCAAAACCTAAACAGGTATGGGTATTGCCTCAATAACCCACTCAAGTACAATGATCCTGATGGAGAATGGTTCATTACTGCTTTAGCCATGCTTGCAAATATGTATGTAAGCACTTCAGCAGCAAATGGCTGGCAATTCAATCCGGCGAAATGGGATTGGGGAAGTCCGAAAACGTGGGTAAGTTTATTGCAGAGCGGGATTTCAGGTTATGCCATAGGATCTGGCATTGAAAATTATATTAAAGACACATATAAGAATTTAAGCCATGACTTCATGGAATCTGAATCCGGTGGTGAGAGCTTTGGTAAAAACGCTGAATTTCTAAATGATAAAATTCCTCCTGGAAATTCACCTACGGTTACAGGAGAAATAGCACCTACAAGTGTAAATAAAAATTATGGTAAATTTGGAATGACAAGAGATGGTGGTTTAAACCCTCATTTCGGGAAAGATTTTAAGGGAAACCTTGCAGATGATGTATTTGGTTCATACTCAGGAGAAGTATCTAAGATTGGCCTTGGTCCGGATTTAGGACCATATGCGGTAAGGATAAAATCTGAAATAAATGGACTAAATTATTTCGTTGATTATGGTTATTTAGCAGCCAATCATGTAAATGTAGGTGACTATATAAATGCAGGTGATATAATAGGCTATATGGGTAGAGAAGGAATTAGGAATGGCTATCCCACACATGTTCATGTCGCAATATGGCGATACCTTCTTAATGGCATAAGAGGATTTGTGAGACATGCTTGACGGATACTATTCTTATTGCGAAAAAAGTAGATTGTAAATGATTTTTTGAGCTGAGGTTCTTAAACTCGTTATTATAATGCCTGAACAACCCTCTGAAATAAACAGATCCAAATGGAGAGGGAGTTATCACCGTTTTAACAATGCTTGCCAATATGTAGGTCAGCACATCAGCGGCAAATAACTGGCAGTTCAATCCGGTAAAATGGGATTGGGGAAGCACTAAGACTTGGGTCTCGATGGTGCAGGGTGGAATCTCAGGTTATTATATTGGATCTACATTGGAAAGCAAATATCGAACTTATAAGTTATCACGAATCTCTGATAGAGCAGAAGATGTAGAATACCGGCAATAAACATTTTAAATGGAAGAAACTAACTATGAAAGATATGTATGGGCATTGAGAGGTTTGGGTCATGACTTAACAAATATGCCCAAATCCTGCCTTAAATTTTGCATCGGTTTGATAATAAATCATTGCGAGCCGAACGAAGGCCTTGCATCTATGTAGGAAACTACGTAGCTTCCTACATAGAAAACACCAAAGCTCCTGCACTTCATAAAAAAGAGGCCGGTATCCCAAACCGGCCTCCCCTGTCAACGGAATGAAAAAACTAAAAAGTCTGAAGAGAGATCTTAAAATAACCTGTTGCTTTAGACGCATTTATCTGAAACTTCCACTCACCTGCCTTATCCTTGTTCTCTTCTTCAGATATTGAGAATGATTTCCTCCAGTTGAGGTTTCCATATTCATCTATCATTATGTCGGAATAAACCTTGCCATTGGGCATAATAATCTTTATTCTTATTTCTCCCGATTTGCAGTCGCCGTTAACAGCCATCACCACATTTTTGGCTCCGGGTTCAACATCGAAAGAATAGCTTTTGGAGAAAGATTTTTCCTTTACCGATCTGGAGAAATCCCAGCTTGTTCTTTCATTATCGCCCATATTTGCCAGATTGAAGAATCCGTCGGATCCGGGGGTAAACATAAAAGGTTCACCAGTATAAAAAGACTTATCACCAGGTGTTCTGTATACCCTGACCCTATCCTTGTACATCTTTGCAGCATCAATCTGGTCCTTCGCTTCCTGCATCGCCTTGTCGATCTCAACCTGCTGATCCTTCATCTGTTTCTGAAACTCCTCCTGAGCTTTTTTCTGTTCCGCAATCGCTTTTTTCTGAGCCGCAAATTCCTCCTGCATCCTTAATTCACGCTCCTGTTCCTCTTTGGTTTTTTCCTGGGCTGTCGCATCCCAGGTAAAAACACCGGCCGGAATAAGTAAAACTGCCATCATTAAAATCCGTATCTTTTTCATGACTACCCTGTTTTTGATTGTTATGTCAAAGATAATGCCCCTTTTACAGATCGTTTGTTAATGTACGGTTAACGTTGGGTTAATGTCGGAAGGGGAAACAGGCCATATTGATAAATTAGGTACTTTTGAGAAAGCAATCTGAAATTTATGAAAAAAAGGAATACGATACTCATTCTCGGAATTGTATCGATAATAATTCTGATAACAGTACAGGTCATTATATTGAAGGGCGTTTATCAGGGTAAAGGTGAGATGTTCAATCTAAGGTACCGACTGTTTTCCCAGGATGCCCTGACGGCCATAAGCCGGCGATTTTCAACTGACGGATTCGATACCGCCAGGATAATGATAAACAACTATTCGGAAAAGGCTGCACGCGAGATCGCAGCAATAACCGATACGGCAAAGCTATCAGCCAAAAAGAAGGATGTGATATTTTTTGTAACCAAAGTATTAAACCAGGAACAGGATCTATCCCAGTTTCTGTCCGACTATTTTGAAAGGAGAAGGATCGACAAAAACTTTAACCATAAGATAATTGTGAATTATTTTGAGCTGATCAATGATGAACAGCGTATACCAATATATATAAGTGAAGAATATGCAGCAAGGCTTCCGATGAGGAGAGATACTGTTCAGAGAGGAGGTTCTCCCGGAGGATTCAGGCCATTGCGTCATGTATCAGAGATCCTTGTTAAATCCGACAGGAGCGAAACCAACTATTACAGGCTCGATTTTGATTATTTCATCGACTTCAGGGACAAACAGAAGGTGGTGATGAGAGATACTGCTGCATCTCTGGTTCTCAGCACATTAAGCATCATTGTTGTAGTGATCCTGTTTCTGATAACATATAAAAACCTGATGGAGGAGAAAAGGTTGTCAAACCTTAAGACTGACTTTATTAATAACATGACCCACGAGCTCAAAACACCTCTTTCGACAATCACCGTTGCCGGGAAAACACTTCTTCTTCCCCAGATCAGGGAAAATGACGAAAAAATAGTTGAAACGGCCAGGATGATAAGCAAGCAGAGTGTTCACCTCAATCAGCTTATCAATATGATACTTGAGATAAGCATGTGGGAAAGAACCCAGTTCCAGATCGACAAGAAAAAAGTAAAGATTGAGGATTTCCTCAAAGATATTGTCGAGAGTTTCAGGTCAGGCGGGGGTAACGGAGCAACAATAACACAAAAATACAATTTCACAAATCCCGAAATAGAACTCGACACTGTCTATATTACGACACTGCTAAATAATCTCCTTTCAAATGCAGTTAAATACTGCGAAAAGGAACCGGTTATCGACATAGAAGGATTTTCCCAGGAAAACAATATATTCATTAAGGTAGCAGATAATGGAATCGGCATAAGCAAAAATGATCAGAAACATGTTTTTGACAAATTCTACAGGGCTTCCACCGGTAATATTCATAAATACAAGGGACTGGGACTCGGGCTTTATTATGTTAAAAAGATTGCAGAGGCTCACGGAGGTGATGTCACAGTAAGCAGTAAACCGGGAAAAGGTAGTATATTTACAGTTACAATACCATATTAAACATAAGCAGGTTATGAAAATTCTTTTGGCAGAGGACGACAGGGATTTCGGGAACATCCTGTCGCAATATATTTCTATAAGCGGCTTTGATATTACACTGGCACGCGACGGCAAAGAGGCCTGGGATCTTTTCGGACAGGTTAATCCTGATCTTTGCGTACTTGATGTTATGATGCCTGAAATGGATGGATTCACCCTCGGGGAAAAAATAAAGGAGGCAAAACCTGATATACCAGTGATCTTCCTTACGGCAAAAAGCCTAAAGGAAGACATTGTCAGAGGACTTAAGATTGGGGCCGATGATTATATTACAAAACCATTCGATCCCGAAGTTCTGATCCTCAGGATCAACAACATATTGAAAAGAGCATACTCTTCATCGAATGATGAGTTCAGAATTTCAAAAACCGTACTGAAATTCAATACTCTTGAACTCATAAGCGGTGAGAACAAAGAAAAACTGACCCTTAAGGAGGCTCAGTTGCTGAAGTTTTTCATAGTGAACAAGAACAAGGTTCTGGCAAGGGAGGATATACTTACCGAGATATGGGGGGAAGATGATTATTTCCTGGGAAGAAGTATGGATGTATTCATTTCGAGGCTCAGAAAATATCTTTCCGATGATAAGAATATTGATATACGTACTGTAAGGGGTACGGGATTTATACTTGAAGAGATAAAACCGGGAGAAGAATTCAGAAAAGAAGAAGAACCAGGAGAAAAGTAATTCAATTAACCGCAAAGGGCGCCGAGATAAAGCAAAGGACGCAAGGTTATTATATGGATATAATACCTTTGCGTCCTTTTTGATAAAACTTCGCGTCCTTTGCGGTTATTGGATTTTAAATAAATCTGAAATCAGTTTCCGAGTACTTCCTTTACTTTTGCAGCAAGGTCTTCACCGCGAAGGTTTTTGCCTATAATGACACCCTGTTCGTCAAGGAGGAAATTTGCCGGGATGGAGTTTACAGCATACAATTTGGCGGCTGAGTTGTTCCAGTACTGAAGGTCGGATACATGAGTCCAGGTTAGTTTATCGTCAGAGATTGCCTTAACCCAGTCGTCCTTTTTCTGGTCGAGGGAGACCCCGAAAACATCGAATCCCTTTTTGTTGTATTCCCTGTAAACCTTAACGACATTCGGATTTTCCCTGCGGCACGGGCTGCACCATGCTGCCCAGAAATCAACAAGAAGGAGTTTTGCTCCAACCTTTGATGAAAGGGATACCGGATTGCCTTCCGGATCGTTCATTGTGAAATCAGGAGCCTTCTGTCCGATGGCCACTGTTTTCATAATTGCAACTCTTTCCTTCAGATTACGGATAATATCTGTATTTGCTACTGCAGTATCCATAGCATTAATGTACGATTCAATCTCATTCCCGTCCATTTCATAACTCAGAGAAGCAAGGATTGCAGGCGCAACAAATGATGAAGGATTGTTCTTTATGAAGTCCTTCTGAAGCGTTGTCATTTCACCTTCTATTGCTGTGGCCTCCTTTTCAAGCTGCGCAACCTTTGCGGTATCTCCGCTCTGTTCGGCAACCTGGTACTGGGTATAAAGATTTGTGTATTTATCGTTCAGGACTTTGTTTGCCTGGATCAGGCCATTATATTCATCCTGTGTTTTGGATCCTGTCACTTTTGCAGCAAAAAGGGAATCGATCTTACCTGCAACCGTGATCTCTGCATTCTCGAGGTAGAACTGGGTCCTTAACCTGGTATTTGCAGCAGTGAGCAGCACCATTTCAGGATGTTTTACTGATCCGCCCTTCATCCTGAATGATCCTTTATATGCAATTGCAGAATCAATAGTAATCATTTTCCCGTCGACTCTTTTCTGCAGAAGGAATTTGACACTGTCGGCTCCGGCAATTTTCCCGTTGATCACATAATGAGGTTCCGTAGAACAGGCAGCGAAAACGACTGCAATGAAAGCCAGGTAAAACAGATTTTTCATCATTTTAATTTTCTTCATTTAATTAATATTCGTTACAAATTCCCGCAAAGATATGAATTATTGTTAATTCCGGTCATTTTTCAAAATACTTATTCAGCAATATGAGTGCGGCCTTATAGGAGGTCATATTACCTTCGTGCAACTCCTTTTCGATATCCGGCAACAGGGCTTTGACTTTTTCATTATTGTAGAATGACCCTGTCAGGTATTCATTTATTGTTTCGTGCATCCTGAGAAGTGCCTGTTGCTTTCTTGCCTTATCAAAGTAACCAGTCTTCCGTGTAAACTCAGCGTAGTCATTTATTATTCTCCATATCTCGGCAATCCCCGTTCCCTGGAGGGCTGAACATGTCAGTACCAGCGGTTTCCATCCCGATTGCGGATCGGGAAAAAGATTAAGGGCATTCCGGAACATCACTTTTGCGTTTTCAGCAGGTATTATATTCTGCCCGTCAGCTTTCGTTATTGCTATCAGGTCGGCCATTTCGATTATTCCCCTCTTTATCCCCTGTATCTCATCCCCTGCTCCTGCAAGCATCAGAAGAAGAAAAAAGTCGACCATTGAACGGACGGCTGTTTCCGACTGTCCTACTCCGACTGTTTCCACAAAGATCGTGTCAAATCCTGCCGCCTCACATAATATTATCGACTCCCGTGTTTTCCTTGCCACTCCTCCGAGCGTTCCGGCAGACGGTGATGGCCTGATAAAGGCATGGGGATGGATACTCAGTTTTTCCATTCTTGTCTTGTCTCCAAGTATGCTTCCCTTAGTATTTGAACTGCTGGGATCGACAGCAAGAACTGCCAGTTTTCTGCCCTGTCCGGCAGCATAAAGTCCGAATGATTCTATAAAAGTGCTTTTCCCGGCTCCGGGAACGCCTGTTATTCCTATTCTGATTGATCCCGACGCTGCAGGGAGGCATCTTTCGATAATTTCCTGCGACATGTCATAATGTTCGGGGAGAGAACTTTCAATGAGTGTAATGGCCTGGCTAAGGATGGTGGTGTTACCGGAGATAATTCCCGAAACATACTCCTCAACACTGTATTTTTTTTTCTTCTTTCTCGTGGTTTTTCCAAGGACAAGGGGATTTATGCTTGGCGGATGTTCAACTCCCTCGTTAATTTTAAGGGAACCAATGTTTTCTTCTTTTTCTTCCATATCGGTTTACTTCTTAGGCAAAAATAGCAAAAGGGTGCCAGAATTAATTCAGGCACCCTTTCTTATGTAAATGATATCAATTTAAAACGTCAGTTTTTCGAAGCTTCCTGATCGACATCGGCGTTGAGCATCAGAACCACTTCGGAGTTTTTGGGATCATTGGTGTAAACATAGATTGCCTTTGTGACCTTTCCCTTATAGCTGCCGGAGTTGAATACGGCCTTTATAGAGCTCGATTCTCCCGGTTTAATTCCCTGTCCCTGTACACCCTGCTGTACTGCGGTGCATCCGCATGATGATTTGATATACCTTATTATCAGGTCACTTTTCCCGCTGTTCTTAAATGTGAATTCAACGTCGTTTGCTTTTTGTCCCGGAATTTTGCCGAGATCAAAAGTTTTTGAGGTAATATCGAATACAGGGGCATTTTCAAGCTCTTCCTTTGAAAGGCCTGAGAAATCCTCTACAAGGTTGGCGCTTACTGCATAATAAACATTCTGGTCGACCTGCCCGTTTACCTTTACTTTTACCATATCGGTGGTATACCCCCATGCCTGGTTCTTTGTTGCATCATAGGTACCCTCGATAAGACCTTTTTGCCCCGGTTTCAGAGTAAGCGGGTTGGCTTTAAGGGTGAGATGCGGCGGAACATTTTCAAATTCGATTTTTGCAGGCTCCTTTGAAGTATTGATAACCTGCATTGTCTGCATCTTTTTTGCATTCTTCTTAACATTTGTAAATGCAAGATGGTTAGATTCAAATCGTACCGGACCTACAGGGAAGATAAAAAGCTCCTCAACTGTCTTTTCCCTGGGAACTACCTCACCTTTAATAACAAGAACAGTAACCTGTGGTTTTGAGTTTGTGTAAACAGAAAGAGTCTTGTTGAAAGGACCTGGCCTGTTTGCCGGATCATAAATTGCTGTAATGGTTCCTGTTCCTTTAGGAGGAATAGGATTTTTAGTCCATTCAGGAGTCGTACAGCCACACGACGCAACAATATTCTGAATCACAAGAGGCTGATCGCCTGTGTTCATCACAACAAAATCGAATTTCTGCCTGCCGGCCTCTTCCTTGAATTTGCCAAAATCATGCTCACTGGTGGAAATCTTCATTGCAGGCTGTGCAAAAACATAAATCCCGCATAAAGCAAAAGCAAAGAATAAAATGAACCTTTTCATACCTGTTGAATATTTTAAATTTTAATATAGAAATTACTTTAATGAGATTTTTGTTATTAAACTCTATAACGTACAAATTTCTGGTTTATTTGAGTTATGGCATGAACTCCGGAACAAATATCGTTCCACAATCATTGTCACTGACATTTTGTAAAATTAATAAAGTTTGACCTCAGATGCCATTTTCTAAAAGAATATCTTTAGTTTTGCTCTCTGGCAATGCATTTTTTGGAACAGAATTTGAGGATATTTTAAACCATCCTGTAAAGAGAAGCTACCGGAATGAGGAAAGGTTACAGAATCCTTTTGGCTATAATGGCATGCCTGAGTTTCCTGAATGCGGAAGGTCAGTTCTATAACGGACATCAGATGACTTTCGGGAAAAACAGAGTGCAGTATTATGATTATTACTGGTCATATTACAGATTCGACAATTTCGACTGTTACTTCAACGAATATGGAAGAGACCTGGCTCAGTTCACTGCCGATTATGCAAAGAAGAAACTTGAAGAAATTGAGGATTATTTCGATTACACCCTCGAAAAGAGACTGATCTTCGTTATCTACAACAAGAATAATGAATACAGGCAATCCAACATAGGCCTGGTCACATTCGACGAGGATACATACAATACAGGCGGGTTCAGCAGGATCATAAAAAACAAGGTGATGCTCTATTATGAGGGTGACCATCTGGCTTACCAGAAACAGATAGCCGCATCAATAGCCGAAGTCATAATAAACGAAATGCTGTACAATGCCGATTTCAGGGACAGGATCTCAAGCTCGTCGGTCATATACATGCCCGACTGGTATATAAAGGGACTCATCAACTATGTATCTTCCGGCTGGGATTATGATGTGGAAAACAGGGTTAAGGACGGAATAAAATCAGGGAAATACAAAAATATCAACCAGCTTGAGTTTGATGATGCAATATATGCCGGTCAGTCTTTCTGGAGATTCATCGGCCGCAAATATGGCGACGCCCTTATCCCCAATATCATTTATCTCACAAAGGTCTATAAAAATGTGGATGACGGATTCTTGTATGTGCTGGGAATAAAACTTAAGGATCTTCTTAAAGAATGGAAGCAATACTATGAATCAGAATATTCGTCGGACAGGGACATGCCTGATGACGGCAGCAACCTTCTGAAAAAATCAAGGCCCGAACAGATTTACCAGCAGGTAAGGGTAAGTCCGGATAAAAAATATATCGCCTACGTAACAAACGACTGGGGAAGGAAAAAGATCTGGCTCTACGATCAGATGACTGGAAAATCTAAAATTATTTTCAGGGCAGAACCAAAATATGAACATAAGACAGATAATACATATCCTGTTCTGGCTTGGCACCCCGGAGGAAGGATTCTCACCTATTTGAATGAGGAGAAAGCAGGGATGGTGATATATTTTTACCGGACCGATGAGAAAAAGACCACAGAAAGGAACTTCCTTTATTTCGACAAGGTTCTTGATTTTTCCTATTCTCCGGAAGGATCAAGGATAGTGTTGTCGGCCGTAAAAGACGGCATCACCGATATTTATATACATACAATAGCATCCGGGACAAATGAACAAATAACAAGGGATGTGGCTGATGACTTAAATCCCACGTTTTTCGGTACATCGGGAAATGAAATATTGTTCTCTTCAAACCGTCTGTCAGATACCCTGACAAACACAGGAGATCCTTTTGAAAAAATATCAACTGTTTACGATCTTTTCACATATGATATTTCAAAAAAGAGCAATGTCCTTACACGTCTTTCAGAAGGTAAATATGCAAGCAGGTATCAGGCTTCGGGGATCTCAGGCAACAAACTGGCATATATTGGAGACAACAATGGAATTCTGAACAGATATACTGCAGTATTCGACAGTTCGATAAGCTATATCGACACAGCCACTCATTACAGGTATTATATCAAATCGACCCCGGTAACAAACTATGACAGGAATATTTTGCAACAGTCGGTTCTCAACGGCTCAGATGAATATGGTGAAGTTATATTCAAGGACAGGAAATACAAGTTGAGAAGAGGAAACTCAGGCAGTTCTTCCTCCATCCCTGAAAGCGAATTGCTGAAAACAAATTTCAGGAAGGAACAGGATAAGGCATTCCATAAGGCTGACAGCATTGAGACAATAAGAAAGTGGCTTATAGCAGAGGACAAAAAGAGAAGGGACACGCTCACAAAACCTCTTTATGAATACTATACACGTAAGAATGAGCCTATAAACATTAACCATTACATTTTTGAAAAGGAGAAGCAGAATTATTACGAACAGCAATGGCGCAAGAACTATATGAATATTGACCTTGATACTGGGAAAATTGAATTGCCCCTGATAAGGATCTATGAGACATCATTTTATAGTAATTACATTGCCAACCAGATCGATTTTACATTCCTCAACAATTCCTATCAGGTATTCAACGGAGGATCCTCTTATTACAATCCGGGGATAAATATGCTGACGAGATTCGGGATCATTGATCTCTTTGAAGATTACCGGCTTACAGCAGGTTTCAGGTTCGCCGGTGATTTTGACAGCAATGAATATCTTCTCAGCTTTGAAAGCCTTAAGGGTAAATTCGACAAACAGTTTATCTTTCACAGGCAGGCCTACTTCAGCTCCGACGGTTATGATCTTTTCAAAACTCATACGCACAATGTTTACATATCATATGCAAAGCCGATAACTCCTGTTCTTGCATTAAGGGGAACTCTTTCATACAGGTACGACAGGCATGTTACACTTTCACAGGACCGTACTTCTCTTGAGTCAAAAACACTTTCAAAGCACTGGGGAGGGCTGAAGGGTGAGGTTATATATGACAACACAAGAAAAAGAAGCGTCAATATTTATTTCGGAACCCGGTTTAAAATCTTCGGAGAATATTATCGGCAGATCCCGGAAAAGAATACAGGCATGTTCGTTGTTGGCGGCGATTTCAGGAAATATATACGCATTCACAGGGAACTTATCTGGGCAAACCGTTTTGCTGCCAGCACTTCGTTCGGACCGACAAAGCTTGTATATTATCTTGGAGGCGTTGACAACTGGATGGGTTATCTCTTTAACAAGTACCCTATGTTCGACCAGTCGATACCGGTAAGTCCGAACCAGAACTATGGATTTCAGGCCATTGCCACAAATATGAGAGGATTTTCTCAAAATGTAAGGAACGGCAACAGCTTTGCCCTTATTAACAGTGAGATAAGATGGCCTTTCGTCCGCTATTTTGCAGGCCATCCCCTTAAGTCCAATTTCCTGAACAGCCTTCAGGTAGTTGGCTTCTATGATATAGGTTCAGCATGGACCGGACCATCTCCCTGGGCAAGTGAAAATGCATATGATACAGAAACTTATCAGAATGGCCCTGTAACAGTAGTTGTTGACTCAAATAAAAAACCCATAGTCTCGGGATTCGGAGCCGGACTGCGGGCCCAGCTCATGGGTTACTTTATCAGGGCCGACTGGGCATGGGGCATTGAGGATGCCTATATCCTGCCAAAAATTTTCTACCTTTCGTTCAGCCTTGATTTTTAACAATTGCACTTTCCCGGCATAATATTTGAATTGTTGGACATAATAACAAATGAGAAGGAAATTGCGAATATTCTTTTTCATTTGGAAAATTTAGAATAAGTTTGCGGTATATATGAAATTTTAACCAAAAGAGTATAGAAATGGCTTACAAAATCAGTGAAGATTGTACTGCTTGCGGAACATGCATTGATGAATGTCCTGTTGAAGCAATATCAGAAGGTGATATTTATAAAATTGATCCGGACATTTGTACCGATTGTGGTGCCTGTGCTGATGTTTGCCCCGTTGAGGCAATTCATCCCGAATAACATTACAATCAAAAAGATCGGGGGTGTCTCAGAAGGACACCCTTTTTTTATTTTGGATTATATTTGGCCTTTTCCAGTATTTCCTGGATATTCGTATTCTTCATCAATGACTCAAGAGTTTCCTGCCTGTTTTCATTCATATATGACTCTACAATTCTGAAGCCTGTCCAGACTGCCGCCTTACCCGGCGATTCATTTGTAAAATATGATGTAAAAGGGGCCTCTCCGACAAGCTTCCTTATAGTAAACTGATCTGTCTTGAAAATAAGATCATTTTCAATAAGATACTGCCACATAAGATCTTCATTGTTCCTGCAGAACTTCATCTGACTCGGAGTAAATCCGAAAATAATCTCATCGCTTACATCGGGAAGCATGCATTTCTCGAAATACTTCAGCTTCCCTTCATGGATTATTTCGGTGAGGACATTGTCTGCAGAATAACCCATCGACTTAAAATCGTATTCCGATGCAGCCCAGCCATACATACAATCCGGAACAATATAATCAGGTGTCATCTTTGCAGCCATGTACCTGTAAATCTCAAGCCTCGGATAATACTCACAATCAGCTCCCAGATACCTGTCAAGACCGATACCAAGAACAGAATCTCCTGTGATAATGCTGTTGTTGAATCCGGTGATGCATGAATAAACAGCAGGCACCTTTTTCGCCGGGAAATAATGAATATAATGTCTGAAAGCGCTCTCAAGATCATTTTCGACCTTGTTCAGATCGGGATATTTGTCCATGGTCAGACGGTAAACATCATTATTCTGCTTGTCGGTACAAAATGCCGTCAGGTTATTTCCAAATTCAGGATCATTGACTTCCCCGGCATTGATCACATAACCGAAAAGCCTGAAGAATGTTCCGTATTTCTGTTCCAGCACGGGCACTTTTGCGGCTATTTCATCCGGATCAAGGCTGAAAAGATCCTTCTCAAGCCGTAATATCTCAATATTCACACCTGAAGCCGAAAGCCTTATCCTGTAGGGATCCCTTTTGCATGAGGCAATGATTATCAAAACAACAGGAATCGCAATAACAAACATGTATTTCCTTTTCATGATTTCCCGATTACAGGACTAAAATAGATACTTTTGATTTAATACAGCAAAGGAAACGCATCACTTTCTTGTATTATTATTTGCTAATTTTGGATGTTGCTAAATTTTGCGGATCAATGCTAAAGGTTAAACCTCAAAAACTAAAATCATGTCACTCATAACAAAGCGGTCAGGTAAGGGAAAGACAATTCTTTTCTTCATAGCCATATTGCTTTCTTCCGGTAGCATCAAGGCTCAGGAATGGCGTTTTGGAATCCTGGCAACGCCTGTCATTTCATGGTTTAAAACCGACATCAGTGAAGTAAAGAACTCCGGTGCCAGGGCTGGATTTATCCTGAACGCTTTTCTTGAAAAGAATCTGAAGGACAACTGGTATTTTAATGGCGGACTGGCATTTATGAACACGGGAGCAAGGTTGAAATATACAGAACCGACATATTTCAGGTTTCCCGGCTATACATCAATCATAGGCGCCGGCAAGACTATAGTTTACAACATGCAGTATCTTTCGGCTCCTGTGGAATTAAAGATAAAGACCCCTCCATCGGGTGATTTTGTGTATTATGGCGGTTTTGGACTCGATCCAAAAGTTATGATCCGCGGAACTGCCGATATTCCTTCAATCAACATAAATGGGGAAAATGCCAAAAATGAAATTGAAAGGTTCAATGTCGGATATCATTTTACAGGCGGACTTGAATATGAGACGCGTGGCAGCACTTCTTTCATCCTGGGGATTGGTTACGAAAGCAACATTTTTGACACAACCAAAGACAATGACGGCCAGGTAATTGACAGGGCTGTTCAGAAGCTGTTCAAATTTATTTTCGGCATTAAATTCTGAGTTAATATTATGCGGATAACTATTGCGCAACTGAATTATAAAGTTGGGGATTTTGAAGGGAACCGGGACCTCATCTGCAAAACCATCGACAGGGCAAAAGCTGAAGGTTCCGATCTTGTGATATTTTCAGAGTTATGCATAACAGGCTATCCTCCCCTGGATCTCCTCGATCGTGTTGACTTCGTGGAAAAATGCAACCAGACTGTGGAAGAAATTGCAGGACATTGTGAGGGGATAAGCGCAATTGTGGGATCGCCTACATTTAACACGGGCAGTGAAGGCAAAAAGCTTTACAATTCAGCTCTGCTGATTTCAGAGGGAAAAGTAATTTTCAAAACCAACAAGGCTTTGCTGCCAACTTATGATATCTTCGATGAATACCGTTATTTTGAACCTGAGCAGCATTTCTCGGTTACGGAATTCATGGGAGTCAGGATTGCACTTACAATATGCGAGGATCTCTGGGATGAACAGCCATTCGACAACAAATTTGAAAAATCAAGGCTGTACACAATTTCTCCAATGGACGAACTGGCAAAACAGAATCCTGATCTGATAATAAATATTTCAGCTTCACCATTTTCGTTCAGAAAGGTGGAAGCAAAAAAGATGATATTCATTTCGAAGGCTGTCAAGCATAAGATCCCTGTCATAACCTGCAATCAATGCGGTGCAAATACCGAACTTATTTTCGACGGAGCATCCCTTGTGATAAATCAGAATGGGGAAATATACAACCAGCTTGACTATTTCGGGGAATCAATCTTTACATTCAGCCTCGAAGACCTGATATCAGGAACAATATTACACAAAGAAAAAAGACATGATCCTGTATACCTCATACATGAGGCGCTTATCACCGGTATAAGGGATTATTTTTATAAGTCAGGTTTTAAAAAATGCATTTTAGGCCTTTCGGGAGGCATCGATTCTGCTGTCGTAGTCTGTCTGGCCCGGGAAGCTCTGGGAGATGAAAATGTTTTGGCCCTTCTTCTTCCCTCAAGATATTCTTCAGAACATTCAATAACCGATTCAGTCAGGCTTGCCCGGAATATTGGAATCAATTATGAGATCATCAGTATAGAAAAGCCCTTTTCAGCTTTTGAAGAGGCGCTTGCCCCTTCCTTTAAAGGAAGAAAGCCTGATATCACCGAGGAAAACATCCAGGCCAGGATCAGGGCAGTATTGCTGATGGCTTTTTCGAACAAGTTCGGATATATACTTCTTAACACGTCGAACAAAAGCGAAGCTGCGGTCGGCTACGGAACCCTTTACGGTGATATGGCGGGAGGATTGTCAGTTATTGGTGATGTTTATAAAACCGATGTCTACAGGCTGGCTGAATATATAAACAGGGAAAAGGAAATAATTCCTGTGAACATCCTAAGGAAAGCGCCTTCAGCAGAGCTCAGGCCAGGCCAGTATGATACGGATTCTCTTCCCGAATATCCGGTGCTTGATTCAATCCTCTATCAGTATATTGAGCTGCAGAAGCCGGCAAGGGAAATAACGGTTGAAGGACAGGATCAGGAACTGATTCAGAGAGTCCTGAACATGATAAACCGAAATGAATACAAAAGATACCAGGCGCCCCCTGTGTTACGGATCTCTTCAAAATCGTTCGGGGACGGCAGAAAAATGCCGGTGGTTGCAAAATATTAGATTTACTGACCTATTACAAGTATCTGTAAGTTAATCTGTTAAAAAATGTTAATTTAACATTTAAGAAATTCTTTTGTTATCTTTGGGATATCTTTCTTCGAATTAAAACATGCATTTTAAAGATCCATACATAGAGATTTGTATTGAAGGGGCATCGTCGGTTTTCAGAGGTCTGACCCAGCAGGAGAAGGAAGAACTCGACCAGCACCACACTGTAAGCACATTCAGAAAGGGGCAGACAATTATTGGTGAGAATAGCAAGCCTCGCGGGATCACATGTCTTGTTTCCGGAAAAGCAAAACTTTGCAAGATCGGTGCCGGGAACAGGGAACAGATAATTAAACTTATCAGGCCTCAGAATTTCATCAGTTACAGATCGCTTTTTTCTGATAATTCATTTCCGTTCAACGTTGTTGCGCTTGAAGAATCGGCCGTTGTCGTATTTGAAAAACATGCAATGTCGCGTATGCTCAGGCAAAACGGAGAACTAGCCGTCAGATTCATCAAAGCAGTTTCTGAAGATCTTGTATTTACATACAACAGGCTGGTGTCGCTTACTCAGAAGCATGTAAGGGGAAGGGTCGCCGAATCAATTCTTCTGATAATGGAAACTTATGGCCTGGCTGCCGATGGAAAGACACTGAAGGCAATGCTTTCAAGGGAAGATATTGCACATCTTTCAAACATGACAACATCCAATGCCATAAGGACCCTTTCCGGTTTTGCCAGTGAACATGTAATTGAGCTGGATGGAAGGAAAATTCTGGTGATCGATCAGAAAAAGCTTGAAGCAATAAGCGAATCAGGGCAGTAAAAGGAAATCACTCGCGGTAGAAAATCCGTTTAACTCTTCCCGGTATTGATGTAAGGATCTCATAAGGTATTGTCTCACATTGCCTGGCTATTTCACCTATCGGTATGTTCAGCCCGAATATTTCGGCCTCATCGCCTTCAGAGGCATCAATTCCCGTAACATCAGCCATGCAGAGATCCATGCAGATCTTCCCGATTATTGGAGCTTTCGACCCATTGATGAACAGGTTCCCGTTTCTGTTCCCAAGCCTTCTGTTTAATCCGTCGGCATATCCAACCGGAAGAATTGCAATATTCCTGTCGCTGTCTGACCTGTCGGTGAATCCATATCCTACAGCTTCTCCGGCAGGGATTGTTTTTATCTGGATTATCCTGGTCTTGAACCGGCTCACAGGTCTCAGCATAATTCCTTCATATGTTTCGGCGCCATAGATGCCGATACCTGGTCTTACCATATCGAACTGATATTGGGGAAATCTGGCGATGCCGGCTGTATTAAGGAGATGCAGAAGGAATGAATACCCTGTTCCCGATCTTATCCTTTCAGCGACTGAAATGAAAAGTGCAGCCTGTCGATGTGTAATTTCGTCAAATGAAGGATCGTCGGCAGCAGCGAGATGGGAAAATACAGACATTATCTTTATACATGAGAGTTCCTTAACTCTGCTAATCAGTTTGTCAATATCACCCGGCATAAAACCGAGCCTGTGCATTCCGGTATCAATTTTAATGTGAACAGGATAATTGTAAAGACCGTGCTTTGAGGCAGCATCGGCAAAACGTTCGAGACTCTGGAAGCTGTATATTTCCGGTTCCAGATTATTCTGTATCATAACAGCTCCCGACGAAATATCGGGATTCATCACAATAACAGGGATTGTCACGCCGGCCTTTCTGAGCTCAACTCCTTCATCAGTGTTTGCAACTCCAAGATAACTGACCCTGTGGTATTCCAGCAATCCTGAAATTTCCGAAGGCCCTGATCCATAAGCAAAAGCCTTGACCATAACCATTATGCGTGTTCCGGGATTCAGATTCTTCCTTACCTCATTCAGGTTTTCAGAAATAGCATCGAGGTTTATCTCAAGGACAGTAATATGGACCTGCTGTTCAAGAAGCCTGGCAATCCGTTCAAGCTGAAAAACCCTTGCTCCCTTTAAAAGCACTATCTCGTTATTGAAATCCTGACTATTGAAGTTGTGAATAAAATCATCTGTCGAATAAAAGAATTTTGCCTCCTCATCAAAAAGAGAACTGTTTTTCATCAGGGCATGACCTATGCCAATGAATTTATCTATCCCTGTTTTTCTTAACAGGGCGGCGACTTCAGAATAAAGTTCCTTTTCCTCCCTGCCGCTCTGGACAAAATCGGAGAGAATAAGGGTGGTCCTGCGGTTATTCTGGCTTTTCAGGTATTCCAGTGCCAGTTTCAGTGATCCGGGATCAGAATTATAATAGTCTTCAATCAGCTGGCAGTTATTTATTCCTTCCTTCAGTTCCATACGCATTGCAACCGAAACAAGTCCGGCCAGTCCCTCAGCGATATTTTCATCCGGCAGACCCACGGCAAGGCAAGCCGAGGCAACAGTAACTGCGTTTTCAATTGAAGCCCTGTCCCTGAAGGGGATCACAGAGCTAATCATGCTGCCTTTATATGTAAATTTCAGAAGTGTGCCTTCATTACCCGAATTGCTCATTTCAACAAATACCCTGGCATCCCTGTCTGTGAATGACCAGTCAGTCAGATCCTTCTCTCTCAGCACCGGATCTTCAAGGATCGCCTCCCTGATAATGGGAGAATCGCTGCTGAAAATTATTGACTTTGCATTTGTGAACAATCTGAGTTTTTCCTTTGCCTTTGTTCTGATATCCCGGAAATTCTCACTGTGCGCATCGCCTATGTTCGTAATGATTCCAATATCAGGATCGATTACCCTTCTGAGCTTTTCCATCTCACCAGGCAATGAAATCCCGGCTTCAAATATCCCGAACTTATAAAGCGGATCGAGCTTCCAAACCGAAAGAGGAACCCCTATCTGCGAATTGTAACTCTTTGGACTCCTGACAACAGGATAAACACGACCAAGAACATCTGCAAGCCATTCTTTAACAATAGTTTTGCCTGCACTGCCTGTAACGGCAAAAACGACAGATCCGAACATGGATCTTTTTGCAGCAGCCAGAAGCTGAAGAGCATCAATACTGTTCTGGCAAATTATAAAGGAAGCATCAGGATAAAGATCAGGATTTTCGGGAAGGCGACTGGCTATAAAGACCTTCACTCCCCTTCGGTATAAATTATCAATATATTTATGCCCGTCGTGGTTAACTCCTTTTATCGCTATAAATGCAGCATTTTCAGTATAACTTACCTGCCTGCTGTCGGTAAGCAGTTCCCTGACGATTGAATCAGGCGGCCCTGTTAATTTTCCGCCTGTCAGCCGTGCAATATCCGATACAGTAAAATCCAATTTACTTACCTTTTAAGGATTTGTTAAAGCAAGTCCTGCAAAGTGGCTCATATTTATCCTTTTCACCAAGAAGTACAACCTGTTCCTCATCGGATTTCCGGAATGAGTACTGGGCAAGATTACCGCATCGCATGCATATTGCATGGACTTTGGTGATGAATTCCGCCACAGAGAGAAGTTTCGGTATGGGACCAAAAGGGTTTCCCATGAAATCCATATCCAGACCAGCGACGATAACCCTTATCCCTCCGTCAGCCAGTGAATTGCAGACATCAATAACAGATTCGTCGAAAAACTGCGCTTCATCTATCCCCACAACATCAACATCTCCGGCAAGAAGCAATATGGATCCGGCATTGTCGACAGGTGTCGAAACAATTGACTTCTCATCATGTGAAACAACCCTTTTCTCAGAATATCTGTTATCGAGGGAAGGTTTGAATATTTCAACCCTCAGCCCTGCAAACTGGGCCCGGCGCAACCTCCTGATCAGTTCCTCGGTTTTCCCTGAGAACATCGAACCTGTGATGACCTCTATTGATCCTCTTCTGCCTTCTGCCCTGCCCAGATTCTCAAGAAAATCCATAACCTTTATATCCTTCCGCGGATGCTAAATACGGAGTATTTGCGTTAAGACTTATATAATAATATTTACTTTTGCAAAGTAAGAAAATGCTTTGTTATTAACGCATCAAAACCGATGGAATTAAACAGTACTATTGATATTATAATTAAGGATCTCAATGAAGCACGGGAAATCATCGACGATCTGAAGAAATATCCGGGAGTTCCTGAACTGCAGGTCGAACTGGCAAAAGCCAAGTGTAAAAGCGCCGCCGAGGTGATTGCACTTTTCAAGTCTGTTCCTTTCGCCCATCGGGAAGCAAGGGAATCAGTGCCTGTCAGGGAAGAGGCGAGCCATGAGAATGAAAAAACGGAGCCTGTTAAACCTGTCAGGGAATATCATCCTCCGGTTGTTGAGCCGAGGGCCGCAGCGGAAACTGTAAAACCTGAGCCGGAAATTGTCCTTTCTCCTTCAGAGCCGGTTGTTAAATCAGCGCCTGAACCAAAAAAAGTGTCAGAAACTGCAATAATTGCCGACCAGTTTTCACAGCCGGCAAGCTTCAATGAAGAGCTCGGAAGCCGCAAGCATGGAGATGATGTTCACGAAATTATCAGGACATTACCGCTTTCGAGCCTTAACGAAGCAATTGGCATAAACGACAAATTCCTGTTTGTGAGGGAGATATTTAACGGAAACCAGGATGCTTACAATCAGGCTTTGCAAAAGCTCGAAACGGCAGGCAGCCTTTCCGATGCAAGGGCAATCATTGCCGGCTATACCGGAGAAGACAATGAAAATGAAGCCATAAAACAATTAATGGATCTCATTAAACGCAAGTTCCCTTCGCATGAGTAAACTTTACCTGGTTCCAACTCCTATAGGCAACCTCAGGGATATCACCTACCGTGCTGTAGAGATCCTTGGAAGCGTGGACCTTATCCTGGCTGAGGATACGCGCCAGGCTTCAAAGCTTCTGAACCATTACAGGATAACAACTCCGGTAAGATCGCATCATAAGTTCAACGAACATCAGAGCGTCGACGCAATATGTTCAAGGATACTCTCAGGAACAGATGTTGCCCTTATTTCAGATGCCGGAACCCCGGGAATCTCCGACCCGGGTTTTCTCCTCGTAAGGGCCTGTGTAACAAGGAATATTGAAGTTGAGACATTGCCGGGTCCGTCAGCTTTTCTCCCTGCCCTTGTAAATTCAGGGCTTCCATGTGACAAATTTTGTTTTGAAGGGTTCCTTCCTCCAAAAAAGGGAAGGACAAAAAGGCTCGCATTTCTTGCTTCAGAAGAAAGGACAATGATATTTTATGAATCCCCTTACAAGCTTTTGAGAACCCTTGATGACCTGTCGTCAGCTTTTGGGCCTGACAGGAAAGCGTGTGTTTCACGTGAACTTACAAAAATCTATGAGGAAAACATCAGGGGCACTCTTGATGAGGTTTCACGGCATTATAAAGCACATGCTCCCAAAGGGGAAATAGTTATAATTGTTGCAGGGAAAGAAAACTGACAAATGATCCGCAGAAAAGTATGATCTCCTGCTCTGTCAAAATAATGCTGAAAAGATCAGGCCTTACGTTACTGCCACTGTTCATACTTTCGCATTTTGCATCCGGACAAACACTTAACGGAAAGATCACGGATATTTCAGGTCAGCCTGTGCCTTATGCCACAGTATATATTCAGGAGCTGAAGTATGGAACCACATCAAACACAAATGGAGATTATGAACTAAAACTTCCTGCGGGAAACTATACTGTAAATTATCAGAGTCTTGGCTTTGAACCTGTTTTTGAAAGCATTACCATTGCAGATGCCGTGGTTACCAGGAATATTGTTCTGCCTGAGCAGATATACAACATTCCCGAAGTGAGGATTTCTCCTTCAGGGGAGGATCCTGCGATGTTCATAATGAGAAAGGCCATCGGGCTTGCTCCGTATTATCTCAACTTCATTAATTATTACAAGGCTGATGTATACCTTAAAGGTAACCTCCATATAAGGAACATACCAAAGATTTTCGAGCGGTCGATGAGAATGAGAAGAACCGAAAACAATGTCTCGGTTTCTTCGGGCCGAAGATTCCGCGATCAGGAGGGAACCATAAAAGAAGGAGACACCTATCTTATGGAATCGTACAATGAAATTGAGTTTACGGCTCCCGACAGGTATGTACAGAGAGTAATATCCTACAATTCCTCATTCCCCGAGCAGGGCAATGAGGTGTCGCCCATGGAGTTCATCCAGGCAAGCTTCTATCAGCCTGTTCTTGCAGACATGGCCATCTCCCCGCTTTCACCCCAGGCCTTCTCCCATTACAACTTCAGGTATCAGGGCGCTTCACTGCAGGGAGACTATACAATAAACAAAATAGAGGTAGTCCCGAAAAGGAAAAGCCAGCAACTTTTCAAAGGGACTATTTACATTATCGAGGATCTGTGGTGCCTTCACAGTCTTGATCTCACGAATGAGAATTTTGCAGGAAATATCAGGGTGCGCGAGCTTTACATTCCCGTAAAAGAGGATATCTGGATGCCTGTCAGCCATCAGTTTGACATCGGCCTGAGTGTTTTTGGATTCAAGGCTGATGCCGGCTATACAAGTTCGGTGAAATACCTCGAAGTAAAACAGAATGAGAAACTTCAGAAACCGGGGGATATCGTTACCGGCTTTGCGGGGAGTTATTTCCAGGATACTGTTAAATCAGGAACAAGAAAAGAAATAGAAAGGTTACTGGATAAGGATGAGCTTTCCAACCGGGATATGGTAAGGCTTTCAAGACTGATGAGGAAGGAAACCGCAGAAAGCCGTCCCGACAGCGTTAAAAGCCTTGAGATAAAAGACAATACAGTCAGGATCATTGAAAAGGATGCCGCAGGAAAGGACAGCGCCTATTGGGCCTCTGTAAGACCTGTACCACTTTCTGATATTGAATTGAAAAGCCTGCAAAAAAGCGACAGTACACGGTCGAGTCAGAATAATTTACTGAGACCCCGCCTGGATTCGATTCCGGAAAAAGAAGGCCGTAAATCCTCTGCTTTCCGGAGAACACTGCACGATATGTTTTCGGGCCGGACATGGTCCGACACCACTGGTTTCAGTTTTGCATTCGGCGGGCTGGCCGACCTGAACAATCTAAGCTTTAACACTGTTGATGGTTTCGTTTATGGCATCGATTTCAGGATAAATAAAAGGTTTGACAAAAGGAACAGCCTGGCTTTCTACCCTGATGTAAGGTATGCGTTCAGCAGGGAATGCCTTCTGTGGCGGCTGAATGCCACCTACTCGGTAAACGGCAGAAACCGGCAGCAATATTATTTCCGTTCCGGGATGGCAAGCAAGGATATCGGGACCGGAGGAGGGATAAATCCGTTTATCAACAGCCTTTCATCGCTTCTTCTCAAAAAGAACTATCTCAGGCTTTATGAAAGCAGGTATCTGACTCTTGGCTATGAGACAGATCTTAAAAACGGGATAAGGCTTGAGTTTTCGGCAGGCTATGAAAACAGAAAGGTACTTGAGAATAATACCTCATTCTCTGTTTTCAGCAGAAGCAGGGAATATATGGAAAACATACCTGAAAATGAATACCTGCTTACCGGAGGCAATGAGGCAAACTTCCTCCGCGACATGAAGCATTTTGAAATTGTAACAAATGTTACATTTACTCCCCGTCAGAAATACAGGATGATTAATGGGACAAGGATACCTCAGGGGTCAGACTGGCCTTTATTCAGGGTGATATGGAAGCATGGCTTGAACCAGGATCTACAGGCGCCTGATTCTTACAGTCATTTCGACATGTTCAGGTTTGAAGTGTCACAGAACCGTGAAACCGGAGCTTTCAGTGAAATAAGATGGAACATCAGGGCCGGAGGATTTGCTGACAACAGGCAAATATCATATTATGATTTCTTCCATTTCAATGCCCAGCCTCTTCCGATAGCAATAAACGACTATGATGATGCTTTCATGATACCTTCCTTTTACACCTTGAGCACGCCGGAATTCTTTGGGGAGGCACATCTTAAATATACAACCCCATACCTTCTTTTAAAACTTCTACCGGGACTGAGCAATACACTGATAAGGGAGAATATCTCCCTTGGGTATCTGGGATCGAGGTTCCATGCAAATTATTTTGAAGTCGGCTACAGCCTGAGTGAGATCTTCCTTATTGGTGAAGCCGGAATATTTGCAGGATTTGACGACTTTACATTCCGTTCCGCAGGGTTAAGGTTTAAAATCAGATTTAATTAAAATCAGTTGCAGGTTGCAGGTTGCTGGTTGCTGGTTGCAGGTTGCTGGTTGCTAAACGAACGGAGGTTCATTGAGCAGGTCTGCTTCCTGGTCGAAACCGTTGCCGGTCCTCCTGAAGTTATCATGGTTCATCTTTGAACCGACGGTTATACTCTGCGAACCTTCCCTCAGCTCCTGCATCCCGTCAACATCAAAATCATCAATATCAACAAACTGGGCCCTCTCCTCACGGAACCTGAGGCGGACATCATCAACCGGGCCGTTACGGTTTTTTGCAAGGATGATTTCGGCAATGCCTCTCGTTGAACTGCCATCCTCGAACGTCGGGATTCCGAATTTCTCCTGACGGTGTATAAAGACCACCATGTCGGCATCCTGTTCAATGGCTCCGGATTCCCTGAGGTCGGAAAGAAGAGGTCTTTTTGTTCCACCCCTCATTTCCACCGAACGGTTAAGCTGCGACAGAGCAAGTATCGGGACATTCAGTTCCTTGGCAATACTTTTCAGGGATCTTGAGATGTTGCTGACTTCCTGTTCACGGCTTCCTGCATTTTCAGGTCCCGACATCAGCTGAAGATAGTCGACGATCACAATATCCAGCTTTCTCTGGGCCATCAGCCGCCTGCATTTTGCCCTGAGCTCAAAAATTGAGATTGCCGGTGTATCATCTATATATATAGGAGCCTGAACAAGCTTCTTGATTCTTGTATCGAGCTGTTTCCATTCCTCCTCATTAAGCCTTCCATTCTTTATCTTGTCGCCCGGAATATCAGTTTCAGCGATTATCAGGCGGTTCACAAGTTGTATCGACGACATTTCACATGAAAATACTGCCACGCTTTTATTGTGTTCGACTGCCATGTTGCGTGCCATCGAAAGTGCAAATGCAGTTTTTCCCATTGAAGGGCGTGCAGCAATAATAACCAGGTCAGCTTTCTGCCATCCTGACGTCAGCCTGTCGAGTTTTGTAAATCCCGAAGGGATCCCCACAAGGGCATCCTCCCTTTTCCCTGCTTCTTCGATCTCCCTTATTGCCTCCTTTATGACCATGTTAATCGGAGCTACTTCCCGTTTTATGTTTCCCTCGGCTATCTGGAAAAGCTCGTTTTCGGAGAAATCCAGCAGCTCGGTCACGTCGATGGAATCATCGAACGATCTGTTCTGGATCTCGGTGGACACCCTTATAAGTTCACGCTGGATATATTTCTGAGCTACTATCCTGGCGTGATAATCTACGTTTGCCGCCGAGACAACCTTCGAAGTCAGCTGGGTAAGATATACTGGTCCGCCAACGCTGTCAAGCTCATTATGGGAACGCAGTTCTTCAGTTACGGTATAAAGGTCGACAGGATATTCCTTTGCATTAAGGTCGAGTATAGCCTTGAATATCTTCTGATGAGCTTCCTTGTAAAAGCTTGCAGGTTTCAGAATATCCAGGATCGTTATCACCGCCTCTTTCTCCAGCATGACAGCTCCGAGGACTGCTTCTTCCATATCCAGTGCCTGCGGAGGGACCTTACCGAAATCGGGCAAGGCGGCAACCACCGGCCTTGCACTCTGCTTTTGTCTTACCATCAATTCTAATCTTCTGATTTACTGATATCTAAAAGAAAGATTAATCCTGCTGCCAGGACTGACCAAAGGTAAAAATATCGACAGGATTAAAATTAAAAGGATTTTTTTCTTACAAACATTTTAATGTTTAAAAATTGTTTAAAAAACCAAAATGCAGGTTAAAAGAACAAATATCCAATCCTAATGATAAATTTGTATTAAATACAGCCAGATGCTCGTTTTCCCAAAAGCAAAGATAAACATAGGGTTGAATATCACCGGAAGGCGTGACGACGGTTATCATAATATAGAGACGATCTTCTATCCTGTCGGACTTTGTGATGCGCTTGAGGTAGTGGCCGGTGCAGCAGGATCGGAAACAGATATCCTTAACGTAACGGGTTACGGTCTAAATGTGGCCCCGGAAAACAATATTGCCCTGAAGGCTGTTAAGATGTTAAGGCAGATAAGACCTTTCCCAATACTCAGGATAAACCTCCATAAAGGCATTCCTTCAGGAGCAGGTCTGGGAGGAGGATCGTCGGATGCAGCATGCATGCTCAGGACGATTGACAGGATGTTCAGTCTCAACATCTCTGATGAGACTCTCAAGGAGACCGCCTTGCAGCTCGGAAGCGACTGCCCGTTTTTCATCGACAGCCGTCCGTCATTTGCAACAGGACGAGGAGAAATACTTGAACCGGTTGATACTGTCCTTAAAGGATTCCATATAGTACTTTTAAATCCGGGCATTCAGGTGAGTACAAGGGAAGCATACGAAAATTGTGAGCCTGCTGTTCCCGAAAAATCTTTAAAGGATCTTGTTAACAGTCCTGTAAGGGAATGGAAAAACCTTATAGTAAACGATTTTGAAAAGACGGTTTTCAGGAAATATCCCCTAATAGGCGATTTAAAAGCAGCGCTTTACAATTCAGGCAGCCTTTACAGTTCGATGTCGGGCAGCGGATCAACCGTGTATGGGATATTTACCGGCAAACCCGCACTTCCTGACCGGCTCCGCGACTACGTTATATTTTCCGGATCTCTCTGATCCTATTTCATCTCGATCAGTTTCGTGCCTTTTGCGACCCTGTTTCCCTTGCTAACAAATATCTTCTTAATTGTCCCGTCGATCGTGCTTTTGAGCTTGTTCTGCATCTTCATGGCATCAAGTATCATAAGGTCTTCGCCTTTACTGACCTTCTGTCCTTCCCTGACCATTATGTCAAGGACTGTTCCGGGGATAAAGCTCAGGATCATCCTCTGATCAGCCTTTTTATAAGGCTTTTTGTTCATGAATTTTGCACTCAGCCTCGTTTTGTAAACGATTGAGTTTATATTGAGCATTCCGAGATTTTCAAATTCCTTCATAATCAGTGACGTTTATTTGGGAGGAAATTCTAAAATGGTGGCAAGCCGTGTTTCTTTTCAGGCATCGGGACATCCTTGTTTTCTGATACTTCAATAGCATGCAGAAGAAAGCGCCTTGTCTCCTTTGGTTCAATAACAGCATCAACATATCCTTTTGCTGCAGCCACATAGGGATTTGCAAATTTAGCCTTGTATTCTTCAACCTTTTGTTTCCTCATTCCGTCGGGATCATCTGACGACATGATTTCTTTTCTGAAGATAATGTTTGCAGCTCCTTCGGGACCCATCACAGCAATTTCAGCGGTTGGCCAGGCAAAGACAAAATCGGCTCTCAGGTGCCTTGAGCTCATGGCAATATAGCCACCGCCGTAAGCTTTTCTGAGGATGACAGTGAGCTTTGGCACCGTGGCCTCGCTGTAGGCATAAAGTACCTTTGCTCCGTGCCTTATAACTCCGGCATGTTCCTGATCGACACCCGGCAGATAACCAGGGAGGTCGACAAGGGTAACGATTGGAATGTTAAAAGCATCGCAGTACCTTATAAAGCGGGCAGCCTTGTCGGATGAATCCACATCGAGGACTCCTGCCATCTCGAGCGGCTGATTTGCGACAAATCCAGTCGTTCTGCCTCCAAGCCTGCCAAAACCAATAACTATGTTTTTGGCATACAATTCCATTATCTCGAAGAAGTCGGATTTATCAACAATAGATCTGATAACATCCTTTACATCATATGGAAGCGTGGGATCGTCAGGCACAATTTTTTCAGGATCAAAGCTCCTGTCAGGTTCTCCCGGTTCGAATGATTTTGCCTTTCTGCTGTTATTCCACGGGATGAATGTAATAAGTCGCTTTATCTGTTCGAAACATTCATCCTCGCTATGCGCGAAAAAATGGGCATTCCCGGTAATCTCACTGTGCACCCTGGCGCCTCCAAGCTCTTCCATGGATATTTCCTCTCCAAGTACTGTCTTTATCACTTCAGGGCCGGTGATGAACATCTTCGATATATTATCGACAACAAAAACAAAGTCCATAAGTGCTGGTGAATATACTGCACCTCCGGCGCAGGGACCGAGGATAACAGATATCTGGGGAATAACGCCGCTGGAAATTGTATTTCTGAAGAAAATCTCGCCATAGCCTGCGAGTGAATTTACGCCTTCCTGTATTCTTGCCCCGCCTGAGTCGTTTATCCCGATCAGCGGTATTCTCATTTTCAGGGCATGGTCCATTATCTTTGCTATCTTCCTTGAATGCATCAATCCGAGGGAACCTCCCGCCACAGTGAAATCCTGTGCAAAAATAGCAACAGGAGCGCCATAAATCGTACCGGAGCCGATTATCACGCCATCACTGGGAAGCGATTTTTTGTCCATATCAAAATCGCGGGCATCATGTTCAACGAACATATCATACTCCATGAAAGAGTCCTTATCGAGAAGAGCCATAATACGCTCACGGGCAGTTCTTTTTCCCATCGCTTTCTGCTTCTCTATTGCCTGTTCACCGCCTCCCATAAGGATTTTCTCCCTTTTTTCCTGGAGCTCACGGATTTTCTTATTTACTGCCATAAAGGATGTATTAAATTATTTTCAGAAATCATTATTCAAAAAACCTGATTAAGACTAATTATCAAACAGTATCTTCTTATTGCTTTTACTCCCTTTCCCGTTTATCCCAAGGGGGAAAAGCCACTTGAAGTGGGGTTTCTCCTTCCCCTTTGGGGGAAGGCCGGGAAGGGATTAAAGGCCAAATTTATACTTTTTTGCACGGTTAACTGCACCTATTTCGGGGCAAGTTTATACAATACAATTGCAATGAACGCATAAATGATATTGGGTAACCACATTGCAAGCATAGGTTCGAGGTTGCCCTTCAGGGAAAACTGGGAGGCAAACTGCATAAAAAGAATATATGAAAAACTCAGGGCCAGTCCGATCCCGATGTTCATCCCTATCCCTCCCCTCACCTTTCGTGAGGAAAGGGATACTCCGATAAGTGTCAGAATAAAGACTGCAAAAGGATTTGCTATGCGTCTGTGCTTTTCAATAAGGAACATCTTCAGCTCATCTGAGCCCTGAAGCCTCAGCTGGTTTATATAATCATTCAGTTCTTCATAGGTCATGGTCCCAACAACGCCCTTTCCGTATGAAAAGTCCGATGGTTTAATTGTAAGGGTAGTATCAATCCTGTCTCCTGATGAGATAATGTCTTCCTTGTCGGTGATCCTACGGAGATTATAATTCACGATGATCCATTTATGTGATGCTGTATCATATCTTATCAGGTTAGCTGCCAGCTTCGATTCAAGTTTGCCATCATCATCGAACTTTTCAAGAGTCACATTCCTACCGGCCTGACTGATGGGGTTATATGACTCCATATAGATCAGGACATTGGGATAGACCTGCCTGTGTATATTCATTACCGGGACCCTCCTGTTTGTAGGCCTGTAATATTTATCCTCGAAATTAATTCTGTTGAGGTTTGCAGTAGGTATCACAAAGTTTGTCAGAACAAAGGTGAAAATTGCTATAACGAGGGAAGAGAGGAAATATGGCCACATCATCCTTCTGAAGCTCATCCCGCTGTTGAGTATTGCAATAATCTCAGTATTGGCTGCCATTTTTGATGTGAAAAAAATAACAGCAATAAAGACAAAGAGAGGAGCAAAAAGTGTTGCAAAATATGGAATGAAATTCAGGTAATAATCAAATATTATTGCTTTTACAGGTGCATCTTTTTCCATGAAGTTATCGATCTTTTCAGCAAAATCGAAAACCACGGCAATAGTCATGATCATTAACAGGCTGAAAAAGAAAGTCCCAAGGAATTTCCTGATGATATACCAGTCGATAATCCTGACTTTCAGGGATCCTACAACCGTTCCGACACTTTTATTGTCATTTTTTCCTTCCATTTCCTGAAATTTCCTTCTTCAATTTTCTTCCTTGCTTCGGAAACCAGCATGAGATAGAATGCAAGGTTATGAATACTGGCTATCTGTGAGCCGAGTATCTCACCCGATATTATCAGATGACGAAGATACGCTTTTGAATAATATCTGCTTACTGCCGAGGGGCCTGTCGGATCGACAGGGCTGAAATCGTCAGCCCATTTTTTGTTCTTTATATTTATTATTCCCTCGCCTGTAAAAAGCATCCCGTTCCGGCCGTTCCGTGTCGGCATCACACAATCGAACATATCAATGCCTCGCTCAATGGCCTCAAGAAGATTGGCAGGTGTTCCGACACCCATGAGGTAACGTGGTTTTTCCTCAGGAAGGATCTCATTGACGACTTCAATGATCCTGTACATATCTTCGGCAGGCTCACCTACTGACAGGCCTCCGATAGCATTTCCTGCCATGTTCACCGAAGCTGCCTTTTCAGCGGAGATTCTCCTGAGATCATCAAAAGTGCTTCCCTGGACTATCGGAAAAAGAAGCTGATCATGACCCCAGAGCGGTTCTGTCTCAGAGTATCTCTTAATCGCCCTTTCGAGCCATTTATGAGTAAGTACCACTGATTTCTCCGCATATTTTCTGTCACACGGGAATGGAGCGCATTCATCAAGCACCATCATGATATCGGCCCCTATGATGCGTTGAATGTCAACAGTGTTCTCCGGCGTGAATATATGGGTTGAGCCATCGATGTGCGACTTAAAAACAGCACCTTCTTCTGTCAGCTTCCTGTTTTCGGAAAGCGAAAAAACCTGGTATCCTCCGCTGTCGGTAAGTATGGGCCTGGGCCAGTTGATAAACCTGTGAAGACCTCCGGCCTCATTCAGTATGCCGGTGCCCGGACGCAGGTAAAGATGATATGTGTTGCCGAGTATTATCTTTGCATCGATCTCATCAATAAGGTCCTGCTGCAGAATACCTTTTACCGTGCCTGCAGTGCCAACAGGCATGAATATTGGAGTGGGGATATCACCGTGAGCAGTTTTCAGAACGCCGGTCCTGGCCTTTGTTTCCTTATCCCTGCTCTTTATTGTAAACATGAATTCGACTTTTTCCGGAGGCCAAAGGTAATTTATTCATCCGCCTGTTGAAAATAAAGCCTGAAAATTTTAAAGACCCAAACTTTTTTTTATTTAAAAGGATGTTGATAATTATGTTTTTGGCATTAAAATTATCTTATTAATATTGCTGCCAATTTTCCAGGTCAGATGACAATACAGGAACATCCTTTTCTTTTAGCTCTCCTTGTAACGTTCGGGATAAGTTTTTTAGTCCAGTCTTTCTATTACCTGTATTTTTTCCTGACACCTCTGCTGTTCAGGCATCCTGAGCCATCAGGGAAAAAGCAGCCGGTATCTGTCATCATCTGCGCCAGAAATGAAGAGGAGAACCTGAAGGAGTTTCTGCCTGCCGTACTGGAGCAGGATTATCCGGATTATGAAGTGGTGGTGGTAAATGACTGTTCCGATGATGAATCATTCGAGGTCCTTGGTGAATACCTCAAGAAATATCCTCATCTGAGGGTGACAAATATCCTGAAAGACCCGAAATTCACACATAATAAGAAGTTCGCCCAGTTCATTGGAATAAAAGCCGCCGCAAATGAGATCCTGGTATTTACCGATGCCGACTGCAGGCCGGAGAGCGGCAAATGGCTTGAAAATATGGTCTCGGGATTCGGCGAAAACATCGACTTTGTACTTGGATATGGCGGATATTTCGCCAGGAAGGGATTGCTGAACAAATACATAAGATATGACTGTCTGACGATTGCCATGCAATATCTTGGAATGGCAATCAGAGGACTTCCATACATGGGAGTTGGCAGAAATCTTTCATACAGGCGTTCATTGTTTTTTGAGAAAAAAGGATTCGGGATCCATACCAATCTGGCCTCAGGTGACGATGACCTGTTCGTCAACTCAAATGCAAAACGCGACAATGTTACTGTTGAATTCAGAAAGGATGCCCATACCCGTTCGGTCCCCGCAGAATCGTCAATAGAGTTTTACAGGCAGAAAAGAAGGCATCTTACAACAGCCAATTATTACAAACTGATTGATAAGCTGATATTAATTTTAGAACCTGTCAGCAGGATCCTTTTTTATACAACCTTCATTATCCTCCTGACAAACCTCTACGCATGGCCTTTAGTTCTTGGTATCTTTCTTTTAAGGCTTATCATACAATACACTATTCTCATCCTGACCGCCAAAAAGTTCAATGAACCGGGAATATTTCCATTTATTCTTATATTTGATATACTATCGCCTTTAATCAATGCTGTTATTTATACAGGCAGTCAAAGACGAGGTTCATCAAGTAACAAATGGAATTAGAAAGCAGTTTATCTGACAAAGCCAGACACGATCTTGTACTGGTTGAACGGGCCAGGAAAGGCGATGAAAAGGCTTTCTCAACTCTCCTGAACCGGTATCGCGATTCCATTTATTTCATGCTGCTGAAAATGGTCAATAACGCATCAGATGCTGAAGACCTTACAATTGAGGCTTTCGGTAAAGCCTTCAGAAACCTCGACCTGTTCACTCCTGAATTTGCTTTCAGCACATGGCTTTTTAAAATAGCCACAAACAACTGCATCGATTTTATCAGAAGGAAACAGCTTATCCCGGGTCCCATAGATCAGTTGCAGGACGATCAGGACGACATGACCGTCAACCTGCAGTCGGATCTTCCCGATCCGGAGGAATCACTTATAAACGATCAGAAAATTGCTGTCCTCAGATCCATTGTCAACCAGCTCGAACCAAGGTACAGGAAGCTGATCGAATTGAGATACTATAAGGAATACTCCTACGAAGAGATCGCCACTGAGATGAAACTTCCAATCGGTACGGTAAAGGCACAGCTTTACCGGGCAAAGACCCTTCTCTACAACATATTTACAAAAACCGGGAACAGTTAGTGAATGAGATAATTGCAAAATACTTCCCCGGCCTCCCGGCAGTTCAGTCTGACAGGCTTTCAAGGCTTCTCGGAATATACAGGATCTGGAACAGCAGGATAAATGTAATTTCCAGAAAAGACATGGATGATTTTTATATACACCACGTACTTCATTCCCTGTCGATTGCGAAGGCCTTCCAGTTCTGCGAAGGATCAGAGGTACTTGATGTCGGAACCGGAGGAGGATTCCCGGGAATACCTCTTGCAATAATCTTCCCTGCGACACGGTTCTATCTTCTTGATTCAATCGGGAAAAAGATAAAGGTTGTAACAGCAGTATCTTCAGAACTTGAGCTTCGGAATGTAACTCCTCTACTGAAAAGAGCCGAGGAAGAAAATGGCAGATATGACTTTGTTATCAGCAGGGCGGTAACAAATTTCAGTGACCTTGTAAGAATGACTTCAAAAAATATAGGAAAGGAAAACAGAAACTCGTCCGGAAACGGAATAATTTGTCTTAAGGGAGGAGATATCACGGATGAGCTTGGCCGGTATCGCGACAGGGTGAAGATATGGAATATCTGTGATTTCTTCAGTGAACCGTTTTTCGAAACAAAAAAGATAGTATATCTCAGGTTCTGATTTTTTTAAAAATTTCCAGGCACGTTGCTTTTGTTTAAAAAATAACTATCTTTGCGATCTCAAAATAAAACTGCACAGATTAAAAAATAATTACCGATATGAAAAGGACATTTCAGCCATCAAGAAGGAAAAGAGCTAACAAACATGGTTTCAGGGAAAGAATGTCCACTGCAAATGGAAGAAGGGTTCTTGCATCACGCAGGGCAAAGGGCAGAAAAAGACTGACAGTTTCGAGCGAGCTTAAATTAAAATAATAAAGGTATTTTATACTGGTAAAGGTGCCTCGCATAAAGGCACCTTTTTTTTATTAGCTTTACCAGGCTTTATTCCGACATGACAGGCCTATTAAAGAATATACACAATCCTGACCTGCAGAAAATTGCAGACAAGGTGGCAAACGAGGAAAGGATCACCCCTGATGAAGGACTTCGGTTGTACCAGAAGGCAGAACTTCCATTGCTTGGTCTTCTGGCAGGTATTGCAAGAAGAAGGAAGAATGGAAATTACGCTTTTTTCAACAGGAATTTCCATATCGAACCTACAAACAAGTGTGTCCATAACTGCCGCTTTTGCTCCTACCACCGGCCTGAAGGTGATCCTTTAAGCTGGGAATACAGCCAGGATGAAATGCTTGATATTGTAAAAAAATTCGACACCAAAGAGGTTACGGAAGTGCATATCGTAGGTGGTGTTCATCCTTCTCACGACATTCATTACTGGGGTTCTCTTCTTCAAAGGATAAGGGAACACAGGCCCGGGATACACATTAAGGCTTATTCGGCCGTTGAACTTGATTATATGATCACAAGATCCGGAATGTCAGTCAGGGAAGGTCTCGCGCTTCTTAAGGAATATGGTCTCGACTCAATACCTGGGGGAGGTGCTGAGATATTCGATGAAACTCTGAGAAGAAAGATCTGTCCTGAAAAAACCACTTCCGAAAAATGGCTCGCGATACATAAGACAGCCCATGAACTGGGGATTTCATCAAACGCCACCATGCTTTACGGGCATATAGAAGATTATTCCCACAGAATCGACCATCTCACAAGGTTACGCGATCTGCAGGACAGGACGGGGGGATTCAATGCCTTTATCCCGCTTAAATACAAAATGGCCGATAATCAAATGTCATATGCGGGTGAAGTCAGCATGATTGAGGATCTCAAGAACTATGCGGTATCAAGGATATACCTCGACAATTTTGCACACATCAAGGCCTACTGGCCGATGATAAGCAGGGACGTGGCAGGGATAAGCCTTATATTCGGCGCTGATGATCTCGACGGAACAATAGATGACACAACTAGGATTTATTCAATGGCAGGATCTGAGGAAAAAAATCCGGCAATGACAACAGATGATATCTGCAGGATAATACGGGATGCCGGATTTGTGCCAGTTGAACGCGATTCGCTTTATAATTTTATACATACCTTTGCGTTATAACTTAAGTCCGGAAAACAGCCATGAGCCTCAAAGAATTCATTTTCAGCAAGCAATTTTTAAAAAACCTCGGATCGGCAGCTGTCATTGTTGTCGGACTTCTTATGGCATTGCTGATCTGGATCAATTTTTACACCAGGCACGGACAAAGCAGGCCTGTCCCCGATTTTATCGGACATACACTTGAGGAAACCCGCCATCTGGCCAGGAAAGCCAGGGTCAGATACCAGATTATCGATTCGGTCTATACATCTGAAGTCCCAAGAGGTTGCGTCGCCGACCAAAACCCAAAACCAGGCTTCAGGGTGAAGAAATGGAGAAACATATTGATTACCATCAATGCATTCAATCCTGAAATGGTTGCAATGCCCAATCTTGTCAACCTCCCAAGAAGGCAGGCTGTTGCAATACTTGAAGCTGCCGGACTTGAGGTGGGAATTCCCAGATATGTTCCCGACATTTCAGTGGATGTGGTACTCAAACAGCTATATAACGGCCGTGATATCCGGGAAGGTGAGCCGATACAGAAAGGATCAGTTATCGACCTGGTTATGGGTAAAGGACTTAGCAACCAGAGAACACCTGTTCCTGACCTGACAGGCCTCGATCTGGAATCGGCCCGTGACAGGATTTTTGGCGCATCACTGACACTGGTTACCTCCATTTATGACAATACGGTACTTAATGCAGACGATTCATCAAGGGCATTTGTATATAAACAGAATCCCGAATTCAACGTTGACGCCACCATCCAGCTTGGCTCATCTGTATATCTTTGGCTGACAGTCGATTCTGCAAAACTGAAGCCCGATTCAACAATTATGATTACAGACACTCTCCCGCAACCCGTTCCCGTTCAATCAGACTGAAGCTGATGCAAAAGAGCCTGATCTTAAATATAGCCGTTCTCTTTATCTGTTCATCACCCTCGATGGGTCAGGAGGTTGTTACAGGTCTACAGAGCAATCCGGAATTAACCGGCAGGCGCAAAACTCCTGAAAGTTCAAAAGCGGTTTCTGCAGTGCCTGTCAACCTGCCTTTCTTTGATGATTTCTCAGGGAAATCCGTTACACCTTCAGCAATTTGGTGGAGCGACGATTTCGCCTTTATAAACAATACATACTCCGATAAGCAGATCACCATTGGCATTGCTACCCTTGACGCTCTCGACAATAACGGAAAACTTTATGAAAGAGCCAATACCGAAGGTTTTGAAGCCGATCACCTTACATCTCAACCTATAAACCTAAGTTACCCTGCAACAGACAATATCTGGCTCAGCTTTTATTACCAGCCGGGAGGACTGGGCGACATTCCGGAACCGCGTGACAGCCTGACTTTACAGTTTTTTGCCCCTGAGGAGAACAAATGGTACTCGGTATGGAAAACACCCGGAGTTCCTGATGAAGGTTTCAAACCTGTGATAATCAGGATACAGAATCCCCGATACCTCAAGCAGGGTTTCATGTTCCGCTTTGTCAACTGGGCAAGTCTTGCACAATTTGATGATCTTTCAATGGTTGGAAACTGCGACCAGTGGAATCTCGATTACGTTTATATCGACCGCAACAGGAATTCGGCCGACACAGCAATAGCCGATGTGGCCTTCAGAACGCCCCTCAAATCAGTATTGAAGACACACGAGGCAATGCCATGGAAACAGTTCAAACAGGTATCCCTGCAGGAAATGGGATCATTCATCCCGATACATTACAGGAACAATGATAAAATAACAAGGAACGTGACCAGGAATTTCGAAATAAGGGACATGTTCACAAACACAGTCTCTCATTCATTTTCGGCCGGTGCCACAAACATTGAACCATACAAGAACGTTGATTATAATGCAAATCTGATATATACATTCAATAACAGCAACGCTGATTCAGCCCTCTTTAAGATTACCTGTTCACTGAAAACTGATGATTTTGATCCCAAATCAAATGATACAATAACATACCTCCAGGTCTTCCTTAACTATTTCGCCTATGACGACGGTACAGCTGAAGGCGGCTATGGGATCAACGGACAGGGATCGAGGAACGCAATGGTGGCATACAGGTTCAAATCGTTCCTGCAGGATACTGTGAGGGCTTTAAACATCTGCTTCAACGACAGTTACCTGAACAGTAACCAGAGGTCATTCGATCTAATGATATGGGATGACAACAACGGACTCCCTGGCAATGTTCTGTATTCTGCTGAAAATATGATAGTTGAACCGGGAGACAATCTGAATGGTTTCACAACATATGTATTGCCTGATGGGGTAATGGTTAACGGAGTGTTTTATGCAGGTTGGAAGCAAAGAACAGAGACTTTCCTTAATGCGGGTTTTGATGTCAACACTCCCAATCTGGGAAGACAGTTTTACTGGCTTAACGGGCAATGGCTCAAGTCCCAGAAAGAAGGAAGCGTTATGATAAGACCTGTTACAGGTCCGCCTCTTAAAACAACATCATCCGACAACCAGCCAGTCCCGGAAAATACAGTAAGGTTCAGGATATGGCCAAATCCTGCAAAAGACTACATTAACATCAGATCAGACGACCTGCTGCTTTCAGGTTCCGCTTTCATTTCAGTCATCGATATGCAGGGAAGAGAAGTTTTGAAAGTCCCGTTCTCCGAACGTATTGATATATCTCATCTCCGCACCGGAATTTATACTGTTGTCCCCTTCACAGGTACAACCCGTATCGGCTTTTTCAGGCTTGTCAAAATAAATTAAGCCCTTATGGCAGAAGAAGAAATTTCCGATCAGCAGGATCTGTATGAACATTACAGGTATGTCGTTGATCCGGGTCAGTCTCTTTTAAGGATCGACAAATACCTCAGCTCGCGTATTGAGAATGTTTCAAGGACACGGATACAGGATGCCGCAAATGCGGGCAATATTCTCGTTAACAATAAGACTGTCAGACCGAACTACAGGGTTAAGCCGGGTGATGTCGTACAGATCGTCCTGCCTGATCCTCCCCGCGAAATTGAGCTCATTCCCGAGGATATAAAAATAAACATTGTATATGAGGATGATGACGTTATTGTTGTGAACAAGGAACCCGGCATGGTGGTGCATCCTGCCTACGGAAACTACACCGGAACACTTGTCAACGCCCTTATGTGGCATTTCAGGGACCTTCCTTTATTTCAGACAGGCGAGTTGCGGCCAGGGCTCGTCCACAGGATAGATAAGAACACGTCAGGCATCCTTGTGGTTGCAAAAAACGAGCTGGCCCTCAACAGATTATCAAAACAGTTCTATGACAGAACCACCGACAGGAAGTATATTGCCCTTGTCTGGGGCGTCCCTGATCCAGCCGAAGGAACCATCACGGGTCATGTTGGCAGAAATTTGAAAGACAGAAAGATAATGCAGGTCTTCCCTGACGGCAGCCAGGGCAGGAACGCGGTCACACATTACAGGGTTATTGAAGATTTCGGATATGTCTCAGTGGTTGAATGCAAGCTTGAGACAGGAAGAACTCATCAGATTAGGGTCCATTTCAGCTTTATAAAGCATCCGCTGTTCAATGATGAAGAATATGGAGGCGACAAGATTTTGAAAGGCACTACATTTGCAAAATACCAGCAATTTGTCAGGAACTGCTTTAAGATCCTGCCGCGGCAGGCACTTCATGCAAAATCGCTTGCATTTGACCATCCCGTGACAGGAAAGAGATTATCGTTCGACTCTGAACTTCCTGATGACATGAAGCAGGCCATAGAAAAATGGAGGGCCTATACTTCTTCAAGGGAGTTTTGATCACCAGCTTCCGCCTGCACCGCCGCCTCCGAAACTTCCTCCTCCGAAGCCTCCGAAACCGCCACCGCCGCCACCTCCACCTGAGAATCCTCCCCAGCTTCCCCGGTGACTTCCGGAATTCATCATGGAAAGGAGCATCCATAACGGAAGACCTTTGCTACCAATGTTCTTATGATTCGACCCGCCGCTGCTTCGTGCGAAAAGGATTATAATTGCAATTATCAGGATAAAAAGGAATGGCCCGAATCCGCTTATGTCTCCTCCCTTTGATTTTCCATACTGGTCAGGAGGGAATTCACCGCTGGCAAGTTTCATAAGGACACCTGTAGCTTTATCGAGGCCCTGGTAATAATTTCCATTTCTGAATTCCGGAAGAATTTCATTGTCTATGATCTGAGCACAGACAATATCGGGAACCACTCCTTCAAGCCCGTATCCTGGAGCAATAAATACCTCACCCCTTGATGACCCTGAGGTTTTTGGCTTTATGAGGATCAAAATTCCGTTATTGAGCCCTTTCTGCCCTATGCCCCAAAGCTCGGCCAGCCTCTGGGAATAATCTGAAATGGCGTATCCGTAAAGATCAGAAACGGTAACTACAGCTATCTGTGTAGATGTAGAATCATTGTATGC
>JAAYUS010000073.1 GCA_012517605.1 Bacteroidales bacterium
TACGATTTCCCGACTTCGGATATCAGAAAAAGCACAAGCGGGTCGCACGAATTTATTGTGAATTATTGTTTTAGTCTCAGCATGGGCAAAAGCCCGATGAGATACAAAAGCATAAGGTTTTTATAAAATGGATTTTAAACTTCTTACTTGCAATACAAAATTCTGAAGAATTATGAAAAAGGTAATCCTTTCGGCTCTGGTCGTAATTGTTTTTTTGAGTGGATGTAAGACTTCAAACAATGGAGAACTTACCGGAGTCCCCGGCAGAAAGAACTTCTTTGAACCGGAACCTTTTGAAATGGCATTTATCCCTGCAGGAAGCTTCACCATGGGCCCCAGCGATCAGGATGCATTTTTTGCACAGAACACTCTTTCAAAAGTAGTTACTGTGGAGGCTTTCTGGATGGACCAGACGGAGATAACAAATAACAAGTACCGCCAGTTTGTTTATTATGTCCGCGACTCCATACTAAGGACAAAGCTTGGTGATGCACAGATCCCCGACCGTGAGTATTTTGTAACGGATCAGGATGGCAATCCGATTGAACCTCATGTTCTGAACTGGGATGAAAGGATTGACCCCAGGGAGGAAACCACTGCTGCAGTCCTGGAAGAAATGTACTACCCTCCTGAAGAAAGATTCAACGGCAAAAAGCAAATTGATGTCAGAAAACTTAATTATACATATTTCTGGGTCGACTACCAGCAGGCAGCCAAAGCAAAATATATAAACGATTACGCCAATAATACATGGAAGTATGTCGGACAGGTTATCGACCGCAATGGCAATGTGACACCTGTAAAAGACCGTTCATCCTTCATAAGGCATGATACCATCAATATCTATCCTGATACCCTGTGCTGGATAAGGGATTTCACTTATTCCTTCAACGACCCGCAGGCTGACCTGTATTTCTGGCATCCATCATTTGATGATTATCCTGTTGTGGGAGTCTCCTGGCAGCAGGCCAATGCTTTCAGCCGCTGGAGAACCGATTACATGAATACTGCTCTCCGCAAAAACGGCGTTGCAGATGTACAGGCATACAGGCTACCTCTTGAAACCGAATGGGAATACGCAGCAAGGGGCGGACTCGATCTTTCAATGTACCCATGGGGCGGGCCCTATACTCGTAACTACCAGGGATGCTTCCTGGCCAACTTCAAACCATTGCGCGGAAATTATATCGACGACGGCTCTGTTTATACATCCAAGGTAGGTTCATATGAGCCTAATGAATACGGATTGTTCGATATGTCCGGAAACGTTGCAGAATGGACATTGTGTGCATATCATCCTTCAGCATATATTTTCCAGCACGATCTGAATCCCAACTATGAATATAATGCGAAACCAAACGATCCTCCTGTTCTGAAACGCAAGGTCATCAGGGGAGGCTCATGGAAGGATATAGCTTATTTCCTCCAGACAAGCTCAAGGGATTATGAATACCAGGATTCGACTAAATCCTTTATCGGGTTCCGTAATGTCAGATCCTATATCGGCGTAAACCAGTAAAAAAGAATAAATAACCACAGATTTAAATAACCTTAAAATAAACAGGTATATGAACCTAGCAGAAATAGTACAGACAAGCGGATGGAAGAATTTCATGGCCAAATTATATGGTATCGGTGCTTCTGTCGTTATAGTTGGTGCATTGTTTAAAATTCAGCACTGGCAGGGTGCCGGTACAATGCTTACTGTTGGTTTGTTCACTGAAGCGATCATATTCTTCTTTTCAGCTTTCGAACCACTACATGAAGAGGTTGACTGGACTCTTGTTTACCCCGAACTTGCCGGAATCGAACCCAATGAACCAGGAGCCGTAAGTGGTGGTAACAGAAATGCCGGCAGCATTTCTGGCGGCGGCGCCGGAGGTGGTTCTCTGGCACTGTCAAGATTTGATGAACTGCTCGAAAAAGCTGACATTACACCCGAATTGTTCCAGAAGCTTGGTGCAGGTATGAAAAAACTGGGCGAGGCTACGTCAAACATCAGCGCCATGGGAGATGTATCAGCCGCTTCGGCCAAATATATGAATACAATCCATTCAGCCAACGATGCTCTTGGAAAACTTTCCGAGACATACCAGGCAACGGCAAAAATAATAAACGACTCAAACTCGGGATACGGAAAAATGGCCGAATCAATCTCTGTCATCGAATCAGGTGGCAGATCATACCAGCAGCAACTGGAAGTCCTGAATAAAAACCTTTCTGCCCTCAATGCAGTATATGAACTTCAAAGGAAAGGCGTTGATGAACATATCAAGGAATCGGATAGCCTTCAGAAAGGGATTCAGAACCTGATGAAAGACCTTAACGAATCGGCAGGTGATGCTAAAAAATATCGTGAACAGATCGCCAGACTTAACGACAATCTGACAGCATTGAACAACGTGTACGGCAATATGCTTGCTGCAATGAATGTTAAGTAACATTACATTTTAACAAAAACAAAAACTACCTGAAAAATGGCTCACGAGAGGCTATCACCACGGCAAAAGATGATCGGTATGATGTATCTTATTCTTACCGCCATGCTTGCACTTAACGTGTCAAAGGAAGCTGTGGAAGCATTTAAGAAAGTTGATAAAAGCCTGACAACAACCCTGGCAAACTATGTTATAAAAAATAACCTCATATATTCGGAATTTGACAGGGCCGCTGCCGAGAACCCGGCAAAAGCAGGGAAATTCAAAACCACTGCTTATGAATTGAAAAGCAGGGCAGACGAAGTTTTCAATTATATCCAGGACCTGAAAAAGGAGATCATTTTAACGGCTGAAGGACCTGAAACAAAAGCGATACAGGGAGATGAAATAATAATTGAGGAAGTAAAAAAGATTGATGAAAACAATGTTCCTTCACAGATCCTGATCGGGGCCAACTATAATGGAAAAGCCAGCACACTGAAGGCTCTCCTCAACGATTACAGGGAGTACCTGATATCAACTCTGGATGGGAAAAACCCTACTGCGGAGGAAGCAATACGCAAAAGCCTCAATACCGACGATGGCCGTGATCCTGACGGACAGCCTTCAAAATGGGAAACAGTGACATTCCATACTCTTCCTCTTGTGGCTGTCGAAACTATATTGTCAAAAATGCAGGTTGATGTCAGAAATGCTGAAACTGAAGTATTAAACCATCTGTATTCCCAGATCGACGCCGGCGCTTTCAAGGTAAACAAAATCATTCCTACCGTTGTTCCTACAGCAAGCTATGTTACGGCGGGAAGCGATTATGAAGCAAAAGTATTCATCGCAGCCATCGACTCAACACAGACTCCCGTCGTAACAGTCAATGGCACCACTCTTCCTGTCGATGAATCAGGAAGGGGAATATATAAGGTACGTGCCTCTTCAACAGGCCCCAAGAAATGGGGAGGTGTCATATCACTTAAGAATCCTTCGGGAGCCACTATTGAGTATCCCTTCGAATCAGCCTATTATGTTGGCGAACCCAATGTTGTTGTTTCTCCCACCGCAATGAACGTGATGTACAAAGGGATCTGGAATCCGATTGATGTATCGGTTCCCGGAGTAAGCCCCGATAAAATAAAAATCAAAGTAAACAACGGCACAGTTTCCACTGAAAAAGTCAAAAACTCAAAGGGAGTTGCATTCAAGGGGAACTGGTCAATAAACCCGACAGCAGTCGGACAGAATGTACAGATTATTGTATCAGTGACAGATGCCTCAGGAAAGACCACTCCTTTTGCACCTGTTGAATTCAGGGTAAAACCTGTCCCTGCACCTATAGCAGTATTTGCCGGTAAAAATACCGGAACCATACCAAAGAATACTGCCGCAGCCCAGGCAGGTGTATTTGCCTCAATGCCCGATTTCGAATTTGACCTTGTTTACAAGATCACGGGATTCACTATTCTTTATAGCGAAAAAGGTTCTGACTTTGAAGAGAAGAGCACAAGCAGCGCTCTTACACCGAAACAGAAGGATCTCATAAACAGGCTTACCCGCGGTAAGAACCTCTTCATAAAAGATATCAAATGCCTTGCTCCCGACGGGAGAACAATGGAACTGAACCCTATAATTTTGAAGATAGACTAGTATATAATAAGTAAGAAAATGAATAAGAAGATCTTTTTTGGAATTATCGTCCTTGCAGTTGGTACTTTGGCGAATGCTCAGTCGTTCGGCGATATTTACCAGAAATCGATGCCCGATAACAAGAAGATAAATTATCCATACCTCCGTGAGGCTGATGTGATATGGTCTAAGAAAATCTGGCGCCTCATCGATCTGCGGGAAAAGATGAACCAGCCACTGTATTACCCTACCAAACCCACCCAGGACGGCAGGAAAAGCTTAATAAGCATTCTGCTTGAAGAAATCAGGTCGGGACGTGTAAGCGCCTACTCACCGCTTGACACAAATATGCCGACCACCTATGCCGATATTGAAACAAATATGGGAGCAGGAACAAGGGTTGAATCAATACAGCTCGACGCTGAAGGGAATACAAGGGACTCAACAATTGTGATGTCGGCTAAACCCGAAGAGGTAAAACAGTTCCTTATCTATGAGGAGTGGTTCTTCGATAAGAAATTATCCAGGCTGGATGTCAGGATCATTGGGATCGAACCTTTCTGGATGGGCTATGACCAGCAGATGGGACGCGCCCTCAGAAAACCTCTCTTCTGGATCAAATTTGATGATGTCCGCGATGCACTTGCAAAGAACGAAGTATATATTGCCAGCAATGATGCACAGAGGATATCATTTGACGATCTTTTCATGCAGAGAAAATTCGGAAGCGTGATCTGGGGCGAATCGAATGTCTATGACGACCGCATGATAGCTGACTATACAGTTGGCAAATATACCCTTTATGAAGCAGAAAAGATAAAGAATGAACTTTTCAACATGGAACATGATCTCTGGGAATATTAAGAGATAAGATAAAAAAACAGGTTTTATAAAAATCTTTTTTAACCGCAAAGCACGTCAGATAAGCGCACTTTGCGGTTAATTTTTTTAAACCTGCCTGTTCTCCTTTTCTACTGGTATTTATCACCTGTGGAATTCTTTACATCCTCCAGGTAATTTTTTATATTTTGTTCTTCTTCCTTTCTCACAATAAGAAGAACATCTTCGGCATCAACGACTATATAATCCTTTAATCCCTGTACCACAGCAATTTTGCCAGGGGCTATATTGAAAATATTCCCCTTGCAGTCGTAGGTAAAGACCTCGCCCCTGACTCTGCAATTGCCTTTTGTGTCTGGCGCTGAATGCTCATGGAGCGAGCTCCATGTTCCAAGATCCGACCATCCTATATCAGTGCACATCACATAAACATTATCGGCCTTCTCCATGATCCCGTAGTCAATTGATATATTCCTGCATTCGGCATATGTCCTTCCTATAAAGCTTGCTTCCTGACGGGTCCCGTAAAAATCCCTGCCTTCCTCAAATGCTGAGAACATATCAGGCAGATGCTTTTCGAAAGCTTTCATTATAGCCTTGATGTTCCAGATAAATATACCTGCATTCCAGAAAAAGTCGCCGCTTTCAAGAAATACTTTGGCCAATTCGATATCCGGCTTTTCGGTAAAAGTCTTCACTTTCATAAGGTTTTCGAAACCGCCAACCTTCTTTTTCCTGTCTGCCTGGATATACCCGTAACCTGTTTCAGGCCTGTCTGGCTTTATCCCCAGCGTAAGAAGGGCGTCGTTCTTTGCTGCAAAATCAAAACATTGCTTTATTACATCCGAGAACTTTTCTTCCTTTATTATAAGATGATCTGAGGGGGTCACAGCAATAACAGCATCAGGATTATCCTTCATTATCCTGAAGGTGCCATATGCCAGACATGGTGCAGTATTTCGCCTGAAAGGCTCGGCAAGTACATTCTCGGGATTTATATCGATCTGACTGAGAACAAGATCTTTATGCAATGCGCTTGTTACAATGAATATGTTCTCTTTTTTGCAGATAGAGCTGAATCGCCTGTAAGTCTGCTGAATCAGGGTCTCTCCCGTACCAAGAATATCTATGAACTGCTTGGGACGTTCCTGCCGGCTTAAAGGCCAGAAACGGCTGCCGACTCCACCAGCCATGATAATCACATACCTGTTATCCATTGATGCTGTTTTATCAGATTAAAGTAATGCAAATATATAATTTATTTGTCCAAACCCGCTTTGACCATGTGTGCAGTAATTAACATAAATATTTGTAATTTTATGCCCGTTAAAATTCTAGCATGTTAAGATTCTTAACCCAGTTAGGAAGCTATTTCCTGCTTCTCAAAAAGGTGTTTTCGAAACCAGAAAAACCTTCTGTCTATTATAAACAGACTATGCACGAAATGGTTTTTCTCGGCCTTAACTCAGTAGGGATAATAACTGTAATATCTTTCTTCATGGGGGCTGTAATTACACTGCAAACAGCCTATAACACTGAAAACCCGATCTACCCTACCTACCTTATTGGTCTTGGTTGCCGCGACTCCATCCTCCTTGAATTCTCATCAACAATAACTGCCCTGATACTTGCCGGGAAAGTGGGTTCAAACATTGCTTCGGAGATCGGGACAATGAGGGTCACCGAACAGATCGACGCTCTTGAAATAATGGGCGTCAACTCAGCTTCCTACCTCATTCTGCCAAAGATAATTGCAACCCTCCTTTTCAACCCTGTTCTTACACTCATCAGCATATCAGTTGGCATATTCGGCGGTTGGATCGCCGGTACCTCAGCAGGAGTCATCACTTCCGAAGATTATGTATACGGCATTCAATATGCTTTTATACCTTATTATGTGACATACGCCATTATAAAGACTTTGTTCTTTGCATTCATCATAACCAGCGTATCTGCTTTCCAGGGTTACAACGTCGAGGGCGGATCGCTTGAAGTCGGAAGGGCAAGTACAAAAGCGGTGGTTTTCAGCAGTGTGCTCATTCTGCTTTTCAATGTAATCCTAACACAACTGCTGCTGTCATGATAAGGGTAAATAACCTCAATAAATCATTCAACGGGAAACCTGTACTCAGCAATATATCCGTTTCATTTGAACCTGGAAAAACGAATCTCATAATCGGAAGGAGCGGCTCGGGAAAAACAGTTCTCCTTAAATCAATAGTTGGATTGCATGATATTGATGACGGAGAAGTATGGTATGACGATGTTCTTTTCAACAAACTCGACTTCAGGGGCAAGAAGGAAATAAGGAAAGAAATGGGAATGCTTTTCCAGGGAAGCGCCCTGTTTGATTCACTTACCGTGGAACAGAACGTAAGATTTCCTCTTGATATGTTCACTGATAAAAGTGATGAGGAAAAAAGGGATCGCGTCAATTTCTGCCTTAAAAGGGTCAATATATTGAATGCCAACAATCTTCTTCCCTCCGAACTGTCGGGTGGCATGAAAAAGAGAGTAGCTATTGCCAGGGCCATTGCACTTAACCCGAAATACCTTTTCTGCGATGAGCCCAACTCAGGCCTTGACCCACTGACGGCAATCCTTATTGACGACCTTATCAAGGAGATCACCGAAGAGTATGCAATGACGACTATTGTCAATACTCACGATATGAATTCGGTGATGAAGATCGGCGAAAAGATAATTTTCCTCAGCGACGGTATAAAATGCTGGGAAGGGAACAATAAGGAAATATTAAGTTCCGATAATAACACCCTGAATGATTTTGTTTTTGCAAATGCCCTTGCCAGACAACTCCGGATTACTCTCAGCCAGAACAAACCCGGCAACTAATCCACTTCTTCATAGTCAATATACTCTCCCACCTCCTTCGAGACACCCTTCTTCTTCGACCTGCTTTCCTTTTCACGTCTCTCTTCCTTTTCTGCCTCGTCTGCAAAGAAGTTGACAAATGATTTGACCAGCAGATAAATAATTGTGGCAACTAAAATGACACGAATAAGCAAAACCATTCTTCCCCTTAAATATAAGTTAATATTTCAATCCATTCATCTCGATCTCTCCCTGTTGCCAAAGACAAGATTCAGGCCAAGCCTTGTATGCAGGGTATTCCAGTTTGAGGGAAGAGCGAAAGAATCTCCGCTGCTTCCTGCACTCTTCCATGATAATGGTATCCTGTCGACAAGGAAATA
>JAAYUS010000074.1 GCA_012517605.1 Bacteroidales bacterium
ATGAAAATTACCTCTCGCACCTATGATAATATTCGAATATTTCCATCCCCATCCCTGATATTCATATTTGTAGGATGAATAACCGATATAGGGGCCAACACCAACAACACCTTTTTCAATTACATTATCAACGACACCGAACTCAAGAGAGGCCGATACAGGAGGAACCTGACCTTTGTAGTAGGAACCGGATGTATACAAAGTAGAACCCAGACCCAGTCCAAGGTTAAGTACTTTCTCACCTTTCGCGAAGGTAGATTCCTGTGCAACCAGTTGTGCAAATGCGAGGCAGATCACAACAGCCGAAAGAAAAATTTTTTTCATTGTAAATAGTATTAGAGTTTAACAATATTAGAACAATTAAAGAATTTAATTGTTCGGCTTTTAACTGAATAAAAGAAACATCACTGCAGCGCATGTTGCTCCAAGTGCCGGACCAAGGATCGGCACCCACGAATATTTCCAGTCGCTGTCCCTTTTATTGGGTATCGGAAGCAGGAAATGCATTATGCGCGGACCAAGATCCCTTGCGGGGTTGATTGCATATCCGGTTGGCCCTCCAAGTGAAAGGCCTATACCAAGAACAACGATTGCAACCGGGAGAGCGTTCAGTGCTCCCAGACCAACTTCCGGCTCAGCCATATAAAGGACTGCCAGCGCCAGGACATAAGTTCCGATTATTTCTGTCAGCACATTGTACCAGTAGCTCCTTATGTTTGGCATGGTACAGAAAATTGCCAGTTTTGAATCTCCGTCTTCGGTTGCATCAAAGTGTTTTTTGTAGGCCAGCCATACCAGCCCAGCTCCAAACATTGCCCCAAGGATCTGGGCAAGAACATAGACAGGAACTGAACTCCATGAAAACTTATGTGCAATAGCCAGTGCAAGAGTTACAGCCGGATTCAAATGTGCCCCGCTGACAGGAGCTGAGATCAGAACACCGGTAAATACCCCGACTGCCCACCCGAATGTAATTACTATCCAGCCACTGTTATTTCCCTTTGTCTTATTGAGAACAACATTTGCCACCACACCACCTCCGAAAACGATTATTATGGCTGTCCCGAAAAATTCTGCAAAAAATGGATTCATAGTTTAAATGTTATTGGTTATCGTTTATTGTTTATCGTTCAAAAATTAATGTTTTGAATTTTTGGGTTTTGCCCTGAGCACTGAGCCCTGAGTCCTGAGCCTTTCGTCATTCGCCTTGTGTCATGTATCTCATTCCGCCCACGCCTTGGCAGCCCTCACGGCCCTGTGCCATCCCTTTATTAGCGACTCTGTTTCGTTTGCCGGCAAAACCGGAACAAATGTCTTGTCAATCTGCCACTGGGTCCTGATCTCCTCCATATTCTTCCAGTATTTTACTGCCAGCCCGGCAAGATAGGCGGCGCCCAATGCAGTGGTTTCCGTTATTTTGGGTCGTATGACACTGGCCTGCAGAAGGTCTGACTGAAACTGCATGAGCGAGTTGTTGACAGTTGCCCCGCCATCAACACGAAGTTCCTTTATCTCAATCCCTGAATCCTTTTCCATAGCCTGAAGAACCTCAAAGGTCTGGAATGCTATGCTTTCGAGCGCAGCCCGGGCAATGTGTGCCGATGTAGTGCCCCTTGTTATGCCCACCATCGTTCCACGTGCATGCTGGTTCCAGTGTGGCGCACCAAGTCCTGCAAACGCCGGAACGAAATATACTCCATCACTTCCTTTTACAGAATTTGAAAGTATCTCCACGTCAGACGACTTTGAAATGATTCCCAGGCCGTCACGGAGCCATTGTACGACAGCTCCGGCAATGAAAATACTTCCTTCAAGAGCATATCTGGTCTCGTTGCCGATCCTCCATGCCACAGTTGTCAGGAGTTTGCTCTTTGATGCAATGGGTCTGTTCCCAATGTTCATCATCATAAAACATCCTGTACCGTAGGTATTCTTTACCATCCCCGGCTCAATGCACATTTGCCCGAAAAGCGCCGATTGCTGGTCACCGGCTATTCCTGCAACCGGTATGTCGGTCGAAAATTGCCCTGTTGTCGTACCATAAATGTCACTTGATGAACGCACTTCCGGAAGCATGCTTTCAGGTATCGAAAATATTTCCAGAAGGTCTTTATCCCATTCCATTGTGTGTATATTGAAAAGCATAGTCCTTGAGGCATTCGACACATCCGTGATATGCAGACTTCCTCTTGTAAGATTCCATACAAGCCATGAATCAACAGTTCCGAATGCCAGATCTCCTTTTTCAGCCAAAGCCCTTGCCCCCTTAACGTTTTCGAGGATCCACCTTACTTTTGTTGCCGAAAAATAGGCATCTACTATTAATCCGGTTTTTTCAAGTATGACCTTATCGGTTCCAAGTCCTTTAAGCTTGTCGCAAAAATCAGCAGTACGCCTGTCCTGCCAGACAATTGCATTATATACCGGTTTCCCGGACCTACGATCCCAAACAATTGTTGTTTCACGCTGGTTGGTTATTCCTATTCCCGCTATATCAGAGCTTTTAAGTCCGGTTTTAGCGAGCACCTCTCCGGCAACACCTGCCTGAGTCGACCAGATCTCTTCAGGATTATGCTCAACCCAGCCTGGTTTTGGATAGATCTGTGTAAACTCTTTCTGGGCCGTTGCCACAGGCTGTCCGAAGTTATCAAATATTATTGCACGGGAACTTGTTGTACCCTGATCCAATGAAAGTATGAATTCACTCATAGTTGGTTTTTTATTTTGATATAGATCCGATATATATGCGTCAATCTGGAGATCACAGGTATTTTTTTACAAGATCCGTATAATCGACCAGTTCTTTTTTGATCCAATCCCTCCCGGCTCCCGATTCCCTGGCCATTATCTCAGCGACAACAGGTGCAGCGTCAAGGCTTGCACGAGCATCCAGGAAAAGAGCCCGTGAGCGCCGGGCAAGGACATCTTCAAGCTTTACCGGCATCTCATTTCTGCAGATCCAGATTATTTCAGCCTTTGTATATGGAAGACGGTTATGGATAAGATCTTCTTTCCCCGGATCTTCATTTATCAGCTTTTCAATCTCGCCAGCCCCTGAGCCGTAGATTTTCAGCCTCTCATACTTCGGATTTCCGTTTTCGGAATAAAACCTGAAGTGTTTTGTAGCGCATGGCTTTCTCACGAGTATTCCTGATCTGATGGCTTTATCTATCGTTTCTTCAGCCATCCTCCTGTATGATGTCCATTTACCCCCGATTATTGAAAGAAGCCCTGAAGGGGAAAGTGTGATCTTATGTCTGCGCGACACTTCCTTTGTCGCCTCTGGCTTATCAGGATTCGCCGCCAGCGGGCGGAGGCCGGCAAAAACACATTTAATATCTTCCCGTTTGGGGGGCACGGTCAGGTATTTGCCTGCCGTTTTAAGTATGAAGTCGATCTCTTCATCCAGGGCCCTTGGTTCAAGGGTAATATCATTCAATGGAGTATCAGTGGTTCCTACCACAACTTTTCCATACCATGGAATTGCAAACAATACCCTGCCATCATCGGTTTTTGGGATCATTATTGCAGAAGAGCTCCTGAGAAAAACATTGTCGAGCACAACATGAACACCCTGGCTAGGCCTGATGGTAGCTCTGGAACTACTGTCGTCCATCCTGTGTATTTCATCGGCAAAAACACCTGTGGCATTTATTACAAGGCGGCTCTTTATCCGGAATTTCCTTCCGGAAAGGACATCACTTGCATCCACTCCCTTTATTTTGCCGGTTTCATCCTTAAAAAGCCCGTCCACCCTGAAATAATTCAAAACAGTCCCTCCGTTTTCAACACAGGCTGAAGCAAGGGCTACAGCCATTCTTGAATCATCAAACTGACCGTCGTGATACACAATGCCGCCTTTGAGTCCCTCTGATTTCAACAACGGAAGCCTTTCCGAGGCTTTCCTGCGGCTGATAAAATATGATTTGCCCATGCTGAGCCTTCCGGCAAGCAGATCATAGAATTTAAGGCCGACTGTATATAATATCACATCCCACAATGTATAAACCGGGATCACAAATTCCTGATTGGCAGTAAGATGAGGTGCATTTTTCAAAAACAGCCCCCTCTCGTGAAGCGCTTCCTTCACGAGCAGTACATCACCCTGAGCCAGATATCTGACTCCTCCATGGACCAGCTTCGTGCTCCTTGAAGAGGTTCCCTTTGAAAAATCCGACTGCTCAAGAAGAAGCGTTTTATAGCCCCTGGTAACGGAATCGAGTGCAACACCAAGACCAGTTGCTCCTCCACCGATAACAATAACATCCCATAATTTTTCAGGTTCATCCAACAAGGTCTGGATTAAAGAGTTGCGATTCATAATACTGTTTTATTATCAGATAATAATGTTACAAAGAATTTCCCTTAATGCAATGAGAAGCCTTTTGAAATTAATCGGCTAAATTTGAACTTTACAAATCCATAAGATGAAAAGACCAATACTCACAGTCGTATTTGCAATTTCTTCAATAATTATGTTGCATGCCCAGAAATCGAATACAGATCTTATTCTCATTGATATTCAGGATTTCTATCTGAAGTCACGAGATATTAAAACACTGGTTATATGCGGCATGCAGACACATATGTGTGTAGAGGCTGCAACAAGGGCCGGAAGTGACCTGGGTTTTAAATGCATACTTATTCATGATGCCTGTGCAACCCGGGATCTTAAGTTCAATGATAAAATCATCAAAGCTGAAGATGTCCATTATTCAACACTCAGCGCTCTCAAAAACTATGCATCCGTTGTTTCAGCAGATGAATTCCTGGCAACTTTTAAGTAACACAGCGTTTAATGGAAAATAACCCACACAGCAAAATCACCCTAAATCTGCAGTTAATCAACATTAAAGAATTTCAGGCATGCCGGCATCTTTACCCGGGTCGAATCTATGGCTTTCGACGGTAACCCGGTTTCTCTGTCGATTTTGAAAACCGAGATATAGTTTGATTTCTGGTTCCCTGCAATTATAAACCGACCTGTTGGATCAATAACAAAATTCCTTGGCCAGTCGCCCCCGCAGGTAGTATGGCCGGCAAGGGTAAGTAATCCGTCATTACCCACTTTAAATGTTACAATATTGTTTTCCCCCCTGTTTGATCCGTAAAGGAATTTCCCGTCATTCCCAAGGTGAATGTCAGCACAATAATTGTTCTCTATTGTTTCATCTGATCGAGTTGTCAAAGTCTGCAAAAGCTTCAGGCTTCCGTTGCTGCCTGCCTCAAATACCGCCATCATAGATCCAAGTTCATTTATAACGTACATTTTTGAGCCGTCCTTGCTGAAAGTAAAATGACGGGGGCCCGAACCTTTGGGAAGTTCTGCAATGCCTTCCGCAGTCTGATTAAGTTTACCTGTGTTCTTGTCAAATTCATAAGTGACTACCCTGTCAAGTCCAAGATCAGTAACATAGACATATTTCCCTGAAGGATCGTGAAGTATCATGTGTGCATGTGAACGGTCGGGTTCTTCCCTGACATAAAGGATCGTATCGGTTATGGTTTCGGGGATTCCCTTTTCATCGAGCTTTACCACTGCAACGGAACCATTCGGATAATTTGCAACGAAGAGATAACTGCTGTCGGCCGACAACGAAATAAAGCACGGTCCGCCGTATGGTATAAGCATTTCATTAAGCTTCTCGAATCTGACTTTTTCATCGTCATACCTGAATGTTGACAGTCCGCCTCCGAATTGACCTTTAAACTCCATAACCTCATTCAGGACATAGAAAATCTTGTTCTTTTCAGAATAACAGAAATATGAAGGGCTTGGACCCACATCAGCTGATGATACTTCTCTCAGTCTGCCATTCCGGCTGTTGAAATCAAGGACAGTCATTGCCTTTTCACCATCATTACGGGTGAAGCCTCCGACAAAGAGCCTGTATTTCTTCCCGCAGGATGTTAATAAAATAACAATGAACATTAAAGTAAGGATAGTTGTGTATCTCTTCATAATCAGATCTTTATTTAAGAAATATTCCGCTTATTTTTTAAATCTTCCGTCAAGTTCATCCATCCTGAATCTGATGCTTATAATATATGGTTCATCATCCTTTTCCCAGTGCCCGTAAGTTGTAACGACGAACGTTCCGTCGGGAAGGAGCTCGACTCCAGGGTAGCAGCAATCCCAAGAATGTATATTATCCCTGAACCTGATCCTGTACTGACCGGGTTTACCTTTTAAAAGATCTTTCCAGGTTCCCACCCAGCCGACCCAGTCGCCTTCGGTGGGACTTCCCTGTCCGGTCTCTGACGCAACACTGCTCATGTTTACCTCGTTTTTCTCTCTGGCAATTTTCTCCAGGTCCTTTCTGTAACTGACAGGACTTATATCCCGGAAGACTATCAGCAGCCTGCCGTCGGGAGTATACTTTATTACGTGCCTGTCGCCGTTGAGTTCATTGGGTAGAGGTAACGGATCGCTCCATGTCTCTCCTTCATCTTTTGAGAAAATTATCTGTGAATTTGTCCTTCTTGCGTTCTCGCGCAACAGGACTGCAAGTGTCTTTCCATCCGGAGATCTTACCAGTCCGGGTTCGCAAAGGTTCATGTCCCTCCTTGAAAGTATTGCTTCAGGTAATGTCCATGTAAGTCCTCCGTCATAGGAAAAAGTTTTATACAGGGTAAACAGTACCTGGTCATTTACCTTTCTGTCTTCCGTGTATTTTTCCTGTCCATTGGATGTCATGAAGCGCATGTCATCATGGAATAAAGCCATGTAATGGCCTTTACCGGTTTTCAATGGCGTCAGAGAAGCCATTACGACAACACCTCCCCAGTCACCGGCAGGTTCAAGCTCACTCCATGTAATTCCGTCATCTTCCGAATGGGCAAGCCTGGCAGGATATAATCCCGAAAAGAGTATAAGGTGCTTTTCCCCCTGTGGATCAATTGTCCGGAATATAGTAGGGACCTCGAGTGATGTCTTCCAGCTTTCAGGTGTCGGCAGTCTGTTGCTCCATGTAAGTCCGCCGTCTGTGCTTCTTTTATATACGATTGCACCCTTCCCGTGCCCTTTTGGATAAACGGCAAGGATAGTCTTCCCATCCTCCAGCAACACCGTTGTCGGATGCCCGAGATACTGTCCTTTTTCCCTGTCAACGACAACCTGTCTGAAGGTTTCGCCATTAAGATCAATGACGGGGATTCTCAGATATGGTTTAACAGATTGCTTCTGGGAAAATACTGTGAAGCAGGGCATTATCCATAGTAACAGATAGAAGATTTTTCTCATAAATTTAAATTTTTGAGATGTCTTCGTGCATTTCCGGCCTTACCCCCTGCACCCCCTCTCCCGGGGGCGAGGGGGGAGGTGGTCTACACCTCAAAGCTGTCGCATTCGCGGTATGCCTGAATCACGCGCAATTCGCCTTCTTTTGTTCCCCGCTGGCTTATTCCATGTTCCATGCAGATGGTACCGTCATACTTTTTGCCGTAGAGGTACTTGAAAATGTTTCTGTAATTTATCTCACCGGTGGTAGGTTCATTCCTTCCGGGATTATCGCCGCAATGGAATGCTGCAATTTCATTCCAGGCTGCTTCAATATTTGGTATCAGGTTTCCTTCAGTAATCTGCTGATGATAAATGTCATTCACGATTTTGCAGGATGGTCTGTTGACGGCTCTGCATATTGCATATGCCTGAGGTATGCCTGTCAGGAAAAGACCCGGATGGTTTGTATAATGGTTAAGAGGTTCCAGGACAATTGTCACTCCGGCCGGTTCCATTATATCGCAGCAATATCTCAGGTTGTCAATAGCATTGGCAGTCTGATAGTCGATATGAAGTTTCATGTCATATCTGCCGAGAACGACCAGAGCCTGTTTTGCCCCTGTTCTTTTGGATACCTCAACACCCTCCTTCATCTGGGCGATAAGCATATCGCGGACCTCCTGGGAGTTAAGAACAAAATCCTGCTTGCCTGAATCAGCGCGCAGAACATAAGGACCTATATCCATCCCAAGACGGCTGAGCTCATTCATAATCTTCTCCTGAACTGCAGGTTCCCGCCTCATCAGCCCATTATCGAATACGGCACGGAAACCCTGGTCGTAACAGAATTTTATGTTATCTATAGGATCCTGTCCTGCATTCTGACGGAACATTCCCAGTCCCGGTGCATATTTCAGCCTGAAAGGTTCGACAGCATCGCTGATACGGACTTTCCCTTCAGCTTTTGCAGTGCCTAAAATGGCAGGTGCTGCCAGAAGAGCAGCACCTGTCGTAGCTTTTTTTATAAATTCTCTTCTTGAATTATTCATAAGAGAAATCATTTATTATTAATTTCTTGCAGCCTGTCTTTCGGCTCTTCTTTTAGCCTGTTCTGCCAGCTGTTCCGGTGTAGGAGGGACATAAGCCTCACCTGCTATCGGAACATCTTTTGGAATATCAACGGGACCAAATGCAAATACTGTCGGACCGAGTTTAAGATCGGAGTTCATCATTTCCTCATAGGTTGTTTCTTTACCGGTATATGCTGAGATACGGCCCATGATACCCACCATGGTTGAGATGGCAGTATTTTCGAGTTCATTGAAAACTTTTCCTGTCCGGATTGCAGTTACAAGGTCGATGTGTTCCTGAACATACGGGTCGACGCTAACCCTGTTTGTGGGCTTGCCGTCCTTATCGAGAGGATATTCATATTTCCAGAGCTCTGCTCCTGTAAGATCGAGGATTGTATTCTGGCAGTTTGTAGCTCCTTTGGTGCCCTGCAATCTTTCAGAAACATTATTTGCGCAACCGTTTATCTGGCGGCACATGCTGTGTATATGCATGCCGTTTTCGAATACATAGTCGACACTGAAATTATCATACTGGTCGCCTGTAACGCGGCGCAGGCGTGAACCGAATCCTACTGCTTTTACCGGATGTTTTCCGAAGAACCAGTTGGCAACGTCGAGGTTATGGACGTGCTGTTCAACGATATGATCACCGGAGAGCCATGTCCAGTTTACCCAGTTGCGGATCATCCATTCCATTTCGCTCCACGACGGGTCATTGTCGCGATGCCACAGTTTGCCGCCGTTCCACCATACATTTCCTCCGGTAAGTTCACCTATGAGGCCCTGCTGTACCTGCTGCCAGTTGGCAACATAGTCGCGCTGATGGCGGCGCTGGGTCCCTGTTGCAATGTTCAGGCCAAGACCTTCGGCTTTTTTTGCTGTCGCCATAACGGACCTTGCACCTGTAGGATCTACTGCAACCGGTTTTTCTGCAAAGATATGTTTCTTGGCTGCAACGGCTGCTGCGAGATGCTCGGGACGGAAGAATGGAGGAGTTGCAAGTATTACAATATCGACACCGGAATCAATAACCTTCTGGTAAGCATCAAAACCTACAAAGCAGTTTTCCTTCGGAACTTCCTGATTCTTTTCCTTAAGGATCCTTTCCCTGCAATTATCCACCCTGTCCTGGAAAGTATCGCCAAGTGCAGTGATCTGGAGGTTTGGCCCTGCACTGAGGAAATTTATAGCGGCACCGGTTCCGCGTCCGCCGCAGCCTATAACACCTGCTTTAAGGACTGGCCCGTCGGGAGCCTGATCAAGAAAATTAGGGATTTCTACAACTTTTTTTGATTTGGGGGCACAACTTGTAATGATCGTTGGTGCAACAACACCAGCTACTCCCACAGCTGCTGCTTTACCAAGAAAATTACGTCTTGAGATGCTTGATTTTTTCATATTAGATCAGATTAGATTTATAAGAACTTAAAATACCTGGTATTCAAGCTTACAGATTGTTATCAAATGTAAATATAGAGATTTTAAAAACCAAAAGTTCACAGGATTTTAAGGTTTTTTAACAATGAGACATGTACTCACCCCCAACCCCATTTCAACAGAAGCATGTACTCACCCCCCAACCCCCTCTCTACTTCGTAACGAGGGGGGCAGGTTTCGTTCTTATATAGGTTCACAGCTTACTTGCAGCCGCCCCCCTCGTTGCGGCAGCAGAGAGGGGGGCAGGGGGGTGAGTACATGAAAAAAACAGATTGCTGTTCCCAAAATAAATTCACATCTTTTACTTCATAAATTTAAAAATACCTCCCCTTTTTTCACAACAATAGTTAATATATTACATTTGCTTTTTATCAAAGGATTAACCCTCATCATGAGACTATTTTCCAAAGCCATATTCCCCCTCACAATCATTATAATACTCTCCTCCTGTACCGGCCGCCCGGGCGACAACATTTCAAATGCCGGCAGATTTCCTTCAATCGAACCTGATTATAACGGAACGACAATCCCTTACAACATCGCTCCTCTCAACTTTAGGGTCAATGAACAGGGGACTGCATTTTTTGCAAGATTTACGGCGACAAACACTCACTCATTTGAGGTACGGAGCAGAAATGGCATAATCGAAATCCCTCAAAAAAAGTGGAAGCATATGCTTGCAGAAAACAAAGAAGGTGAAATAAATATCGAAGTCTTCTTAAGGGATAAAAAGAATACCTGGACAAAATTCAACAGTGTTGTAATTAAAATATCTTCCGATCCTGCCGATCCTTTCATAACTTACCGCCTCCTTTATCCTGGTTATGAAAGCTGGAAGGAGATCTATATTAAACAACGTGATATCACTTCGTTCAGGGAGAGATCAGTTATTGAGAACAGCCTTGTGGATGAAAACTGCCTAAACTGCCATTCATACAACAACACCGGAAAATCAGATGAATTCATGTTCCATATGAGGGGAAGCATGGGCGGTACGTATTTTCTTGAAGGTAATGATTTTAAAAAAGTCAACCTTAAAACAAAGGAGATGAAAAACGGGGCTGTCTATCCCAGATGGCATCCTTCGGGCAAATTTGTCGCTTTTTCATCAAATAAGATAGTCCAGCAATTCCATTCGTCCCTCGACAAGAAAGTAGAGGTAAGTGATCTTGAATCCTCCCTTGTACTTTATGACCTCGAAAAGAATGAAATAATGAACATTAACCTGCCGGATAAGGAAAAATATATGGACACCTATCCGGAATGGTCGCCCGACGGGAAATTTCTCTATTTCTGCAGGGCGCCGCAGGTAGGCGAGGTTTTTGCCTACGACAGTGTAAGATATGACCTGTTCCGGGTTCCGTTTGATGCTTCGACCAGAAAAACCGGTCCGGCCGAAATTGTTTTCAATGCCTCATCAATGGGGAAAAGTGTTTCATTCCCAAGGATCTCTCCCGACGGCAAATTTATTGTCATTACCCTTCATAATTATGGATGCTTTCCAATCTGGCATAAGGAAGCTGATCTCATGTCAATAGATCTGCAGACTATGAAACCTTCATCAATGAGTCTTAACAGTGATTTCACCGACAGCTATCATTCATGGTCGTCAAACAGCAGATGGCTTGTATTCAGCAGCAAAAGGCTTGATGGCCGGACCGCAAGATTTTTCCTTTCACATATAGATGAAAATGGTAATGCTGGGAAACCATTTCTTCTCCCGCAGAAAGATCCGGAATATTATAACAGGCTGCTGAAGAGCTTTAACCTTCCCGAATTTTCAACACTGGAAGTAAGAGTCAATCCCGGGACAATCCGGAAGGCTGCACAAAGAGAAGCTGTTCAGGCAAAATGGAGCGAAAACTGACAATTATGAAGAACAGAATCATCAAGTGGCTGCCTGCTATTATCCTGTTCCTGGGGTCATTCATATTCTTCACTTTCTTTGCTGATTATGTTGAGTTTTACCAGGAGAAACTCTCCCTTTTTGTTTTTTCATGCGACTTCTTTAAAGAAAGTATTGTAAAGCCAGGTTCACTTCTTGTATATTTCGGAAAATTCCTCACTACATTCTTTTATTATCCCGCTGCAGGTGCTTTAATAATGTCACTTATTATCTTTCTTGTTTATTATCTGATGTCGTCGGTAACTAAACACCTGACAGGCGAGAAATCAAATCTTATCCCCTTTATCACAGGCTTACTCCTGTTTACTTTACAGACAAACTATAAATATCTTCTTTTCAACAATCTTGGCTTGTTGCTCCAGCTGGCGTTTATCCTGCTTGTTATGAAATATCTTAAAGGCTGGCTGCCTGTTATACTGTTCCCCTTATGGTATCTTATTACAGGAAGTTTTGCTTTCATAGCAGCAATAATTTATATTGTAGTGCTTGCTAAAAGATCATTGAAAACAGAATGGCTTAAAATCGTACTTACTCCCCTTTTTCTTTCTATTACAATCTGGCTCCTGAAGGAATATATTTTATTCCATACTGCTCCCGAACTAATAATTTATCCTGTATCAGATGAAAATACAGGCTCACAGTTATTATTGTTCCTTATTACAGCCGGAGTCATTTCAGTCACACCACTGACCGGAAAAATTATCAGCAGACTATTATTCAAAAAACAAAAGGATCATGTAAGGAGGATAGTCGCATATGCTTCGATGCTGACAGCGATTATTCTTATATCTGTACTAAAATATGATAAAGTAAACAGGGAGTTTTTTACGGTCCGTAGACTTTTCTTCAGGGAAAGGTATGAAGATATTACGAAATATATAACCGGGCATCCCACTTCAAACAGGCTTACCATCTACCTTAACAATATTGCATTGTCCGAAACAGGAAGACTTAATGACAGGCTATTCTGGTTTCCTCAGAGCATTGACGGACAATCGTTGTTCCTCAAATGGGAGATGTATGAAGAAGTATTAAAGATCGGAGGATATTTCTACTATGCTACAGGGATGATTAATGAGGCGCACCGGTGGGCTTTTGAAAATATGGTAATCCACGGGATTACTCCTGAGGATCTGAAGATGCTCATCAAAACCGAAATCATAAACGGAAATTATGTGATGGCTGCAAAATATAACTCAATAATGATGAAAACGTTATTTTACAGGAAGGAGGCAGCCAGATTTGAACATATTCTTACTTCAGAAAAGCTTGTTGACACTGATCCTGAATTAAGTCTTAAAAGGAAGGAAAAGATAACAAACGATTTTTTCTCAATTACAGATAATCCTTACATCAATATCGAAAGAGCCTTCTCTTCTGATTCCATGAATCGCAGGATCTTTGATTACCACATGGCCTATCTCATGATTACAGAAGATTACCCCACCCTGATAAACGGCTTTGCGAAACTTCAAAGCCTGGGATTCAACAGGATCCCGACTCATCTTGAAGAAGCTGCACTTGTATGCAGAATGTCGGATTCCGGAAATAAAATCGATTTTGGCAATCTGAGATTGAATCCACAGACAGAAGCGAGATTCAGCCAGTTCCTTGAAACGTTCCGGCAATATGGCAACAACCTTAAAACAGCCAGGCCTTTTCTTCAGAAGAAATATGGAAATACTTTCTGGTACTGGGCATTCTACCATTGAAAAGCCGGCCCCGCCGGGACCGGCTCCGAAACCAGCTTTTACCCTACTTTAACCCTGATTCCGACCAATGCATCTCTCATGAATGTTCTCCATGGAAAGGAGAGTTTGCTTTCATGATGACTCAGATATTCTATAAACTTAATAAAAATATCTGA
>JAAYUS010000075.1 GCA_012517605.1 Bacteroidales bacterium
ACCGACGGAAAAAACACAAGCACTGTTACCGGTCCCGACGGAAAGTATAAGATAAAGATAAAGGCCGGAGTTCAGAGGCTTGGAGTTCTGACCTTCACGAGTGGTGTGATGGAAGAAGCCATTGAAGGGAGGACCGAGATCAATTTCAGGTTTGGAGTTAGAGCCGGTGAAAATCAGGCAGTGGCAAAGGAAGAGGTTCAGCCGGGGGATGAAAGCATTAATACAGGTTACAGCCACATAAAACGAAAAGAAGCAGCCCTCGACATGGATAAAATTGACGGCACAAATAAAAAATATGCCAGCTACAGCACGATTTATGATATGATTGAAAGGGAGGTATCCGGTGTAAAAAGGTCAGGAAACGGGTTTATAATCCGCGATTCGAAGGACTTTTTCGGAAGTGTTCCTGCACTTCTTGTTGTAGATGGCACTTATGTTGATGATATTTCAGGCATCAAGCCGACAGAAGTTCAATCCATTGAAGTCCTGAAAGGAGCATCGGCGTCTATGTACGGATCGAGAGGCTATGGAGGGGTGATTATAATCAAGACGAGGATAAAGAATTGATTGTAGGGCAGATATCTGTCATTGCAAAACAAAAGCTCCGGTGACAGTATGAGCCTGTGAAGTGAGATTAGAGTGCCGATCTCACTCTCACTCTCACTCTCACTCTCACTCTCACTCTGTTTCAGTACCCGGAGCCGGGATCGAACCGGCACAGCATCGCTGCCACTGGTGTTTGAGACCAGCGCGTCTACCAATTCCGCCATCCGGGCAGAAATATGTCTTCAGGTCTGCTGGTCTGCTGGTCTACTGGTTTGCTGGTTTTGCAGTCTTTAGCCCTCAGTCCTGCGCGTTTGCGAAAATAAAATAAATTTTTGACTTTATATTCTTTTAACCTGTTCCTTTAGCCTTTTGCCAACTGCCAACTTTCTAGTTGCATGTTTCTGGTTTCTTGTTGCTGGTTCGAGGTTCGGGGTTCGGGGTTCTGCAGCCTTCTTCGCCTCACGCCGCCCGCCGCATGCCTCACGCCTCACGCCGCCCTTACCTTCCATCCACCATCTCACGTATAACCGCGGCAATACTGTCCGCATCAAATCCGCATTCCCTGATAAGTTCTTCCTGAGTTCCATGCTCGACAAAATAATCAGGAATCCCAAGCCTTCTTATCCTTGCATTATAACCGTTGTCACACATGAATTCTATAACCGCACTTCCCAACCCTCCCTTAAGGACTCCATCCTCTACAGTAATGATATTCCTGAATCTTTTGAACACCGAATGAAGGGCTTCAGCATCAAGGGGCGAGAGAAACCTCATATCCCAGTGTGTAACGGCTATTCCTTCAGAGGCAACTTTTGAGGCAGCCTCAATAACGAAATTGCCGGGATGGCCGATGCTTAAAACTGCAATATCCTTTCCTTCGCTTATCAGCCGGGCTTTTCCTATCTCTGTTTCTTCAAATGGTCTATGCCAGTCGGTAACCATACCATTGCCTTTGGGATACCGTATTGAAAATGGCCTGGCATTTTTTTCAAGCTGAGCGGTGTAGAGCATATTTCGCAGTTCAAGACTGTTCATTGGAGCTGAGACTATCATGTTCGGGATCGACCTCATAAAGGCAAGGTCAAAAAATCCGTGATGCGTTGCTCCGTCAGTGCCTACCAGCCCGCCTCTGTCGATACAGAATACAACATGCAGGTTCTGAAGGGCAACGTCGTGTATAACCTGGTCGTAAGCCCTCTGGATAAATGAAGAATAAATATTGCAGTATGGTATTGTGCCCTGTGTTGCAAGGCCGGCTGAGAAAGTCACGGCATGCTGTTCGGCAATCCCTACATCGAATATGCGGTCGGGTAGTTCCTCATTCACAATGCACATTGAACATCCGGTTGTCATTGCAGGTGTAATGCCGACTATCTTTTCATTTTCACGTGCAAGCTCGAGAAGACTTTTGCCAAATACTTCCTGATAAGTCGGAGGAGTACCTGAGTTGGAAGTCTTTATAATGACACCTGTCCTGCTGTCGAATTTTCCGGGTGCATGATAGGCAGTCTGATTTTCTTCGGCAGGCTTCAGCCCTTTGCCCTTAACAGTAAGACAATGAAGTAGTTTGGGACCCGGGATCCTTTTAAGGTCCTGCAGAACGCTTGTAAGATGCAGGATGTCATGACCGTCAATAGGGCCAAAGTATCTGAAATTAAGTCCTTCAAAAAGGTTGCTCTTATCAAGGATTGTGCTCTTGAATCCGGCTTCCAGCTGACTGGCAAGGGTTCGGGCATTCGGGCCCAGCCTGTTGAACCGGCCGAGCAGGTTCCATATCTTATTCCTGAACCTGTTATATGTTCCGCTTGTGGTAATATCGATAAGGTACTCCTTGAGGGCACCCACGTTAGGATCGATGGCTATGTTGTTGTCATTCAGTATAACCAGCAGATCCGACTTTGCAATGCCTGCATTGTTAAGACCTTCAAAGGCCTCCCCGGCTGTCATGGCGCCATCGCCGATGACAGCAACCACCTGCCTCTTTTCTCCCTTTCTTTTTGCTGCAACAGCCATTCCCAGGGCTGCCGAGATGGATGTGCTCGAGTGACCGGTCCCGAAGGCGTCATACTCGCTTTCCGACATCTTCGGGAAACCGCTTATCCCTTTGTACATCCTGTTGGTCGAGAACCTGTCTCTTCTGCCTGTAATTATTTTATGGCCGTATGCCTGATGCCCGACATCCCATATTATCTTATCGTATGGAGTGTTGAATACGTAATGGAGAGCCACAGTGAGCTCAACCACACCCAGACTTGCGCCCAGATGCCCGGGGTTCCTGCTTACCATTTCAATGATGAACTGGCGCAATTCAGAACAAACCCTTACCAGATCGGTCGGATTTAGTTTTCTTAGATCCTCGGGTGTGGAAATTTTAAAGAGAAGATTCTCCTCCTGATTCATTCTGAAAACAAGTAAAAAATAGCATGCAAATATAACAATTATTATTCCCTTATGTTTGCTCAGCCATATAGCGGATTTTCTTATTTTTACTCCGGAATGAAATACCTAAATCCCTGCGGAGCCATGAATAAAAGACTTAATCTGATGCTTGTGACGATGATTTCAGCTCTCATCATGATGTCGTGCGTTTCGGGAAAGAAATACAGGGAGCTGCAGTTTATGAACAGGCAGAACATGATGGAGCGCGATGATTTAAAGGCCGAAAACCTTACCCTTTCTATGCAGAACAGGGATGCTGAGATGAAGATATCTGCCCTTGAAAAGGATGTGGCCAGGTTACGGCAGGATCTTGCCACGGCTGAAACTGAACGCAACAAGGCAAGGGATGAGCTTAATATAATTTCCGGAAGGTACAACGACCTTCAGAATGCACAGGATGAACTTGTAAGGGGCAATGTGGCTGCCACCCGTAAACTGCTTGCTGAGCTGCAGGCGGCACAGGACAACCTAAGGCAGAAGGAAGATATCCTGCGTCAGCTTGAACAGTCGCTGGACCTGAAAAAGATTTCACTTGACGAACTGACACTTGAACTTGAAAGGAAAAACGCAACCCTTGCGGATCTTCAGAAGGTGCTTGATTCTCAGAAAAAAATAGTCCAGGATCTTAAGGCCAAGGTATCCGAAGCTCTTCTCGGATTTGAAAACAACGGCCTGACAGTTACCAACAAGAATGGCAAGGTATATGTTTCGCTTGATGAAAAACTGTTATTCAAAACCGCAAGCTGGGATATTGACGCCAACGGGAGGAATGCCCTGAAAAAACTTGCCGCTGTTCTTGAAAAGAATCCTGGAATACAGGTTACAATTGAGGGACACACCGATAATGTACCCTATAAACCCGGATCGGGACAGCTGAAGGATAACTGGGACCTGAGTGTAAAGAGGGCCACAACAGTGGTAAGGGTGCTGCTTGAAGGCACAAGGATAAATCCTTCACGTCTGACCGCTGCAGGAAGAAGCCAGTATGTCCCGGTTGAGGCAGCCGATACTCCGGAAGCACGGCAGAAAAACAGACGGACCGACATTATCCTCACACCCGATCTTACAGAATTGTATAAGCTGATCGACAGGTATTAATGTGATTTCAGATTTCGGAATTGTGGTTTCGAATTAAGGAACTTACACAGAAGGGACACAGAGTTAGAAATTTATTATGAATTTCTCAGCCCACCTTTAGGGGTGGTTGGGGGGTAAACACGGCAGCAGAGAGGGGGCAGGGGGTGAGTACATTATTGTGAGAATTCCTGCAGTCTTACCTTCATATTTTTAAGAGCCTGGAGAAGGTTTTCCTCCGGCTTAAGGAAATCCTGGTTACCCCAGAAAACCGGATCATAATCCTTTATTGTCCTGGAGAAAACATCATGCGCCGGAGCAAGCTCTTCCCTGTCGAATCTTGTTACATTCTCGGTGCTGGCGCTGGTCACAGCCATCTCGAAGAATACGCTGAAAACTGCGTTAAACAGACGCTTTTTCTGTTTAGACTGAAATTCGAGGTCGCCTCTGACATGATTAAGGAAATACCTGTCGCCGATCTTGCGGTAGCTTACAGAATACTTTACCGAAACAGGCCATGTAGTAAAATCCCTTGATGGATTGGAGATAAAAGAGCCCTTCATCTTCTGAAGGTAGGCAGGATTTATCATGAATTCAGCCTTGACAAGGGCATAATCAGTCGTATTTATGAACATCGATCCCATAAACATCGGTATTTCAGCGTCTTCCCTCTGACCGAATTCAATTTCAAAAACCGATTCATCATCATAAGAAACAATATCTGTAAGCCTGTAACTGTAATCTTCAATACCTGCTCCTCGTGAAAGGAAATCAAACGAATTCCTTATCCCGTCAAGTTCGAGGCATGTGCTGAG
>JAAYUS010000076.1 GCA_012517605.1 Bacteroidales bacterium
CCAAGCAAAATAATAATTGCAGATAATCTGAGTGATCTGATAATTGATTTCATGTGTAAAAGATTTGGAATTTATGGCTTTCTGTTTGTTTTAAGCATCCAAATTATTAAATTCTCCGGAATTCAGTCAGATGATAAAGGGATAAAAATGATCATTTGCCGGATTTTCAGCAAATCAATTTTTATTTGGTGGAAATAAGAATAAAGCCGGAATAAAATCAATTGTTAAATTGTCTTAAATATGAAGTTTCAGGTATTGATTGCCTGTTTATTTAAAATCAAAATCAGAAACTCAAAAAATTAAGTGCAATGAAAAGAATTAAGATCATAGTAACGATTATTTTGTTGGCATTTGTTGCAGCAAACAGCAGCATGAATGCCCAGAGAGGACAGAGAGGATTAATGAGGGATTCAGTCAGGATGAACCGTCCGGATACAGCGATGATGAACAGGATGCGGATGTACAGGGGACAGTCTTTCGAAGGAAACCGGATGTACGGGATGGGACATATGAGGAATTTTCCCGGATGGAGAGGGTTTCCACAATATGGTCCTATGGGAAGGGGATATGAGTTTTACCGGCAGGGACCAGGCAGAAGATGGATGAATCCTGTGCCGCCAGCTCCTTTTCGCAGGGGAGGTGATTCTGTCTTTATCCACAGAATGCCGCGGCCAAATATTGGCAGAGATAACTTTTTGCTGGAAAGAATTCCTGATCTCACCGGCAGCCAGAAAGCAAAACTTGAGGAGCTGAGGGATAAAAATCAGGCAGAGATGAGGAAATTCAGGGATGAGACTGCAGCATCGATGAAGAAAATGCGGGAACAGCACAGGGAAAAAATGCTTGAGGTTCTTAATCCGGAACAGAAAAAATGGCTTGAATCAAGAATTCCGGCTCCCGTCGCTAAATAGTCCGGTAAGTTTATCGGGATTCATTTTAACCGCAAAGGGCTCAAAGGAGTCGCAAAGTTAAAAGTGTTAATTAACAGACTTAGATAACTTTGCATACGAACTTTGTGCTCTTTGCGGTTACTGTTTTATTTTTTATTCCATGGCTGGGTATTATGCTGACCGGATTTGCAGCAGGTGAATAATTCGGAATGTCTCCGGAAAAACGGAAAAAATCCTTCTTCAGGCAGGTGCTTTGTTCCTTTTGGCTTTTTTTGTTTTAAGATTGGTCAATACAGAATTCTGCCATCATAATGCGATTTGAAAAGTACTATCCTCTGAACATTAACATCGCCGAAACGCACAACATATCCTTCGTCGCCGTTCAGCCGTCTTCCTGCCATCCAAATCCCGTTAACAAAGGTTCCTTCATCGACAGATTCCGTTACCGCATGCAATCCTGAATTTTTATCCTTCAGGTCGAAACTTATCATCACATCTTTCCCGACAATATAAAATTCCTCATCGCCTGTCCGGATTATCAATGCGGCTCCGGTCTTCCTTGATCCTGATCCTGTGCCGGGCTTATCCACCGGTTGTTGGGGTTGACTCCTCATGAGTGATGCCTTGATTATAAAATCACCCATTTCAACGCTTTGCTGAATAGATTCCTCATCCACAAACAGGCCTCTCATCTTTTCTGAACCGTAATTATTCAATATAAGCTGGTCCATGCTTCTCAATATGCCATTCCCTTTATAAAGGTTTATAAGCCCGGCAGAATCAGGGTTATGAAAATTTATCATCCTGCTCCGGATATCCAGTCCGAAGGGACCAAAGCCCATGGCATCAAATTCACTTATTGCATAAAGTTCTTTGGCTATATCAAAAGTGCATTCAGGGATAAAAATTGGATTCCCGTTAAGCGAAAATTGTCTGAGAACCCATTCATATTCATCAATATAGATATCGGGAGCGAGAAAATCTATTGCAGGTCCGCCTGCCCTCCAAATATCAGCCACCGCTGGAAGAGGCCCTCCTGATGGATATTTCCCGGGGTATTTACTCGAGGACGATTTAAGCCATGCATTGCAGTACATTGGCAGATTCAGTACCTTTTTCCCTTCGGCTGCGATATAGCCAATATATTTTGAATAATGCCAGGCCATAAAAATTTCTTCAGTATAGTATGGATATTCCTGCCAGTTTTCTGTATTTGTGTGACTTAAGCCGAAGACTTCCTCCCACGATCCTTTGGTTTTATAACCATTTGACGACCATACTTTCTCAAGTTCAGGGAATAGTTTTCCTTTATGGGCAATGAGGTAATCAATGAGTTCCTTTGGAACATCACCCCTCCATGCCTTTTGGGCAGCAGGTGAAAAATCGCGTGGTGAAGAAATGACACCGACTTCATTCTCGACCTGCATCATTATAATCGTATGACTGGTGTCAATATCCTTTATATGACGCATCAGTGCTGAGAATGCTGCTGCATCGGCTTTCATTGCATTATCGTTGCCAACAGGGGAGAGGACATTCAGCTTTGTCCCGTCAGACAACTGCACGAGAGGGAACTTTTTCTGGTCGCGTTTTACCCAGCCCGGAGCATAACTCGAGATACCGTTTTTCCAGCTGGCGAACCATATAAGCACGATTTTCAGATCATTCTCCTGAGCTTTGCGTATAAGGTAATCTATTTGTTCAAAATTGAATTTTCCTTCAGCAGGCTCGACAAGCTCCCATGATGCTGAAGCAATAATTGTGTTATAGTTGCCTTTCTTTATTGTACTCCAGATGCCTGTGTTTTCCATATGGGTTATGCTCGAGCTGGTTGAGTTATGGAATTCTCCGCCTATCATCAGGTAAGGTTTGCCGTCGACTATCATTTTGGTGACCGATCCACTCTTCTGAAGATATGGCAATTGTGCCTGTAAAGGAATAAATGTAAAGAGAAAAAGCAACTGAATGATATTTCTTCCTGTTTTCATTGTCTTAAGATTTAATCTGTTTTATTTTCTCCATAACCCGGGAAGGAACCTGTAGTACAGAAGATGGCGCCATGTTACAAAATCATGGCCTCCATTGCTTCCGATGTAATATTCGTGATTTATGTTGCGCTTTAAAAGTTCATTATGAAGCACTTCATGCCTGGCTCCCGGTCTTGTTTCCATTGTTCCGGCTCCGACAAACAGATAATCGACCTTTGAATTGAAATCGGGTTTTTCAATTTCCGGGGTTAAGGCAAGTGATTCTGCCGAGCTTAGAAGGCCGAATGATGCAAAAAGACCGAGGTTGTTGAATCCGATTACCTGTGCATGTCTGCCTCCCATCGACAATCCTGCTATCGCTCTTCCGTGCCTGTCGGTCCGAACACTATATGTCTTTTCAATAAAAGGTATAACAACTTTTGTAAGCTCCTCATCGAAAATGTTGAAAGTTAATTCGGTATGTCTGGGATCGCTGCGATGCACAACCTGGTTGTTGGGCATAACAATTATCATTGAAAGTGCTTTCCCTTCTGCAACAAGATTATCCTCAATAAAATTTACCCTTCCGAACAGGCTCCATGTTGAAGCAAGTTCACCTGAGCCTCCAAAGAGGTAAAGCACAGGATATTTTTTGCTGTTGTTATAATCAGGCGGAAGGTAAACATACATTTCCCGTTCTCCTTTTGTTACGGGCGAGTAATATACGTGGCGGGTTACAGTACCATGTGGTACATCCTTTGCATCATAAAAGGCAGGTCCCTCGCCATGTACAACAAGTATGCTGAATCCGGGCTGACCGGCAAAGCCTGTAAGTGTATTTGCCGGATCATCAACGCTGACGCCATCGATCACAAGTTTGTAATAATATATTTCCGGTGTCATTGGGCCGACAGTGAGTGTCCATACACCTTCCGGACCTTTTATGAAGGGTATTGGCTTGTCGGCTTTGAGTTCCAGGAGGACACTGCCGGAAAGCATCACCGAATTTGCTTCCGGCGCTTTGACCCTGAAGGTAACCATATGATCGTCAGTGACCTCAGGTGATATGATCCCGGCCATAAACGGCACCAGGTTCTGAGTGTTTTTCTGGGGGGCCCAGTCGAGATTAACATGCGCCTGTTGTGCCAGGCAAAGACCTGAAGCAGCCAGAATAAGAAGCATGGCTGAAGCCGGCTTAAATATATTTTTCATATGTGAAATTTTATTAAGATCTGATCAAATGTACTATCAATTCCTTAAATTTAACCAAATAATTCTGATATGAAAACAGAGAAAAGACGCACATTCATTAAGAAGTCGGCACTGGCTTCTGCAGGAATTGCTTTCGGAGCGCCTGCTTATATAAATGGATTTCAGCAGGTTAAGCCCAGCGACAGGATCAATGTCGGAGTAATAGGGATAAACGACCGCGGCGGATATTACGGAGGATCGGGACATACTGCCAATTTTACCAGGATAAAGGAAACCAGGGTTGCTGCAATATGCGACTGTGTTGAGTACCTGTATCCTAAAGCAATTAAGGATATCCAGAATCTGGGAGGGGATGTGCCGGCCACCTACATAGATTACAGGAAAATGCTTGAAAACAAAGATATTGATGTGGTATCAATTGCCACACCGGGATACTGGCACGCATTGATGACAATAAATGCCTGCCAGGCAGGCAAGGATGTTTATGTTGAAAAACCGATATCCTATACAATTGATGAGGGCAGAAAGATGGTGCAGGCTGCAAGAAAATACAACAGGATAGTACAGGCTGGAACACAAAGAAGGGCAAGCAGGCTTAACAGGCATGCTATCAAACTGCTTCGTGAAGGGATCATCGGAGATATTTATATGGGAAGGGGAACCGTTTACCGTTCCAGACCCAGCATTGGAAAAAAACCAGATGGTCCGGTCCCTCAGGGTGTCAACTGGGATCTTTTCAGGGGACCTGCTCCTATGATACCTTTCAATGAGAATCATTTCTTTTATAACTGGCACTGGTACTGGGATACAAGCACAGGGGAATTCGGCAACAACGGAATTCATTACATGGATATCATACGACAGGGTATGGGTATTGACGAACATCCTCAGAAAATTGCCTGTTGCGGAGGTTTTTATGCATATGACAAGGAATCGGACCAGGATGTGCCAAACTTCCAGGTCGCTACATTTGAATATGCAACCGGGCAGATCCTTGAACTGGAGGTCAGGAGCCTTCCCACACCCAATGAGCCATGGGGCAATCTCTGGCTCGGTACAAAAGGTTATGCAACAATACTGAATGATTTTCAGGTATTCCTGAGCGGGAACGAAAGGGCAGCGATTAATGGCCAGACCAGCACGGCTGCATTTAGTACCGGACTTCAGCAGGACAGATCGAATAAGCCATCTCTTGTTGTTACGCAGGCAGATCTTGAGCCTGATCCGAGCTATGACGAACTAATAAAAGCCAGGATCGATCCTCATTTCCAGAATTTTGTTGATTGCGTAAAAAGCCGCAATCAGAAGGATCTTCTGGCCGATATTGAGCAGGGCCATATTTCGACAGCAATGATGCACATGGGTAACACAGCCTACCATACAGGCCGTAAGCTTATTTTTGACGGAAAGGCTGAAAGATACGTCGACGATAAAGAGGCGGATTCGTATCTGTCGCGTCCCGATGGAGGCAGAAAGCCATATAATATTCCAAAAGAGGTTTAGTATAGGTTGGCTCCGCGCTATAAGAGCATCGGGTTTTCAGATTATCTTGCGACAACATGAAAGCAGCCCTGCTGCCTCTCATATGTTGCCCAGCATTTCTTTTCCTGTCTGAGTTCCCAGATTACTTCGGCCAGTGCTTCTTTCATGTACCATTTATCGCATTCCTTAACCCTGAATTTCATTATCGAAAACCGGGCATAGGAAATATCAAAGGCATTCCCGTTAAGGTGGGGGCTGTTGTCGGATGCGTTCATGTTTGTCTTTCCAAGGCCTTTTATTTTCTCGGTGGTACGGGTCATTGAGGTAACAATGAATTTAGAGCCTTTCAGTCCATCTTTTTTTGTCTTTTCCCTGAATCTCCTGCCAATCTCCCTGAGAAGTCTTTTCCCGTCAGGTGTCAGATAAGGATAGCTGTGTGTCATTGTTTCAATTTTGTAATTCCTGGTGCCCTTTACCCGGGTCAGCTGACCTTTCATAACCCGATTGCTTATTTCGCGGGCATTTGCACACCTTTCTATTCCTTTTGCACTGGCGCTCAGGGAATAATCAACAATCCTGTCGGTAAGTCTTCTGCTGAAAATCTGCTGTTCACTCCTGCACCTGTTGCTGAAAAATGATGCCATCAGTGCCCTGTTTGGCTTAGGAATAAAGATTAAACAAAGAAGGAATATTGCAAATAATGCAATCCTTCCCTTTAACCGGAATTCTTTCCTGAAACGAATTCTCCAGAGACGCATCCAAATTAAATTTGGGCTTAAAAGTAAATATATATAAGAGGGTTGAGGAATTTAGATATTCACAGATCCATCAATGTATTAACAATCTCAGTCGCGAGTTTGCAGGTAAAGTCCTTTGTGCTATTGGTGACTACCTTTGTGTTCTTTTGTGGTTCAGGGATTTGTTTTTAAAACATAAAGTTGCACTAAGGTTAGAACAAGGGACAGACTCAAAGGATATGATTATCAACGAAGAGACTAAATAAAAAAGGCTTCTTCAACTCTCACTCTTCTCTTTTAATTTTCATATTAGGGAGTCATATATAATTAATAACTTTGCTGAAAGTGCGGATTTTAAATAGGGTAACAGGTTCCTCAGGGGGTCTTTATTACAGCTTAAAATATATTACAGAAGAAGTATGAAACATTTTGTCCTTCTTATATTTCTTCTTGCCGCCGCCGGAATTTCTGTCACCACCCGGGGACAGTCAAAGGCAAATAAAAACATTATTACCGGATATGTCACCGACCGTGATTACTATCCGGTAGTCGGAGCGCTTGTAATGGTCGATCAGAAAGCAACCAACATTACAACCGATGAAAAGGGATTTTATAAGGTCAGAATAACAAATGGTTCCGGATCAATAGGGATCTATTCATCAGACTGCGGTATAATAACGGAAATTATAGGAGGCAGAACACGGATAAACTTCAGGTATTCTGTACCATTATCTCCGGTAAACAATTCTGGCCAGGTTGACGTTACATCGGATAACGACCAGGTAAATATCGGATACAGTAAAATCGACAGAAGGAACCTTACCACTTCAGTGAGCTCAATAGACGGCACAGACAGCAGATTCGCCTCATATACATCGGTTTATGAGATGCTTAAAGGGACGGTCCCGGGCGTATTGGTAAACGGCAATAAGGTACTTATCAGGGGATTCACCACGATGTTCGGCAGCAATGAACCATTATATGTAGTTGATGGAATACCTGTAAGCTCGCTTGATGACCTTTCACCCAGGCTGGTAAAGTCGATAGAGGTTTTAAAAGGACCTGCAGCGGCAATTTATGGTTCCCGGGGAGCGAATGGTGTAATTCTTGTTGATCTTATAGACGCACCTGACATAGGGAAAAATCTACCTCTGTCATCCATAAAGGTCCCCTTCGCTGATACCCATCCGGCTTCTGATGTCCGGGCGGGATCGGCAATTCTCAATGGATTGGTCAATCCCAACGATAAAAATGCTACTGTGACATTTGAATATGGTATTAATACTGATTACGGAAACAAGATCCAGGCAATACAAAATCCAGTTTCAGGAGATTCCTCTGCCCGCGTAAGCGCAATCGTCGACGGACTGATGCCCGGAGCCACCTATCATTACAGGGTTGTGGCTTCAAATTCCTTTGGTCAGGGAACAGGTTATGACGTTACGTTTACGACAAAAGGCGGGGTTCCTGAAGCTGGAGAAGTAAGGGCAACCAATACAACTCCCTGGTCGGTCCAACTGAACGGAACTGTCAATCCCCATGACATTCCGACCAGAGTGGCTTTTGAGTATGGCACGGATTTAAACTACGGTATGTCAATTGCAGCCATGCAAGACCGGATAACCGGAGGTATTCCGGTCAGCGTCAGTGCGACACTTACAGGTTTGCAAGCCGGAACTCTCTATCATTTCAGGATGATCGCGGAAAATGAAAAAGGAACCGTGAAGAGCGAAGATGCTGTATTCAGGGCACAGTATGTGCCTGGTGAGTTCATAAACGGAGGATATATATTCTATATTGACAAAACCGGCGAACATGGTCTTGTATGCGCTCCTTCGGATCTTCAACAGACATCTGCGTGGGGCAATTGCATTCCTGCCGGGGCTGCCGGTAAAGCCCCGGGGACCGGAAAAACCAACACAGAAGAAATAATTAGAGGTTGCAATGAAATACCAACAGCAGCAGGTTTGTGTCATGACCTTGTGATGAACGGATATAATGACTGGTTCCTGCCATCTGTTGATGAACTGCAACTGATGTACAGGAGTCTTCATGAAAAAGGTCTGGGCGGTTTTAAGGAAACATATTACTGGAGCTCGACTCAGGATAAATACGGAGCCTGGGTGGTGAGCTTTTATTACGGAAATAAAAGCAACCAGAACAGGGACAGGCAGGGAGTGCTTATCCGCCCTGTAAGAGCTTTCTGATGCCTCAGTATTTTACATTTTTACTTCCGAAGCTGAAATCAGGTTATTGATCGTTCTGATTATTACCTGTTAAATCCTTATTCCTTTCTGTAAAGGCCTATTGTTATTTCAGAATTGTTGATGTAATTTTAATATCTCTCAACAATCTGATCATGAAAATCAATGAATGAAGATTTCGATGCTGATTCCGGCTGATTGTTAATATATTAACAATCCTTTTTACAAAACCTTTTATCCTCATCCTCGGGATTTTCCCAACAAACCCTGAAACCCTGAAACACTGAAACACTGAAACACTGAAACACTGAAACACTAAAACCAATACAGCCAGTCATGAAAACAAACCGACGTAAATTTATCCAGACAATGGGTGCCGGGACTGCCGGCCTTACCCTTGGAACTGCCACTCTTTCAGTTGCATCATGTGCGTCTGCATCTGCAAAAAAAGATGAAGAAGACGGACAGGTGATCTTTATTGGAGACAAAATTGCAGTTGCCGAAACAACAAATGGTAAGGTGAGAGGTTTTATACATAAGGATGTTTATAACTTTCTTGGAATACCTTACGGCGCAGACACCGGTGGAAAGAACAGGTTCATGCCACCGCAAAAACCTGAACCATGGACAGATATTTTTCCGGCCGTATACTGGCCGAATGCTGCTCCACAGTTGCTGGAAAATTTCTATGCCAACAGATATCTTGCATTTACGGATTACTGGCATTATGACGATGTAAGCGAAAATTGCCTTGGTATAAATGTATGGACCCCCGGCTATAATGACAATACCTTACGTCCTGTAATATTATGGATACACGGAGGAGGGTTTACGAGCGGGAATTCAATTGAACATCCTGAATATCATGGGGAGAACCTTGCCAGGAAAGAAAATGTAGTATTCTGCTCCCTTAACCACAGGCTCGGACCCCTTGGTTTTTCAGATTTTGCAGGTCTGGGAGGTGAGAAATACGCTGCTTCCGGAAATGTTGGCATGCTCGATATTGTAGCCGCACTTGAATGGATAAGGGATAACATTTCAAATTTTGGCGGAGATCCTGCTAATGTAACAATAATCGGCCAGTCAGGAGGAGGTGCAAAGGTGTGTACACTCACTGCAATGCCATCCGCAAAAGGCCTGTTCCATAAAGCCGTGGCACTCAGCGGAACCGGTTTGAAAGTGGGAGAGAAGAGCAATTCGGAAAAACTTGCTGCCTATATTCTGAAAGAAGCAGGACTAAATGCCTCACAGATTGATAAATTGCAGGAAATGCCCTGGAGAGATTACTATCTTTTGACAAGGGCCGCAAGCGTGAAGTTCAGGGAGGAAGCCGGTGCAGCTGCAGGAATGATGGGCGGATTCAGCCCTGTTGCAGATGGCGTTTTTGTAAAACAGCACCCGTTCTCACCAGAAGCTTCTGAACTGGCTGCAGACATTCCGATGATAGTCTGCAGTACTTTTTATGAAAGATCCCCCAGTTCTTTTGATTCCTCCCTTGAAGATATCACCCTTGATAAGGCAAAAGAACTTGTTAAAACCATGAGGGGTTTCGGACCGGCACTCGGCGAAAACGCTTCTGCTGCTATAGATGCGTATGCAAAGAGCTTCCCTGACAGAAAACCAATAGAAATCCTTTCGATGGTGCTAAGCAACAGAAAAAGTGCCATAGAACTTTGCAATGTAAAATCAAGGCAGCCTGCCCCGGTATACCTTGCATGGTTCGGATGGAATACCCCTTTGTTTGACGGCAGGCTGAGGGCATTCCATACTATGGATATTTCATTCTGGTTTTATAATACTGATGTCCAGATATCCCATACAGGTGGAGGTGCCAGGCCAAGGAAGCTGGCTTCTGCAATGTCTGCTTCGCTTGCCCAGTTCATGAGGACAGGAAATCCAAACGGTGGAGGATTGCCTGAATGGCCCAGGTATTCTTCAGAAAAAGGCGAGACAATGATTCTTGACGATGCATCAGCAGTGCAGAATGATCCCGACAGGGAAGCCAGGAAATCACTTCCCTTATAATGCAACATATAAAAATACTTCTGCAGGTGAACTTTTAACGTTAAAAATAAAAACTCAAATGAAAAAACTACCTTATATACTTTTGTTACTTCTCTCATTATCTGTAGTTAATGTCGGCCTTTCAGGACAAAATGCAGGCAATCTTGCCAGAAGCATTCCCGAACTTGAAGGGGTTTCTTCAGCAGGGATAGTTGACTTTTTAAATGCCATTGACACCGGCCGCCAGGAAATACATAGTTTCATGTTCATCAGGCATGGAAAGGTAATTGCAGAAGGATGGTGGGATCCATATGGCCCTGATCTGAGACACTTACTGTATTCGGCAAGCAAAACTTTCGCTGCAACCGGAGTTGGTCTTGCAGTGTCAGAAAACAGATTGAAACTGACCGACAAAGTTATTTCATTCTTTCCCTATTCCCTGCCGGATTCTATCGGGAAAAACATGAAAGAACTTACGGTCAGAGACCTTCTTACCATGTCGGTAGGCCAGGATCCTGCCGGGATGGGAGGAGGAAGCAATGATGACTGGATAACAACATTCATTAAGAATGAACCGGTTCACAAACCGGGGACTGTTTTTCTCTACAACAATATGGCTACATTCATGCTTTCGGCCATAGTACAGCAGGTTACAGGCCAGACACTTTTTGATTATCTGAAGCCACGGATTTTTGATCCGCTTTCAATAAGGGGCATTGACTGGGACAAAAACCCTCAGGGAATAAACCTTGGGATGATAGGCCTGAGGCTTCACACCGAAGATATGGCCAAATTTGGTCAGCTCCTGATGCAGAACGGCAAATGGAATAACAAACAGTTAATCCCTGAAGCCTGGGTGAAAGAGGCAACATCATTCAAGATCGACAGCAGCGATCCTTCCAATAAAATGCCAAAGGATAAAAATGACTGGGCCCAGGGTTATTGCTACCAGATGTGGAGGGGAAGGAATAACAGCGTCAGGCTCGACGGTATGGCAGGTCAGTTTGTGATCCTGTTCCCGGATAAGGATGCAATTGTCGTTCTTACTGCAAATGCAAGGAACACTCAGGAGGAACTGAACCTTGTACATAATTATCTGGTGCCTGCGATAAAATCTGCAAAGGCTATCCCGTCTGATCCTCCAAAATACGCTGAATTACAGAAGAAACAAAGTTCCCTGGTAATCAAATCTCCCGTTTCAGCAGCTGAAGGATCCGTTTTTGAAACAAAAATATCTGGTAAGGAGTTCCTTCTGCAGGATAATGATTATCACATTCAGTCGGTGTATCTGACTTTTAAGAATAAGGAGCTAAGCTTTGCCATAAAAAGGGACAATCAGATTTCAGTCCTGAAGGCAGGTTCAGATGCATGGAAGACAGTAAATACAAAATCAACTTCTGTTCTGGCTCCTCCCCGAAGCTCGCAGTCAAAATCGATAGATGCAAATTATGCTGTTTTACAGCCAGTTATAAAGGTTGCATCGTGCTATTCGTGGAATGATCCCAAAACGCTCGAGATCACATCACGATTTGTGGAAGAGAGTCTCGGTTCCCAGTCGGTTGTCTGTACATTCTCCGAAGTGAATGGTACAATAGCAATCACCCTTGGCCCGAAATCAATGCCCGGAATGATGGGCGGCCCCGGAATGCCTCAGCCGCCTGCCGTACAGTTGAGAGGTGTACTTGTTAATCCTGAATGATCTGATATCCGTTGGATAGAATATGCATTGCAGATAATGCTGAATCTGCAATGCATATTTAATTTTGATCAAGACCATTCATATAATATGATTGTTGATTAATCAACATAATGAAAAGTGATCATTCAGGCTTTACCCTGATTGATAAAAGTCTTTCCTTTGCCGTCTTCCCTTGCATCTCTGATGCTTACGTTCAGTTCGAATCCTATAAGGATGGCGATTGAATTGAGATAAAGCCACAGCATAATAACGAGTAAAGTACCAAGCGAACCGTAGAACTTGTTGTACAATCCGAAATTGTTGACGTATGCCGAGAATCCCAGGGATGTAAGTATGAAAAGTATCGTTGCCATCGTTGAGCCGGGTGAGAAAAACCTGAAATCACGCTTTTTTGCAGGAGCAAAATAGTAAAGGAAGGAGATAGCAAGAAATAAAAGTAATATGACAATTATCCATCTTGTAAAAATAAAAAGCGTCATGACAATGCTTTTTCTTATTAAATCAATTTCGACAAGATAATTTAACAGTTGCTTGCCGAAGATCACCATGAATCCGGCAAGTGAAAACATGCATACAACAATGAAAAGCAGGACAAGCGATATCTTTCGCTGGTTAACCCATGATCTTGCCGGAAAATTATGTGCAGAGACAACAAATGCATTTATTACGGCATGGATCCCGTTTGTTGAAAATATGATCGTAGCTATCAACATGATTATCAGGAGTCCTTCGCTTTTCTTTGTAACGATCTCAATAATAGATGATTTAAGGAAACTATACACATTAGAAGGAAGGATGTTTTCAAAAAGCCTTATCATCTCCTCCTGGAAATTAGGAATAGGTATAAACGGGATCAGTGAGAACAGGAAAATGGAAGCAGGTATAAGCGCAAGCAGGAGGTTGAAGGCTATTGATGAAGCCCTTGTCACCAGTACCCCTTTGCGGAAACCTTTAATAATAAAAGAAATTACCTGACTTATAGGGACTCCCTCAAAACCGGGCAGAACAAGGTTCTCAAACTTTGCCTTCCTCTCAGGTGGTATAACAATGTTTAAGTTCATCACGTGGATGATCCGGGGAACGCCGGGCTATCTCCTTCTAAATTGCAACCAGTTCAGGTACTTCAGGTATTTGAACCCAAAGATATTTATATTTCACAAAAACGCAGTAACAATTTACTTTACGGTCAGCAGGGCTTTCTTTACATCACGGCTGTCGGGCCCGATCATAATTTCAAAATCACCGGGTTCGCAGACAAATTCCAGGTCATGATTGTAATATTTAAGATCATCTGCCGTAAGGTCAAAAATAACTTCCCTGCTTTCGCCTGCTTTGAGAAATATCTTTTTGAAAGCCTTCAGCTCCTTTACCGGGCGGGTCGATGAACTGTAAACATCATGTATGTAAAGCTGAACTATTTCCTTTCCGTCTCTCGGACCTGAATTCGTAACTTTTATTTTTGCCGTCACCTTCCCGTTCATTGCCATCTCCCGTGATGACAGGACGACATCTCCATAATCGAATTTTGTATAGCTGAGTCCATATCCGAAGGGGTACAGAGGAGCATTTATAACATCGATATAATTGCTTCTGAAACGTGCATACTCTTCAAAGTCACCATGAGGGCGACCGGTATTTTTATGGTTATAAAACAGGGGAAGCTGTCCTGCATTGCGGGGAAATGTAGTTGTCAGTTTGCCGCTTGGGTTGACATCGCCAAAGAGAATCCCTGCTATTGATGTACCGGCCTCGGAGCCGGGGAACCAGGAGTTAAGGATGGCAGGTACATTCTCGTCTTCCCATGACAGTATCAGAGGCCGCCCTGTAAAGATTACGAGAACGACAGGTTTGCCTGTGGCGACAAGCGATTTTAACAATTCTTTCTGAGGTTCCGGAATATCGGGTATGGACCTTGAAGCGCCTTCTCCGTTCATATTTGCATTTTCTCCAAGGGCCGCAATTATGACATCGGAGCCGGCAGCAATATCGAGGGCTTCTTTAAGCAGCTCCTCCGGTTTGCGGTCATGTATCTTTTTTACCTGCATCCCGGGAATAACAAAACCCATCATTCCGTTAAGCTTTGTCTCCAGAAGTGAGTCGGCAACCAGATCGCTTCCCTTAGCATATCTTACGGTTCCATTTGACCCTATTGCAGCTTTTATTCCCTGATAAAGCGAGACCGATTCACTTCCTTTGCCTGTAAGCGCCCAGCATCCCGGCATATCACTTGCTGCATCTCCAAGAGGTCCGATGACTGCAATTGTACCGCTTTTCTTAAGCGGCAACAGGTTGTTCTGGTTTTTCAGAAGGACCTGGCATTCATCTGCAGTTTCACGGGCTATTGTCCTGTTCTGAAGGCTGAAAAGCTCTTTTGATGCACGATCTTCATTGCAAAACCTGTAAGGATCACTGAATAACCCCAGTTTGTATTTGGCCTCCAGTATTCTTCTGCATGCCTTGTCGATCTGTGTCTGGGTGATTTTACCTTCTTCAAGGGATTGCTTCAGGGTGGTAAAAAATCCCTCGCTTACCATGTCCATGTCAATGCCGGCGTCGAGAGCCCTTGCGCTTACTGCTTTCAGATCACCTATGCCATGGTTTACCATTTCCTGAATGCCTGTATAGTCTGACACTACAAATCCTTTAAATCCCCATTGTTTTCTGAGTAAATCATCCAGCAGGTATTTGTTTGCGGTTGCAGGGATGCCTTCGAATTCATTGAATGAAGCCATGTAACTGCCGGCGCCCTGTTCGCAGGCTGCCTTGTACGGGAGCATATATTCATTCATCATCCTCTGGCGGCTCATATCAACAGTGTTGTAATCGCGTCCCGCCTCTGCTGCTCCGTAAAGCGCATAATGTTTGACGCAGGCCATTACGGTGTTTGCAACCGAAAAATCGTTGTTTTTACCCTGATAGCCTTTAACAAGGGCCTTCGCTATTTCACCACCCAGATACGGATCCTCTCCGGCACCTTCTGCGATTCGTCCCCAGCGGGCGTCATGGCAAATATCAACCATTGGGCTGAAAACCCAGTTTATCCCGTCGATACTTGCTTCTGTTGCAGCTGTCCGTGCCTCACGTTCAATAAGTTCCAGATTCCATGAAGTTGAAAGTGCAAGGGGGATAGGGAAGGTGGTTTCGTAACCATGGATCACATCAAGGCCGAAAAGTAAGGGAATATGCAAACGGCTTTTTTCGACTGCTATCTGTTGTTTTTCGCGTATCTGTTTTGCCCCTTTCATCCCGAAAAGGCCGCCGATCTCTCCTTTGGCGATTCTTTGTTCAAGAGGACTAAGCTCACCGTCTTTCTTCTCACCGGCAATAAAACTGCTCGATACAGGCAGGTTTAACTGCCCGATTTTTTCTTCCAGGGTCATCTGCGACATCAGCTTGTCGATGAAACTATTCATCTGTTTGTCAGTCTGGGCATTCACATGAAGGAATACCAGCAGGAGAATTGCGATTGAAAAATACCGTCGGTTCATATTATTAAAATTTTAGAGATCTAAAATTAATGAATTTATTGAAAATCAAAATAAAACAGAATGGAAGGAATGGCCCGGATTTTCAATGATTTCAAACATTATGTTTTTGCCAGCGGATATTTTTCTTTCTCTGATCACAGCCTGAATTGCATTCCAATCAGTATTAATCCTGATAACGTGAACAATTTAATCGTGGCATTTACCCCTGAATTCTCGACATAACCTGAGCGATTTCCGTAATTCATAAGACTTACCATTAATTATAACCTTGGATAGTTTATTTTTCCTGACCTTGATTATTGGATGTTTCACGGGTTTTATTAAACTTTCCGGATTACGAAAAGGATAGTCTCCGTAAGAAAGGAGACTGTAACAGAAAGGTGAAATCAGCTTTCAGCCTTTCCCTTCATAAGCATTTCCAGTGCTTCATTGAACGATCCTGCTGCGATGATCTTCCTCGAATTCACGAAGAAGATTTCATCGGCATTTTCAATAGTATTGAGGCGGTGTGCAATGATAACCTTTGTAGTTGAAGCCGGCAGATTATTAAGAATAGTTTCAAGCTGCTTTTCGGTTACGGTGTCGATGTTGGCTGTAGCCTCATCAAGGATGAGCAATTCCGGTTTTCTGAGGATCGCACGCATAAATGCAATAAGCTGCTTCTGGCCGAGGCTTATTCCATCTCCTGTGGTCCTGATCTGAGTGTCGAGCCCTTTGTCGAAACGTTTAAGCAAATCGTCAAGCTTCGATTCGCTGATGGCATTTTCAAGCTGATCATTCGTAAGCCCCGAACATTCAGGATTCCCGTAAAGAATATTATCTCTCACAGTTCCTGAAAAAAGAATCGGATCCTGAAGAATGAACCCTATCCTCGAAGCCCTTTCGCATGGTGAGTAGGACCTGATGTCTTTGCCGTCGAGAAGTATTGTCCCCTTTGTCGCATCATACAGCCGGGCCATGAGTGAGGCGGTGGTCGTTTTGCCTCCTCCGGTCGGACCTACGAAAGCATATGTTTTCCCTCTTTGCAGATCAAAACTTACATTGTGCAATACATCCTTGCCGTCAGGATACCTGAAAGATACATTTCGGAAATGGACCAGTGAATTGTTTTTATGGCCATTGGGATCATCAATGATCACGAGATTGTTTTCAAAAGACAGAAGCAGTGAAATTCTGTCCCATGCTGCAAGTGCAAGCTGGAAATTGGCCCACAGGGCAGCCATCTGACGCAACGGATTATAGAAATTGGCTATATATGCTATAAAACTGATAAGCAGTCCGACCGAAAAATATCCCTTGATAATGAGCCATATGCCTAGTGAAAGAATTATTAGCTGACCGATATTTGAAGCAAAGGTATAGACAGGCGAAAGTATATTGTTCGCGATGCCTGCCTTCACCGACTTTTTATAATTCTCTGTGTTTACCTCCCTGAAACGCTTTCGGAAATAGTCCCTTCTGTTGAAGGTAATGACTACCCTGAAGTTAGCAAGGCTTTCCTGGATTTCTGCTGACAGATCACCCAGGCTCCTGAGGCTTTCTTCATTTCTCTTCCTTATCCATGGTGAAACACTTTTAGTGAAAATCCAGAGAATCAGAGCGGGAGAAAGTGCGGCAAGAGCCAGAGGAAGGTTGATTATCAGGAGAATGATGCCGGCTCCGGTCATTGTAATAAGACTGCCTAAAAACTGCATAAGCGACTGGGAAAAGAACTGGTTCACCTTGTCAGTATCATTGTTGATCCGCGATATCAGGTCGCCTGCCTTATTCTGGTTAAAGAAATCAAGGGGAAGTTCCTGAAGTTTGCTGAAGACCGAATTGCGCAGGCTGAAAAGCATCCTCTGACCAATTCCGCCCATCATACGCATTTGTAAATAGTTTACAGCAAATGCTGTAATATACATTCCAAGCAGGATGCCGGAAAAGACAAGTACCCCGTGATAATCTTTATTCTGGACATAGGTGTCAATTGTGTAACCCACAAGGTATGGTCCGAGAAGGCTCAATATGGCATTGAGAAATATTGCTGCAAATGCAATTGTAACATTACGACGTTCGCCGCTTATAATGGAAACCATCTTCTTAAGCGAAGCAAAAACCGGAAGTCTCGCGGCGTCGGTTCCTGATTGACGATTCAGATTATAATTCATAATGCTGGGTACTTCTTTGTGAATTATAAATCTGAATATATTC
>JAAYUS010000077.1 GCA_012517605.1 Bacteroidales bacterium
CGTTTTATCTACGACAGGGAAATGCCAGCCGACATGCTCAGGATGCTTACCAAAATGCTGAACTTTGGCCCGGATGATGTTATAATTCCGGGCGACAGGTACCATAATTTCAAGGACTTCATGCGCTTCCCGCATCTTGGAAAGAAGAAGTATTACTACGAACCTCTTATACCAGTTGACCACAGGGATATACAGCCGGGAAAAAGTATACTGTCGGCAATAAAAAAGAAGGACATAATGCTCTTTTTTCCGTATCATCCTTTTGATCATTTCATCGACCTGCTCAGGGAAGCATCAATAGATCCTTATGTGACGTCAATACAGATAACGCTCTACCGTCTTGCAGCCAATTCCAGCGTTATAAATGCTCTTATGAATGCCGTAAGGAATGGCAAGAAGGTTACTACTGTCGTGGAACTGCAGGCCCGGTTTGATGAGGAAGCCAACATTCTGTGGGGCAACAAGCTGATGGAAGAGGGAGTAAAGGTGATTTATGGCGTTCCTGGTTTAAAAGTTCATGCAAAGCTCTGTCTTATAACGCGTTCCAAAAATGACATCATACAAAGGTACGCAGCTGTCGGCACCGGAAACTTCAACGAAGATACTGCAAGGGTTTACACAGATCATCTTCTTCTGACCTCTAACAAAAAGATCACAAATGAAGTTTTCAAGACCTTCAACTTCTTCAATGTCAATTACAGGAAGGACAATTATTATCATCTTGTTATCTCTCCCTTTTTCCTGAGAAACAGGATGAACCTTCTTATTGAAAACGAGATAAAAAATGCCAAAGAAGGGAAGAAAGCATATATATACCTTAAGCTGAACAATATAAGCGATGCTGAAATAATAAATCTTCTTTATGAAGCCAGCCAGGCAGGGGTTAAAATAAGGATGATAGTAAGAGGAATGTTCTCACTGGTCACAGGCGTTAAGGGATTGAGCGAAAATATAGAGGCCATAGGGATTGTCGACAGGTTCCTCGAGCATACGAGGTTCATGATTTTCTGCAATGACGGAAATGAAGAGTATTACATTTCATCTGCCGACCTGATGACAAGGAATATTGAACACAGGATAGAAGTTACATGTCCGGTTTTTGACAAGAGCATTAAAAGCGAGCTGAAACGGATATTTGAAATACAGTGGGCTGATAATGTAAAAGCCAGAATACTCGATCCCGCCCTTTCGAACAAAATGGTAAAAACAGGAAAGGACATTGTTCACTCGCAGATGGAAGTTTATAATTACATAAAGAAGGTAAACGCAAAGTGCAGTGAAAAATAGAATGGCATGAATATTTATTCGTTGATAACCGGCACTGTTGCAATAATTTTATTTTCCTGGTTCTTTTCCATCAAACACCGGCGGTATCATGCCATACCAAGGTTTTTTTCATTCGAGAGCATCTTTATTCTGGTTTTGCTTTGCATCAGGGTATGGTTTCATAATCCTTTTTCATGGTATCAGACAATATCATGGATCTTTCTCTTAATTTCAGCATATGCAGGTCTTGCCGGATTTATTACTTTGAAAGTCAGGGGCAAACCAAAGGGAAATTTTGAGAATACGACCTTTCTGGTGAAATCAGGGATCTATTCGATGATCAGGCATCCGCTTTACCTGTCGCTGTTTTGTCTGGGCACCGGTGTTATGATGAAAAACCCTGGAGTGTATGAGATAATCCTCGGAGCCATAAATGCCGTTGCGGTATTTTATACGGCCCGCATTGAAGAGAAGGAGATGATCGAAAAGTTCGGGGAGCCTTACAGGGAATATATTAAGGAAACGAAGATGTTTTTGCCGTATATATTGTGATTGATTTATAACCCACTTGCCCCCCAGAATGTTGCGATTTTTACGCATGTCGGATTCCGTCAGGAGTGCAGGATTTTATTTATCGGTATAGGGAGCTTCAGTTTTGTCGGGTTATGATATCTTTAAAACAGATCCCGTTTTTGAGCACACGGTGTAAATCAAAGCCGGAGGCTTTGAAGTCCAATATCCACGGTTACATCCGTGGTGACGTGAATATAATTATTCCCAACCGCGGAGCGGTTGAAGAATTATTTCGGAATTTTTTATTCCCGTTATTAAGAGAAAGATCCTTGTTTTCAGCTTTCCCCGGCTGGCAGGTCGGATACAGTGGATTCACCTACCATATCTCAGGCAAGGAATCACTGATTAAGTATGTAAAGAATCAGGAAGAACATCATAAGTCTGTTTCTTTCAAAGACGAACTGATCATTCTACTGAATGAACATGGTGTTGATTACAAAGAAGAATACTTATTTACCTGATTTTCTTCAACACCTCTGGTGTTGTATGCTTACTTTGCCATTTACCATGGATGTAACAATGGATATTGAACTTGGATGCCTCCGGCATCTCACAATTTCGATCATTTCCATAACTTTCTGTACAGCCTTCTATTTAATGATTTCAAAACTTTAAAATGAATTTTGAAGCCAGGATATATACAAAGACAAAGGAGAATTTAAGGCAAAACATGAGTATGAATAACGGGTAGAAAACCAGTGTGAGTGTTAAACAAAAAGATCGGATCCGGAGAAAACGGGAGGCTCCTTTGTGTAACCCCCCGCTCACTTTGCAGTTTAATAAATGATTTCTATATTTACCTGAAATAAAATATCATTATTATGAAAAACAGGATACTCACAATCTCAGTTCTATTTTTATTCCTTTCGGTTGCACTGTCGGCCCAGACCACTGCGAAAAACGACACTGCCCTCGGCAGATGGAAATTTGAAGCTCCCTATGCCCCGGAAGGATTTACCACCGGAACAATAGAATTCACATTTGCTGACAACAAGCATTCATCTGCCATTTCATTCACCGGGAACGACTACAAAATTCCCGGCGACAAGACCAAAATAGAAAAGGATACAGTCACATTCTCGGTTGTCGTTGAGGGTAATGAAGTCGCAATAACCCTTAAAATTGAAAGCGACTCAAAAATGACAGGCAAGGCTGTCACATATGATGGCGAGATCCCTCTCACCCTCACAAGGGAAGTGCCGAACAAATAGCACAGAATAGATATCCGATGAAGATCAGGCTGGTTCTTATTATCATCCTCAGTAACGTTTTTCTTTCACTTTATCCTCAGATAGTCAACCTTAAGCCTCTTAGCGAAAGAATTACAGGATACAAACTCGATGTCAGACTCAATCCCGACAAAAAGACCGTGACCGGCGACATGCAGGCTTTCTGGGTCAACAGGTCTGCCGACACTGTGCCGGATATTCGTCTGCATCTTTACATGAATGCCTTCCGGAGCAACAGGACAACCATGTACAGGGAGATGGGAGGATCACCGGGAAATGATGAAAAAGACCTGGGATGGATAGAAATTAATTCATTCAGCGATAAAAACGGCGCTGACCTGATCCCCAGGATGCAGTATATAAGTCCGGATGACGGCAACAGGGACGACAGGACGGTTCTGAGGGTTCTTCTTCCTCAGCCGGCGATGCCGGGAGACACTGTGATCATAAATGTGAATTTTGAGACCAAGCTTCCCTCAAGGATAAGACGTACAGGTTACAGCGGTGATTTTTATTTCGTTGCCCAGTGGTTCCCTAAATTCGGGGTTTATGAACCTGCAGGAATGCGATATGCCTCAAAGGGAGGATGGAACTGCCACCAGTTCCATGCCACTTCCGAATTCTATTCAAATCACAGTGTTTATGATGTCAGAATCACCCTCCCTGCAAGCCATGTCGTTGGATCGGGAGGAATGCTGATCTCCGAAAAGGCAGATGGTAATATGAAAACCGTTACATACCGGGCTGAAGACATTGTCGATTTTGCATGGACTGCCTGGCCGGGTTATGCGGTGTTCAACGACAAGTGGAAAAATGTGAATATCACGCTGCTTATGCCCAAAGACAGGGTAAAGCAGGCAGGCCGTCAGCTTTCCTCAGTGAAACATGCACTTGAATATCTTGATATGAATGTCGGGCCTTATCCCTGGCCTCACCTTACATTCGTTGATCCCCCGAACATAGGAGCCGGCGCCGGAGGAATGGAATATACTACATTATTTACATCTTCTTCATCTTACTTTGTCCCGCCCTTCTTTCACATGCCTGAAATGGTGACTGTTCATGAATTCGGACATGCATATTTCATGGGCATGCTCGCCAGCAATGAATTTGAGGAACCGTGGCTCGATGAGGGCGTAAATTCATACTGGGAAGAGAAAATAATGGATACATACTACGGCAATAATTCGGGCCTGATTGACCACAGGTTCCTGAAATTTTCTGATGTTTCCTCGGCCCGTGTTTCATACGTTACATCACCTTCACGGCAGTTGGTGAGCAATAATGAATATTCGTGGAATTACCCCCATGGCACCTACGGCATGATGTCGTACCAGAAAACAGCAATATGGCTTCATACCCTCGAAGGCATTATCGGAACAGAGACAATGAACAACGTTTTCCGCGAATATTACAGGAGATGGGCATTCAAACATCCTTCAGGCCGCGATTTCATAAATGTCGTCAATGATGTTGTAAGAAAAGAACATGGTCAGGAATTCGGTCCCGACATGAACTGGTTTTTCGATCAGACACTTTATGGCACGGGAATATGCGATTACAAAGTCAGCGGGATAGTCAACAGCAAATACAGCAAACCGGAAGGGAAGACCGACACTGCAGATGCGGAAGTAAGGGCCTGGAGCAGCACAGATTCTCTCTATATATCAAAAGCTCAGCTTGAAAGGGTTGGCGAAGTAAAACTGCCTGTTGACGTTCTCATCCATTTTGACAACGGAGATGAAGTTCTTGAACGATGGGACGGTAAAGAAAGGTACAAGGACTTTGAATATAAGGGCTACAAACAGATCGTGTGGGTGAAAATTGACCCTGAATACAAAATAAAGATGGATGTGGATTATGTAAATAATTCTATGACGACAGAACCATCCAAAGCGCCTCTTCACAGGATAGCAAATAAAATTATGACCTTCACCCAGTTCTTTTTAAGTATCATGTTATTGTAACCAAATATGAAAATATCCGGCTCATTGAGATCAGGATTCATGTGGACACTGAATGCAAAAAACAGTATCCTGATCGTCTGGTTTTGCATTTTTATCCTGGTACTTGTCTTTGTTTTCCCCCTGCGCCGTTCCCTGACCACGGCTTTTGGCGCCAGCATGATCACCGGGAAACTGGCTGACGGGATAAACATAGAGGCTTTCACCGACCTGGGTCCTGCATTTAAAAGCATAATGTCATTCTTTACGGCAGGATTAATGTTTACCTTCCTGGCCGGCTTTCTTCTTAATTCATTCCTTACTGCAGGACTATTCGGAAATGTCAGGAAGGATTCCGTGAAATGCTCTTCCTCTGAATTCTTCGGTATGTGTGCAGGAAATTTCGGGGCATTTCTTTTGATTTCACTGCTTATCACACTAATCATCGGTATTGCTTTTCTCTTTATCATTGTGGTTCCTGCAGCGATAGTCAGCCTTTCAGAGACGGTATCGGACAAAAGTCAGTTTGTGACCATGGTTATTGCAGGCTCTGTTTTTCTCCTTCTTTTGCCTGTGATGCTTCTTGTTGCAGATTATTCGAGGGCATTCAAGGCAGCCAATGAAGATGCATCAGCATTCAGCGCCATTGGGAAAGGCTTCAGCTTTGCTTTTTCCAATTTCCGGGAATCATATATGATGATGCTTCTTCTGATCCTGGCACAGGTTATTCTGGGAGTGATCGTCATGCTTTTGCTTCCGGGCTGGAGGCCTGTTACCGGAGGTGGGGTGTTTTTGCTGTTAATTGTTTCACAACTGCTCTTTATATTAAGGCTGTTTCTGAAAACATGGCGCTATGCAAGTGTTACATCAATGATGAATGAAATAGAAGCGGGTAATACCAGGACAATTGACAAAATGGAGCTATGATATCTCTTTGAGTCTTCGCGCAAACCTTTGCGCCCTTCGCGGTAAAAAAATCATTAACCGCAGAGTCCGCTAAAGCTGACGCAAAGAAACGCAAAGTGTAGTTTGATAAAATTCCTGTATTGTTATTTCAAAAGATTATAATGTAAGTATAATATGGAAAAGCAAGAACTACTTAAGATCAGGGAAGAGGTGCATCATCACCTTGCAAATGAGCTTCTGCCATTCTGGATGAACAGGATGATGGATAAAACCAACGGCGGGTATCTTACTCATTTTGATAAAGACGGCAATGATACCGGCGAGGATGAGAAATCACTTATAGCCCAGACCAGGTGCCTGTATACCGCTTCGTCAGCTCACAGGGCAGGATATGGCGATGGAAAACTTGAAGCCCTGGCCCGTCATGGCGCCGACTTCATTATTAATAAGATGTGGGACAGCGAACACCAGGGTTTTTACTGGATGATGGACCGCAGGGGTAATGTGAAGACCGACAAGAAAATAATATACGGCCACAGCTTTGCCATATATTCACTGAGTGAATATACGCTTGCAACAGGCGACAGAAGAGGGATTGAATATGCAGAAAAGGTATTTGATCTGATCCAAAAGTATTGTACCGACACAATGTACGGTGGTTACTGGGAGATGTTCGAGCGCGACTGGACTCTCCGCGGCCCGGGAAGCGAAGGCGGCGACCGGAAGACCCTCGATGTCCACATGCATCTCATGGAAGCCTTTACCACTCTTTATGAATGCACCGGAAAAGATGTCCATAAACGAAAACTCAATGAGGTGATAGAGATCCTGCAGCGCAGGATCAACCATCCGGTTTACAGGACCGGGATACCACAGTTCTTCAGGGACTGGACTGTTGCGCCGCAGATCAAATTCGAGATAATATGGGGCTGGGACAGGTTTACAGGTGAAGGGACAAAAGCCAATGTCACCGACAATACATGCTTTGGACATAATGCCGAATTTGCCTGGCTCCTGAACCACGCACTCGATATCCTTAAGGCTGATAAAACTCCATACATGAAGGATTTCCGGACTATTCTCGATCATACCGTAAACAACGGTATTGACACCCAGTACGGAGGAGTCTTTGTGGAAGGTCCCCATTCAGGAGGTGTTTCCGACCGTGAAAAGGAATTCTGGCAGCAGGCTGAGGTACTGACAGCAATGCTTGACGGGTATCTTATGTTCAGGGACACTGTATATCTGGAGGCATTTAAAAATGTGCAGAGGTTTGTCTTCGACTATATGATAAACAAAGGGGTGGGAGAGTGGTACCCTCTGATGTCACGCGACGGGAAACCCATCTGGACTCACATGGGGCATTCATGGAAGATTAATTATCATACTGTCCGGTCGATGATACTGACCTTGCAGAAGCTCGATACTATCATTTCAGAATTATAATATGAAATTGTCACTTTCGGCTCCCGACTGGATAGTGCTGATCATTGTCATGGGAGCAAGCCTGGGTTATGGCATTTATATGTCGTACCGTAAAAAGTCAGGCCGCGACAGTTCAGGTTTCTTCCTGGGCGGGAGATCAATCAAATGGCCGATAGTAGGAGCTTCCCTTTTTGCAACAAATATAGGGGCCGAACATCTTGTGGGCCTTTCGGGCGACAGTTACAGGTATGGCCTGTCGGCAGGCCTTGTGGAACTGACGACAGTGATAACACTCGGTGTTGCCTGCTCGATACTCTTCCCCTATTACATGAAAAACAAGCTGTTCACCATACCAGAATTCCTTGAGATAAGATACAACCGACGGGCAAGGACATTCTTTTCAGGACTTATGCTGATCATAAGTGTGATGACCAAGCTGGCTTTCACCCTTTTTGCTGGCGCCCTTGTGCTCCGGAGCATTATGGGATGGGAAATAATGCCTACCATCTTTTATATCGGGATCATAGTTGCTGTTTTTACAATAATAGGCGGATTCACGGCTGTCGCATACACCGATTCCATTCAGGTGATAATCATGATAACCGGTTCGGTGGTCATGCTGATCTTCGGTCTTGACAAGGTTGGAGGATGGAACGGACTTATGGAAAAGGCCCCTCAGATGATGTCGATAGCAAAACCCTTTGATGATCCGGTTTATCCGTTCTGGGGAATACTTGCCACAGCATTTTATGCCGGGGTGTTTTACTGGGGGATGGATCAGGTAAATGTTCAGAGGGTACTGGCGGCGCCAAATCTGAACCATGCACGTTGGGGCGCCATGTTCGCAACACTGCTTAAACTCCTGCCTGTCTTTATTTTTGCCCTTCCCGGAGTCATTGCATTTGCATTGTTCCCCGGAGAACTGCAGGGCGATGACACCAGGCAGACATTTGTATTGCTGCTCAACAAGCTTCTGCCGACCGGATTAAGGGGACTAATGATGGCGTCGCTGCTGGCCGCACTTATTACATCGCTGATAGGCGTTCTTAACTCTGTCTCAACACTTGTTGTAAGGGATTTCATAGTCGAATTCAAGCCTGATATTCCGGAGAAAAAACAGGTTCTCCTTGGCCGTTATGTTATTGTGGCAGTTATCCTTCTCGGGTTCGCTGCTGCCTATATGGTTTATAAAAACGAGGAAGGATTATATAAATATCTGCAGACGATATCCGCCTATCTTGTTGTGCCGGTTTTCCCCGCGATCCTTTTCGGCATAATAAGCAAAAAGGTCACATACAAGGGCGCAGCAGCATCAGTATTGACAGGAATTGTAATTGCCACAGTTTTTGTAATCGACCAGATGCTGGGACCGGAAACCGGAAAGACGGTCTTCCCTTTTCTTCATCACAAGCTGACGCTGAATTTTGGTTATCGCGGACTGTGGGCAGAATTGCTGATCACGGGAGTATTGTTCATGGTTTCTGCATTCACTGAAAAAACAGATGCCGGCAAGCTTGAACGGACAACAATAGATTATTCAAAAGGTCTGGCTGCTTTCAAAGGCATTACCGACTGGCGGCTTCACCTGGTTATACTTACTGCTGTAACTGTTGCCATCCTTCTCTGGCTGAAGTGACCTTACAAGGAAGCTTTATCAGACAGAAGATGAAATAATTCAGCCAGAAAATCCCTGTTGTCAGCCTGGAGATAATGCATTTCGCCTCCCATCCTGCTGAAGGTCTTGCAGTATCTCAGATAATAAGCCGGATTATCTGCAGGCGGTTCCCCGTTTTTATTCCAGTCCCATCTGTTTTCAGCAATATCGGCAACTACCATGAAATGATTTTCAATATGTCTGCCGTTCTGTAATTCAACATTCTGGCTCATCGACAGGGCTTTTTCAAATATCATCGGCGACATAACCGCTGATCCGACTGAAAGATAAACACCGCCCTCAAGCATGCTGACGCTTTTTGTAAAGCAAAGGAAGTCGGTCAATGCTGTTCTCCCGATAGCCGCTCCGTTATTGAGAGGATGGTTATAGATGATATCGTGGCCGATCATCGGATGTCCGGTGAAAGGGATCTTAAGGTCGTATGCCCTGCACTGCACAGAATATTCTTTAAAGGGATGAGGGATCTTCATAAACCCCGGAGAAATATCGTATTTGCTTATTGTATCGTAAAGGTCTGTTGCAGCGGCAGCATGTCGCGGATCTTTTTCAATCCCAGATCGTATTTCTCTCAGAAGCTGATCCCTGCCGGGAATATGAAGTCCCTCCTGTGAGATCATCTTCCCAATTGACTCTCCGTATCCAAGTCCTTCATAAGCCCCGCAGATTATCGCAAGATTGATAAACCTGCCTGTTTCCTCCCATATTCCGAACTGCCCCTTTGTGACATTCTCCCTGACGCTTTCACCTGTAAATCCCTGAAAAGCAAATTCCCAGTCATGTATTATTCCTGCTCCGTTCGTTGCCAGGTGTGTTATCCAGCCTTCCTTTATGAGTTCTGAAAGTAAGGGGCCGAGACCATTTTTTATTGAATGTGCCCCAAAAGCCAGTATGACGGATCTTCCATTACTCCTTGCACCGGCGATTTTTTCTGCAGTCAGTCTGATGATTTCCCTGCCTGCATCAGGCAGATCTTTGGGCCTGTAGGTAAGCGGAACCTGCTTTTCCCTTATTGAAACCTGGTTCTTCCTTTCACTGAGGCTGCGGATCAGAAGTTTGTTTCTGTCGAACTGTGGATGAGACATTATCTTATATTTAGTAATTCAAGCAATCCTGCAGGGGACGAAAAATCGGGGATTATAAATCCGGCCCCGGCCTTTATGAGCCTGCTTCGTTTTGACTCATTGAGTCCGAACCTGCGAAGCTCATTTGTAGCAACTCCCACAGTAATGCCCCCGTGCTTGTGTGTTTCCCTTATCTCGACCGGACCATCACCGAAAGTGACTATCGAGGAGGTTTCCGAATTTCCAATCTGCTTCAACAGCCTGTCGAGAACATCTTTTTTTGCTTCCTTCCTGATATCCCCCGTAGCGCCATAGATCCTTCCCTCGAAAAAATGATCATAACCAAGAATGGAGGCTTCATGTTTTACATCTGCTTCATCTGTGCCGCTTGTAAGATATAGCTTAATGCCTTTATCATGCAGAAGTTTAAGGAAGTCAACAGATCCTTTGATTGTTAAATCATTAACACTAAGTTCCCTTTTATTCAGCTTGCTTTCCCGCTGTCTGACCATCTTCATGAGTTCTTCGTTGTATATCTGCTTATAACCATGCTCGTCGAGGATCTGGTCCTCTGGTACAAGGTCAAAATCCCTTACAAGATCAATAAGAAGCTTCATCTGTCTGAGTGTCTGAATGCCGGTCGTCTTGTCGATAAGATCAAGTACGGCAGTTTTTACCCTCATATAAAGTGACCTGTCAGCATCATCGTATCTGTCACCCATAACGGCTTTTATCATCACCGGGGCCATTATCTGTTCCCAGCCTTCACGGAGGGTCGATAAAGTACCATCGTTGTCGAAAATAGCATATCTGATCCGGGGCGTACCGGGCAGTCTGCGGATTATCTCTGTCTCACTATTGCTGAAATACACAGCCTGCCTTATGTCGTCGGCAAGATCCGGATTGTAGACATAATCAGGATCAGTGCCTATCTTAAGGATCTCTTCAGGAGATGCGGTCCCGGTCGTGAAAAGCTTCTGTATTGTTACTCCTGCGACAAAAGTCCCCAGCTCAGCTGCCGTTTCAAGGGAGTATCCTGCTGCGATCGCTGCTGATATCCCCGCCAGATAGCTGTCGCCTGCACCTACTGTGTCTGTCCGTGACAATATCATCAGCCCGTTTATTTCGAGACTGCCGTTTGCATCCGTAACAAGTGAACCGCGGCTTCCCCTTGTAATAAAGACCGGCCTGCGATACCGTTCATAGAGTCTTTCTGCCGCCTTGCCTATTTCAGTGCAGGATACTTCCTCACCGGATTCCTTTGCTATCCTGCACAGTCTTAATGCCTCTATATCATTCATTTTCCTGCAGGCCCCATTGTAATCGTCGCTGTAATTGCGGCTGTCGGCAATAAAGACTTTTTCGGGCCAGTGATTAATCACATCCACAAGTATTTTCCTCAGATATGGTGTGTGAATGCCCGAGAGGACCTGCTGGTTGATTATCACGAGATCGACTTCCCCGGCTTCTTTTTTCAGATTATTTATAAGCTGGTCGGCCGTAGCATTATCGAGCCTGTTGTAATTTCCGAAATCGACCCTGTTCTGCTCTTCGTCACCAACATGTGGTTTTATATAGACATGGGTCGACCAGTTATTCTTCTGGACAAGCATATTACGGGTGTTAATGCCTGTCTGTTCCAATATCCTGATCATTTCAGTACCGAACGGATCATCACCGATGACGCCAAATGCCCTGATATCCTTAATTCCGAGGGCTGCCAGGTTGTTTGTTACATTACCGGCTCCACCGGGAGAATATTTCTGATATTTTACGGGTTCAGTCGGACGGCCGGTTTCGATCGATATTTCGCTGAGCGCTTTGTCAACGAACCAGTAAGCATCAAGACAGAAATCGCCTATCACAGCTATTTTTACTTCAGAGATCTTTTGTAGCAGTTCCTTTAATATTTCAGGTTTCATAGACCGAATGTTTTATTTTCCATAGAAGTGATTTTCCACTAACCTGCACAGAGTGTGCAGCACAGGCAGATGAAGTTCCTGGACAAGGGCAGTATTGCTTTCAGGAACATTGAGGAGGATATCACAGAATCGCCTGATTTTTCCCCCTGATTCGCCGGTCAGTCCTATGACAGTCATATTCAAAGCCTTTGCGGTAATGCACGCATTTACAACGTTTGGAGAATTCCCTGATGTACTTATTGCGATCAGAATATCATTTTCGTTGCCATATCCTATTATCTGCTGCGCATAGACCATATCATTTCCAATGTCGTTGGCTATTGCCGAGGTAAGTGCAGTCTGGGATGACAGGCATATTGCCGGCAGGGCATGTTCCAGCTTTGATCCCAGCATTTTACCATGGGCGCCGCCGATTTCTTCAAGTCTTTGCTTCAGGCTGTCGTCAAGAGGTCTGGGAAGTTCAAAGGTCTTCATCAGCTCTCCTGTTACATGTTCCGCATCGGAACTGCTTCCTCCGTTGCCGCAAAGCAAAATCTTACCGCCTGAAGAATAGCAGGAGATCATCATTCCTGCCGCGCGGGAAATTGAATTCATGACAGCTGAAAGCCCGGGATGTCTCTGAAGCAGCCCTTCTGTTACAGGATCAGTATTCATCGGTTTAGGATTATTCACCATCAAAGTATATTATAATTCATCACTTTAAGTCTGTTTTTAGAAGGGGTTAAACCAAACTACTGACTTTTATTCCTGAGCAATACTGACTACTTCTCCAACTTCTGCCTGCTGCCTTCGTTATATGCATCCAGCGCCTTCTTCACTGATCCGTGCAGGAGGAGCAGCTTTCTTGAGGTTTCGGGATCGAGGCCCAGTTCATCCGATATCATTTTAATGCCGCGACGGATAAGTTTCTGGTTCGTGAGCTGCATGTTCACCATTTTGTTCCCCTTTACCCTTCCCAGCCTGATCATGGTGGTTGTGGTTATCATATTAAGGACAAGCTTCTGTGCTGTTCCTGCCTTCATCCTTGTACTTCCCGTAACGAATTCCGGTCCCGTTACGACTTCTATTGCAACATCTGCCTGAGCGGCAACAGGAGTTCCCGTGTTGCACGTTATTGCCCCCGTGAATAGTCCGTTGTCCCTTGCCCTTTTAAGTGCTCCTGCGACATACGGAGTGGTTCCCGATGCAGCAATGCCTACCACTGTATCGAGGGGTGTCGGGTTGAATGCAAGTATGTCTTTCCATCCCAGTTCTTCATTGTCTTCAGCCATTTCGACCGCTTTTCTTATTGCTCCGTCGCCTCCGGCGATAAGCCCGATTACGAATCCGTGATCGAGACCAAATGTAGGGGGTATCTCCGAGGCATCAACTATGCCGAGTCTCCCGCTTGTCCCTGCTCCGATATAGAAAAGTCGTCCTCCCTTTTTCATCCTGGCGACAATTGCTTCAACAAGCTTTTCGATCTGTGGAATTGCTTCCCTTACTATTAATGGGACTTTCTGGTCCTCGTTGTTAATTGATTCGAGAAGTTCCCGTACACTCTTTTTCTCAAGGTCGTGATATAATGATTCTGATTCTGTAATGCTTATCATGTTAAAATATTTTTGTTGCATGTTGCATGTTGCATAGTGCATGGTGCATGGTGCATGTTGCATGTTACTGGCGTTTCCCGTACCCCGTACCCCTCACCAAATAAGCTTTTCAACCCTTCAACCCTTCAACCCTTCAACCCTTCAACCCTTCAACCCTTCAACCCTTCAACCCTTCAACCCTTCAACTCTTCAACCCTTCAACCCTTCAACCCTTCAACCCTTCAATCCTTCAACCCTTCAACCCTTCAACCCTTCAACTCTTCAACCCTTCAACTCTTCAACTCTTCAACCCTTCAACCCTTCAACCCTTCAACCATCCTATGATACCTTATCAGCCCCTCAACCGGTCCCTTCTCTATTAAGGTTATTCTGAAACCGTGCATCCTCAGCACTTCTTCGAGTATATCCCTGAAATGCCATGCAACAGAACCGGTTACGGCAATATCGGTTTCTTCCTTGATGTCATAGAGCATGAGGTTTCGTCTGACATATTCCTCAAAAGAAGATTTCACCAGTTCGCTGCAGTATGGTTCAGATATGTTTTCCTTAAGAAACTTCACGAATTCACCTATGAAACGGCTTGGAAAGACTCCTCTGTAGACATGGCTTACGATATCATCCTTTTCGGCGCCGTATTTTTTCCTGAACTCCTCTGACAATCCGGAAGGCATTATGCCCCGCAGATGATCGGCCAGCAGCCGTTTGCCAAGATAAGCCCCGCTTCCTTCATCGCCAAGGATAAATCCCAGGGGAGGCACATTGGCTGTAATGGTTTTACCGTCGTAATAACCTGAATTGGAGCCTGTCCCGATCATACAGATATATCCTTTTTTATTCCCCAGCAATCCCCTTGCTGCACCCGTGAGGTCGGAGTTTACATTGATATCGGAATCGGGCAAAACCTTTCTGATCGCATTCCTGACCTTATCTTCCATTGCTTTTCCGGCACAGCCCGCACCATAAAACCATACTTCCGATATAGCCGGATAATTGAGGGCCGGCAGCACTTCGGAGGAAAGTATCCTTCTGAAATCGTCTTCTGAAACGAAATTGGGATTCAGTCCGGCGGTTGAGATGATCTCAGATTCAGTTTCCACAGAAACAGCACACCATTGAGTCTTTGTTCCTCCGCTTTCTGCAATAAGTTTCATCAATCAAAAATAATAAAAGATGCCATATCCCCTTCCAAACCTCACAACTCTTTTAATTCGTGTTCA
>JAAYUS010000078.1 GCA_012517605.1 Bacteroidales bacterium
ATGCTGATCCCTGATGAGCCGGAAAAAAATGATGAACAGGAACAAAAGGAAAAAGTTGCTGAAGAAAAACCGGTTGCCGGAAAGAAAACCAGAAAAAGTACATCAGAGCCCGGGAAATAGTTGCAGGGCAGATAAAACCATAGCTATGAATTTTGGCGGCAGTGAAGTAGTATATGATTATTCTGCTTCAAAAATCATTATTCTTCCCGTTCCATACGACGAGACAAGCACCTGGATGAAAGGAGCTGACAAAGGACCTGATGCAATCATGGAAGCTTCAGTCAACCTCGAATTCTATGATGTTGAAACCGGAACTGAAGCCCACCTTAAAGGTATCCACACTGTCGGCCCTGTAAATGAAAAAGGTTCTCCTGAACTGCTTGTAAAATCCGTACATGATAGAGTCATTGCCCTGCTGCACGACGATAAATTCCCTGTTGTTATCGGAGGAAACCATACTGTCAGTATCGGAGCTGCCAGGGCGTTTGCTGATTATTACGATGATCTGACTGTCCTTCAGCTTGATGCGCATGCTGATCTGAGGCAGGAATATGAAGGATCCGAAAACAATCATGCCTGCGTCATGGCAAGAATAAGGGAGTTTGCCCAAATCGTTCAGGTGGGGATCCGAAGCATGTCAGTGGGAGAGCTTCCCTATGCCGACAGCGAAAGGATATTTTACGCCCATCAGCTTCTCAGTGACAAATCCTTATACACCGGGGCTATTGATAAGACAGGCAATAATGTTTATGTAACTATCGATCTGGATGTATTTGATCCCTCACTGATACCATCAACGGGAACTCCGGAGCCAGGGGGACCTGAATACCACGATATTATGCTTTTCCTTAAGGAGGTTGCTGCAAAACGGAATATTGTGGGCTTCGATGTGGTTGAACTGTGCCCTTCCCAATATAACAAGGCACCGGATTTTGTTGCAGCCAAAATAATCTACCAGCTTTTGAGCTACATATTTGCCTGAGCGATCAGGGAATTCATTGAAGATCTTCCTTTTTTGCCCTTTCCCAGATTTCATTCATCTCATCAAGTGTCATGTCATGGAGTGAGATGCCTTTTGAAATGGTCTCTTTTTCAAGAAAATTGAAACGTTTAATGAATTTCCTGTTGGTTTTTTCAAGCGCTGCCTCGGGGTCAATTCCGTATAATCTTGAAGCATTGATCAGCGAAAACATGACATCTCCAAGCTCTTCCTCTATCTTTGCCGTATCGCGGTTTTGGATTTCTGTTTTAAGCTCATTTAATTCTTCCATGACTTTATCCCATATCTGATCGCGAACTTCCCAGTCGAATCCCACACCACGTACTTTTTCCTGTATCCTGTTTGCCTTGACAACAGCCGGCAGTGATGATGGCACGCCGGAAAGAACAGGCTTGTATTCCGAATTTTCCCTTATCTTGAGATGCTCCCAGTTTGTTTCAACTTCAGAGGATCCAGAAACTTTAACATCACCAAAAACATGCGGATGCCTGTAGATCAGTTTTTCGTTTATCCCCTTCAGAACATCAGACATTGAAAACTGATTTTTTTCAGATCCTATTTTTGCATAAAAGACTATGTGCAACATCAGATCTCCGAGTTCATTCCTTATGCCATTGTCATCTCCCGAGAAAATTGCATCTGCCAGCTCATACGTCTCTTCGATGGTAAGTTTTCTCAGACTTTCATTGGTTTGTTCCCTGTCCCACGGACATTTGTCTCGCAGTTCATCAATAATATCCAGGAGTCTTTTAAACTCCTCACAGCTTCTTTCCTTATCTGTCATTTTTGCAGAATATTAAAATAATCGGTTTGCAGGCGCAGCTTTATCAGTTGAATCAACCCTCACTGATGAGCCTGTTTCGATGCTGAGAAGCTCAGACACATTGGCGCCGTTTATGGAAATCTCCAGCAGGTCGAGGGAATTGAATCTTGCCAGGAGATCTCCTACCGCAACATCTCCGTACGATCGAGATATTTGTTCGGTATAATTTTTATTGCTTTGAATCGAGATCCTGAATCCCCTGTTTTCAAAGACCCTGTAAAAAACCTCTCTGGTAATGTTGGATATTGCATTACCGTAAGAATCAATAAAAATAATGCTGCCTATAATTACATCTTTGTCGATAGTCGCTCTTAAAGGCATCCTTTCAGTAATGCTGTTTACGGTCTCCCCAAGTTGTGAAGGCTTCTTTCCTGAATACAGACCTGCAGCAGCATTTGCAAAAATCTCAAGCTCATCTGTTTTTCCCCCGGCATCGATACTGACTATTTCATCAGGATCGGAATTGAGGATGAGATTGAATATCCCGTTATCAGTCCCGATGAAGAATTGATCCCTGGCCCTGACTATCAGATACCTTGCTCCGTTCCCTGATTCAGAGTGGACGCAGATAATGTGAACCGATCCTTTGGGATAGTTGTTGTAAGTGTTCCGGATGACAAATGCTGCATGGGAAATATCAAAAGGCAAAATACCTGAAGCATTGTCGATTATGATTGCCCCGGGACACAGGCTGCAGAGTTTACCCTTGATGATGCCGTTGTAGATATCATCAGCCCTCCATTCAGTTGTAAGTGTGATAACAGCCATGGGAAAAAACTTACGACAAAGATAATCTTCTAAAGAAAAAATAAGCTTACTTTGCAGATGCCGGCAGATCTTTTTTTACACCGGGCCGGGGCTATCCGGCAAATGTTGTTAACAGGGAGGATTTATTTATTTTTTAAAGGATTTAATGACAGAGATAGTATTATTTCTTGAGGATATTGACCCTGTAATCTTTTATGGTACAAATAATTCGCTGCTCGATAAAATCCGGGGCTTCTTTCCCAAAATCAAAATTGTTGCAAGGGGCAATGAGCTGAAATGCATCGGCGAAGAGGCTGAAATAGCCATTTTTGCCGAAAGGTTCAATGAAATTGTTGAATATTATCAGAAATATCACCGGCTTGAAGAAGATGATCTCGAGAAATATTTCTTCGATGCCGGACATATGAAAAGCGCCTCAAATGGCGAATTTGAACATGTAATTGTTTTCGGGACCAGCGGAAAACCTGTAAGGGCACGAACTGTAAACCAGGTTTTGCTGGTAAATGATTATAAAAAGAATGACCTTATAATTGCTGAGGGTCCGGCCGGCACGGGAAAGACATATACCTCAATTGCCCTGGCGGTCAGGGCGCTTAAGGAAAGGGAGGTGAAGAAGATTATCCTGGCGCGGCCGGCAGTAGAGGCGGGGGAGAGGCTGGGCTTCCTCCCGGGAGATATGAAGGAAAAACTTGATCCCTATTTGCAGCCCCTTTACGATGCACTGCATGATATGATACCATTCAAAAAGCTTGAAACTTTAATGGAGGATGGTACTGTACAGATAGCACCTCTTGCCTTTATGAGGGGCAGAACTCTTGAGAATGCTTTCGTGATACTCGATGAGGCCCAGAATGCAACTGTCAGTCAGCTGAAGATGTTCCTGACACGCATGGGTATAAATTCCAAATTCATAATGACCGGCGACACAACACAGATTGACCTTCCAAAAAGATCAGAATCAGGTCTGCTTCAGGCAATGAGGATACTTGCCGATATAGAGGGGATATCCATTATCAGATTTGATGAAAGAGATATTGTCAGACACAAGCTTGTAAGGAGGATAGTAAAAGCATATGAACAGGAAGAAAACAACGGGAAGGATACATCAGTTTCTTCAATAAAAGAAAGCCGGATACCGTAAAAAATGAATGAAGGTTTATAAATAAAATTAAAATTGCAGAAAGGAAATACGTAATAATATGGATACTACAATTCAATATTCCGATTTCAGCTTCCCGGGACAGAAAGGTATTTACAAGGGAAAAGTGAGGGATGTTTATAATATCAATGACAAGTACCTTCTGATGATAGTATCAGACAGGATTTCTGCTTTTGATGTGGTTCTTCCCAGGGGCATTCCGTACAAGGGCCAGGTTCTTAATCAGATAGCCGCCAAATTCCTTGATGCGACAAGCGATCTTGTCCCGAACTGGAAAATTGCAACACCAGATCCAACTGTTACAGTTGGTTACAGATGCAAGCCATACCCTGTTGAAATGATCGTAAGGGCTTACCTGACCGGAAGTTCCTGGAGGACTTACAAGGCGGGGGCAAGGGAGATATGTGGCATAAAGATTCCTGATGGAATGAAGGAACATCAGAAATTTCCGGTTCCTATTATCACTCCCACGACCAAGGCCGGGCATGGCAGCCACGACGAGGATATTTCAAGGGAAGAGATAATAAAAAGCGGACTTATCCCGGAAGAAGAATATGCCATTATCGAGAAATATACAATGGATGTATTCATGAGAGGGTCAGAAATTGCTGCCCGGCATGGTCTGATTCTTGTTGATACCAAATATGAGTTTGGCAATCTCGACGGAAAGATTATGCTTATCGATGAAATCAATACTCCTGATTCTTCCAGGTATTTTTATGCTGATGAATATCAGGACAGATTCGATAAAGGATTGCCGCAAAAGCAGTTATCGAAGGAATTTGTCAGGGAATGGCTCATGGAGAACGGATTCCAGGGAAAGGAAGGACAGAAGGTCCCCCATATGAGCGATGAATTTGTCAGACAGGTTTCTGAGCGGTATATTGAACTTTATGAAAACATAACCGGGGAGAAATTTGTAAGGGATGACATATCAGACGTCAGGAAACGGATTGAAAGCAACTGTCTTAAATTCCTGGAAACCCTCAAATAAATGAAATGAACAGGCTATTGAAAAATAAAACAATAATAATATTTTTTCTGCTGCTTGTGACAGCTCCATCAGCCCTGTCGCAGGTTACTGTTGAAAGATCGCGCGACAGGATTATCATCTCAGGGATACCTTACTACCTGCATCTGGTAAAGAAAGGTGAAACAGCTTATTCAATATCAAAAGCATATGGTATAACTACAGAAGAGCTCTTAAAGGAAAATCCTGAAATAGCTGCCGGACTGAAAGACGGACAGAGCCTCAGGATAAAAGTCAGCATGGTCGATACCGCGCCTGTATCACAGCAGCCGCCATTACCGGCAGTTTTTAAGGATGAAACGAAATATATCTATCATATACTTCAACCCGGAGAGACTATATATCGTCTTTCAAAAACCTATGATGTAACAGAAGAAGAATTAATAAATAGCAATCCCGGAGTGGATATAAGCAAGCTTCCTGTCGGATTTGAAATTGCCATTCCCAGGAAAAAGGAATCTCAGGTAACACAGACTATTCCTGGCCAGGATCCCAATGCCTATTACCACAAGGTTTCAAGGGGAGAAACCATGTATTCGATTTCACGTCAGTACGGAATTACCGTCAGGGAACTCAGAAGAGCCAATGGCGATACACGTTTCCCGCAGGTTGGCGACTATCTTAAGATCCCCGGCAAGAAGCCTGTTCCGCAAAAGGTTGTTATTCCGGAAATTGTTGAAGAAACACCGGAATTACCTGTTCAGGAGGCCGAATATAAGAAAAGGCCATCGGGTTATACTTCTGTTTCTGATTTGCAAGGTTCTTTCAATGTTGCAGTTTTACTTCCCTTTTATCTTTCGGAAAATGCAAAACGCAGCGAGATCGATTCCTCAAAGTCAGTAAAGGGTAAAAAGATCTACAGGGAAATAAACCGGTCAGACGACTGGATCTTTCCCAGAAGCCTCGGCTTTGTGGAAATGTATGAGGGAATGCTGCTTGCAGCCGACACTTTGAGGACTCTGGGTCTGAATATAAGAATGAATGTATTCGATGTCGGAGCAGATTCCATTGGTGCAAGAAGACTTATAAACTCGGGAAAGCTTGACGGAATGGATCTGATAATTGGACCTGTGCATTCAGAAATACTGTCATTTTTCGCTGAGTATGCCGGAAGCCGCGGAATACCAATTGTGTCTCCGGTCCAGCTTGGGAACAACCTGGTTCTCCGGAACAATCCAACGCTTTTCATGTCTGTTCCTTCAATTGATATTGCACAGTCTGCGATAGCAGAAAAGCTTAAAGAGTATTATAACAGGAATATTGTTCTTATTCAGTCTCAACTTGAAAAAGAATCAGCCGAAGTCGCGAAACTTCGCAATCTGATTGCTGATGAGCTCGCTTCGGTGCTTCCCGGAGAGGATATAAGAATCAGGACCATGTATTTCATGAGCCGATCATCCCTGAGAAAGGATTCAGTCAACAGGCTCGCCTATTCTCTTTCCGACAAAACAGGGAATGTCGTGATTATTGCATCCGAGGATTCCCCTGTTATGAGCGAGTCAATTACTGACATTCATGCCCTTGCAAGGAAGTATAATATAAATGTTTTCGGCTATCCGGCCATGAGATACCTTGATAATATTGACCATAAGATCTGTTTTGACCTTGGACTTATGATATATTCTCCATACTGGATAGATTATTCTGCTCCTGATGTGAAGCGGTTTAATTCTGTCTTCAGAAGAAAATTCCTTACCGAACCTTCCGAAATAAGCTATGCATGGCAGGGATATGATATTTTATATTACTTCCTTTCGGGAATGGCATTACACGGCAGGGAATTTCTTACACATCCGGAAATACATAATCCGGATCTTCTTCATACGGAATTTGATTTCAGGCGAAATGATCTTAATGACGGATTTGAAAATCATAAATTGTATCTGATCAGATATTCAAATAATTACGAGCTGGAACTTGTCGGTGGCAGCAATTACGCCGTTCACTGAGAAGGATTGATTTCCTGTTCCGTAATGTCAGATCATATGAATTGTTAACAAAAATTAACAAAGGGGAATATAAACGCAATATTAATTGTCTAATTAGCGTATGATTAAAGAATCGTACAGGCAGACCAGTGATGAGGAACTTGTAAGGGCAACGCTGGATGGAGATAAGAGAGCTTTCGGAGAGATAGTGTCCCGTTATCAGAATATGGTTGCCAGAACTGTCAAAGGGATGCTGGGGGATTCAGTGTACGCGGAAGATATAGGGCAGGAGGTTTTTGTAAAACTGTTCTATTCTCTTTCAGATTTCAGAGGAGAGGCAAAGCTTTCAACATATATTCAGAAGATTGCTGTAAACCTTACTCTGAATGAGATAAAAAGAAGAAAAAGGTTCTTTTCAATGTTTTCCCATAAGGGGAACGATGAAATGCATGAAATTGAGATTCCTGATCATGACAATCAGGAGAGGCGTGATGCTGCCGAACTCGTGAACAAGGCTCTCATGAATCTGGATCCGAAATTTCGTGTAATTGTGGCAATGAGAATGCTGCAGGGGTATTCAACAAAGGAGACAGCCGAAATTCTGGATCTTCCTCTTGGAACAGTTCTCTCGCGGCTCTCAAGGGCACAGGAACAAATAAAAAATATTTTAAAAAAGATATGACGATATGAAATCTGCAGATCTTAAATTATTAATATTAAAATCTCTTGACCTGGAAGCCGATCCACGGGAACTATCGCGGGAGATAGAAGAGACCGGCGCTGAATATAAATTCCGCGATGGATTCGGTGATAGAGTTCTCGGCAGGATCTATTCATCAGGTTCTGCTGTTGTCAGAAAAGTTGAATTTGTAAAAGACCTGAATTTTGTCTTTTACAGGCTTGCACTTACCGGAGTTGCAGCCATCGCAATATTGCTTATTTCAATATTCATAATGGAAGGATCATTTTCGATAGATTCCTTTCTTGGGCTTGGAAATAATTATGATGAAACAATAACATGTCTTTTAACCGGATATTGATTCTATTATGAAAACTCGCACCATAATTCTAGGGATTATAACCCTTATTGTCGGATTTCTCCTCGGCATGCTGACCTCTGCCCAGGTAAGACTGCACAGGCTGAGGCCTGTGAGGATGTATGCCTCGGAGGAACGTTTCCGTGAAGGTTTCTATAAGATAATCCAGCCTGACGAAAGCCAGAAAATAAAGATTGATCAGATACTCGACAAGTATGCCCGCCTTAACAGCGAAACTCAAAGCAATTTCAGGAAAGAATTTGAGGCTAACAGAAAAGCCATGAGAAAGGAACTTGACTCGAATCTTACAAAGGAACAGATTGCAAGGCTGAAACAGATGGATGAAAAACGCCAGGAAATGATGAGGCAGGAACGTGAAAGACGGAAAAATGACACTTTAAATTACAGGAACAACCGCCCGGGATCCATGCGCCATGGAGAGGAAGGGCGGGATTTCCAGGGACCTCCTCCGCCTCCTTTCAATGAGGGCGATACTTCCGGGTCAACCCGAGGTAAATAACAGATAATCCAGCAATATAGGCAGATCTTCTTCATTGACCCCAAGTGAAAGCAACAGGGGACGGTCTTCTTCAAAGATCTTCATGAACTCAGCCAGTGAAACCTGGCCGCTTCCTATGCCAAGCCTGTAAAAATCGACTGCTTCCTTCCTTTTACCCTGGCATAATGAAAGATGCCCTTTATTAATATAGTCATGGGCGTTCATTTTGCCTGTTGACAGTCTCTCATAGTATTTTTCAGAATCACCGAACCTGCCAAGGGCAAAATAACAGAAAGCGATTGGTCTGAGTATCTTAAGATTACCAGGATCATTGTATTCAACCCTGAAATAATACTTAAGGGCAGTTTCATAATCATGAAGGTCAAGGTAACAATGCCCTGTCATGATTATTGTCTGGATATCATCCGGATCCATTGTCCCTGCCTGCAGATAATAATCGAGAGCCTCTTCTTTCCTTCCCAGACGGCGCAGGCATAATCCGATTTTCTTAAGCGTCCATACTTTCCTTTCAATAAGTTCAGCTCTCTGGTAATATTTAAGGGCTTCATCATAATTATCTTCCTGCTGGTAGCAAAATGCTATTTTTTCATAAAGCTGCGAATCATCAGGTTTGTCTTTTATATGACGCAGAAACAATTCGAGGGCATCCTTGTAATAGTTCTTGCTGAAGAAATAATCTGCCAGCCCTGCTTCAGCCTCTCCGGCATTGCCGGTCAACCTGAAAAATTCTGAATTATATATGTCGAGCTTTCCTGAAAAGAGATCTTCAAATTCTTTTCTGTATGGCGAGAGTTTAAAAAACCTGTAAATGTCCTGAACATACTGGGTTACATTTGTCCTGAAGTTCCTGTATGGATCTGTCTCTGTCTCCCCGTCCTCGAGCTGTTGAAGCCCGTCGAGCTCCAGCCGGAATACCTTTAGCATCATTGTCTTCTGTGATGACGGTAGATATTTCAGGTTCAGAATAAGAGAATACTTGTCAGAATTGCAGATGAACGGCGTTTTATAAAGGGCTTCAGCAAGTTCGTCTGTGCCGGGTCCGAGAACCTCGTCATGGAAAATCTCATTAATGACCTCATGATCAGGATAAAATGGCATGAACCAGTTCTTGAAATCCTTGAAGAAGTCAAAATGTTTCAGATTGGAAAATGCCGACATATATACGTCAGCTCCTTCCATCTGCAGTTTAGTCAACTCTTCCATCGTACGGAATATATCCTCTGAGCCCTTGAACATATCCGACCAGTCGGGGTTCTTTTCTCCATATTGATCACCAGGCAGGATATTATCAAGATCAAGCTTTTCCTCAATCCTCGGCTTCAGCTTTGCAACTTTGGGAAGTATCTCTTCATGAAGCTTCCTGCTTAGGTCTTCAGTTTCCCTTGATCTTATAATCTGTAGCACTATCAGCCTGGTATGCTCCCTGAAATTCCTGTCTTTCCCCAGTTTTGTGATCATGGAAGTTATTTCGGGGTAATGCAGTATTCTGTTGTTGTAATAGTAAAGACTGAAAATCAATCCGGTAAGAGCCCTTTCCATCACCTTTTCCTCGCCTGATCTGTAAAAATCGATAAGACGGAACAACTTCTCAGCCTGAAAGGTTCTGAAGGAGCTAAGTGATATCGCACTGACAAAAATGGATTTTTCGTACCACCTGAATTTGCCGGAATCCATTATTATTCTGATAAGGCTGTTTTCTGCATCGCCAAAATAATCTGTAAGCCATAAATGATTGAATATTTTGCTTATCAGCTGCCTGTGTTTGACAGCCAGTTCCGATTCCGGATCAGGATTTATCTCTTCTGTCAGTTTCAGCCACTCATCAAGCTCTGGTTTGAACATCAGATCATCGACTGTTTCAATAAGGCTTTTCCCTGCAATTTTTTGTTCTTTCATGGTCTGTTGCATCATCCAGTATGTATGCCATCCTGAATAATGTGACAGAATGTCCTGCCGCAAGCGGTCAGCCAGGCGAAGAATTGACTGAATCAGCTTCAGATATACTTTAGGTCTTTCAGGATCATTAATGCCTTCAATAGTATATGAGAGCATATTCCTGTATGTCATTACGATATCATTGTACTCATCACGGAGATCTCCAAGAGATGAAACTGATATCATATCTTCAAGAATATCAAGGCTTTGTTTTATCTTTTTCTCTGATATGAGCTTACAGACTACCTTGTGTTGCAATATTATTTTGTTGGAGTTCACGGCTTAAAATCTTCAAATTATTCCTGAAAGCAAATTTTCTCTAATAACTTAATACAACAATCAGGCCGATTGGTTTAAACTGATGCCACTTAAAAGATTGTTGCCTTTGTCATTTGTCAGCCGGAAATTTTTGCTGGCAATGGTGGTTTTAAAAGTTAAAGCCTATGCTGAAGTATCCCTTAAGCGATCTGAAATACCGTTCACTGTCGGTGAAACCCTGCATGAATCCCATTTTCAGGGGCCCTATTATTGACATATAACCAAGTCCGATCCCATAACCTCCGAACATCGACAAAACATTGCCCTGAGAGGGCTCACGTGCCATGGCGAAATTTGCAGTAAAACTAATGTGAAAATCTTTTCTGAACTCAATATCAGTGTCATATCTTATCCCTGCCATCCTGTCGACAGGAATCTCATTGTCATGAAATCCTGCAAGCGGAACAGACCTGGGAGATGAGCCTTCAATCCCGCCCATGAAAAAATAGTTTTGAGGCGATGTTATGGTATCCCTGGTATACGTGAATAAAATGTTGCCTCCCAGCGACATTGAAACCTTTCTTCCGGTCTGGAAATATTTTCTGAAATCGGCTGATGCAGAATATGATCTTTTAAAAAGAAAATCGCCAGGCTGATCATGAGTAAAGGTGACTTTTGAATATTCCCTTTTAATCTTTCCCGAAATCAACTGAGAATAGCTTAATGAAATCAACGAAGTCAATCCCTTTTTCGGGAAGTACTTTTTGTCCAGGCTGTTGATCCGGGTTTCATAGCCGGCATCGAAACTGCCATAGGTAACCCTTCTGATATTATCCTCCGAAATAAAATCAGGGGCAAGGCTGAAGCTCTTAAACTCTGCCGAGATGCTCATCAGGTGGTTCAACCCTGTCCTGTTATTGAAGCTTATTCCTGAGGAGTAGCTTCTGGCAGGGAATTTTCCCGTTTCTCCTCTTAATGTAAGATGGGGAATCAGTGTATTATCGCTGTTGAAAAACAATGACAAACCCGCATTTTGATGCTTTCCGAAGAATTGGGTGAAGTTGAAGCGAAATCTGTAGTACTGTCCTATATAGCTGTCAACTTCAAGAGCTGAGCTTCCAGTCAGCAGATTTTTTGCAGAAAGATTCAGAATGGCACCTTCCTTAAGAAAATTATCATAATGGACAGAAGTGTAAATCATTGTCAGGGGCTTTTCCGTGCATTCAATGACCAGTTTAAGGGATTGGCCGGTTGGAATAATCCTGTATTTTACCTTTTCAAACCATGCCCTCCCATAAAGCAGGTCAATCTTATCATTAAGATCATCTTTTCTGACAGTTTTTTCCGGAGCTATCCCGAGTATGCCAAGGATCTGGTCGTCAGTGATCACAGAATTGCCGGTTATTTCTATTTCGTCAAATATATATGAATCAATGTTTTCCAGGAATTTAACTTCCTTTTGCGGCCCCAGCCGGTTCAGTGAATCAGCCAGCCTTCTGAACTTCTCCCTGAATGGAGCAGCTGCCCTGTAACCTCTCTGATAGATTGTATCGACCTGCGAGAACGAGGTTATTGAAATGCCGCTCTCATTTGGAACTATCAGATAGTCTATCAGCTTTTTCTCCCGGGCAAAATCATTTATGCTGTTGAAGAAACTAAGC
>JAAYUS010000015.1 GCA_012517605.1 Bacteroidales bacterium
GGCCTTGGAAAAAGGCTCGACTGGCCCGACGATTTTTTCTCTCTGTACGGGGAACTTAATTACCAAAGCTATAACCTGAACAAATTCACCTATTATAACTTCCTGTTTTCCGATGGTGTGTCGAATATGCTTACTTTCACCACCAGGATATCAAGGTTCTCAACAAGTCCTAACCTTATCTACCCGAGAAGCGGGTCAACTTTCACCCTGTCGGTGCAGGCAACTCCGCCATACTCGCTTATTTCAGGCAAGAACATGGTTGGCGTTCCCGATAAGGAGAAGTACAACTGGATCGAATTCCATAAATGGACCTTCAAAGCCGATTATTTTTACCCCGTTTCAAAGGATAACAAACTCGTCCTGAATGCAAAATTCGCTTTCGGCTACCTGGGTTTTTACAACAAGGATATTGGACCCTCCCCGTTTGAGAACTTCTACCTCGGCGGAAGCGGTATGACAGGCTACAGCCTTTACGGACGTGAAATAATAGCTCTCAGGGGTTATACCGACGGTTCGGTAACACCTACTGATCCCAGGACCGGAGCTCCTACAGGTAACGTTTATTCAAAAATGACATGCGAACTCAGATATCCTGTTTCACTTAACCAGCAGGCAACAATATATTTGCTGGCATTCCTTGAATCAGGTAAGGCATGGTCGAGGCTCAACCAGTATAATCCGTTCAAAATGAACAGGTCTGCAGGTATAGGAGTTAGGGCTAACCTTCCTATGTTCGGTCTTCTTGGCGTCGACTGGGGCTACGGCTTCGATCCTGTGGATGACCCTGTCAACTTCCCAGATGCAAACAAAGGACAATTCAGCTTTACAATAGGTCAGCAGTTTTAATGGTCAAATTTAAAATTAATGTTATGAAAAAGTTAGGCTTAATAGTATTGCTGGCATTAATCACCACGGTTTTTGCCGCAGCACAGAAATATGGTTTCGTCGACAGCGAATATATAAGGAAAAATATTCCGGCTTTTACAAAGGCACAGGAACAGCTCGATAACCTATCAAAACAATGGGAAAAAGAGGTCTCCGACGGCTATGCAGTTGTTGAACAGATGTATAAATCGTACCAGAACGATGTGGTTCTTCTTTCACAGGATATGAAAACAAAAAGGGAAGAAGCAATAGTAAATAAGGAAAAAGAGGTCAAGGACCTTCAGAATAAATATTTTGGAGTTGAAGGCGAACTCTTCAAAAAACGCGAAGAACTTGTAAAACCGATTCAGGATGAGATTCTGAAAGCAATAAAGGCAATTGCTGCCGAAGGAAGCTATGCAGCCATTTTCGATACTGCTTCAGGAGGGAACATATTGTTCGCCAGTCCCAAGTTTGACATAAGCGATCAGGTTCTCGAAAAATTAGGTTATAAAAATTAATTAACTACTTTTGCAAAACCAAATTAAATTACAAATAATGAAAAGATTTATAGGAATAATTGCTCTTGTCATCGTGACATTTATTGCCGGACAGGAGACTGGTGCTCAGAATTTGAAATTCGGTCACATAAACAGGAATGAGCTCATTCAGGCTATGCCGGAATTTGATTCGGCAAGGGTATCCCTCGAGAAACTTAATAAGGAGCTTCAGAATGCTGCAGAACTTTTACAGGTCGAACTGAACAATAAATATGAAACTTATCTCAAGGAAGGCAAAAACATGACCGACCTGGTCCGTCAGACAAAAGAACAGGAGCTCCAGGATTATCAGAGACGACTCTCCGATTTCCAGACCAATGCACAGAATCAGCTTCAGGAAAAACAGGTTGCCCTTTTCCAGCCCATTACTGAAAAGGCCGACAAGGCTATAAGCCAGGTTGGTAAAGAAAACGGATTTATCTATATTTTTGATCTCTCAGGCCAGCAGATAGCTTACTTTGACGAAACAAAAAGCGTAAATGTTCTGCCGCTTGCAAAGGCCAAGCTTGGATTAAAGTAAGTATAAAAATATAAACCGGTGACCATCCGCCATATGGCAGATGGTCATTTTTTTAACATATATCCAAAGTGAAAAACCAGCCTATTGGAATTTTTGATTCAGGAGTCGGGGGCCTTACTGTCGCACAGGCCATTAAGCAGATACTGCCCGGCGAAAGTGTCGTTTATTTTGGCGATACGGCCCATCTTCCATATGGAGATAAATCAGCCGAGTCGATCCGTTACTATTCTGGAAAAATAACGGAGTTCCTTATCGGACATGATTCAAAAATAGTCCTTGTGGCCTGCAATTCAGCCTCAGCTTCAGCCTTTGATACATTGAAGGAGGAGTTCAGGGAAAAGCTTATCCTTATTGATGTCATCGATCCGGTCGTGAATTACCTCAGCACACGTAAATTCGGCAAAGTCGGCATCATAGGTACAAAACGCACAATAAGCTCCGGCACGTATGATCACAAGCTTAAGGTTAAATCTCCTGATACTGAGGTTGTTTCAATGGCAACTCCATTGCTGGTGCCAATGATAGAGGAAGGCTTCATTTTTGACGATATAAGCAATGCCATCATCCGTACCTATCTTTCAAATGAGATGCTTTCAGGAATTCAGGCACTGGTTCTTGGATGCACTCATTACCCGATCATCAAAAACCAGATAAGCAGGTTTTTCAATTTCAACGTGGAAGTTATTGATTCAGCCCGCATCGTTTCACTCGTACTGAAAGAGACTCTTGAAAAGAACGACCTTCTTAACGATTCAGGGAAAGTTAACGACCGTTTTTATGTATCTGACTACACCCC
>JAAYUS010000079.1 GCA_012517605.1 Bacteroidales bacterium
ATGGTCTCGTTATGAACAAGGTTTCCCTGCCTGTCGAGGCAAACGATTTTGCAGCCCGTTCTGTATCCCGGATCTATTGCCAGTACATTTTTTTCACCAAGGGGAGGTGCCAGCAGAAGCTGACGGAGATTGTCCGCAAAAACTACAATTGCCTCATCATCAGCTTTTTCCTTTGATATATTCCGGAATTCAGTTTCCATAGAGGAAGAAAGAAGCCGCTTCCAGCTGTCTTTTGCAGCTTCACTGACAATACGTGATGATTCGTTTTTGTCCTTTACGAATAATTTCCAGAGGATCCCGAGTGCATTCTTCTCATCAGGTTCTATGGAAAGGCGAAGGAATCCCTCCTCTTCTCCCCTTCTCATTGCAAGAAGTCTGTGGGAAGGGCATTTCCGCAGCGGTTCAGACCAGTCGAAATAATCGCTGAACTTGATGCCCTCGGTTTCCTTTCCCTTTATGACTTTTGAATAAATGACAGCTTCCCTTTCAAAAAGAAGTCTGAGCTGGCGGCGGGCTTTTTCATCCTCGCTTATCCATTCGGCAATGATATCCGATGCCCCTGCAATTGCATCGGCCGCGGCCGGAACATCATCATTGATGAATCCGGCTGCCAGACCATATGGATCTGCCTCTTTCTGTTCCATAATAATTGCAGCAAGAGGTTCGAGGCCTCTTTCCTTTGCAATTGTTGCTCTTGTCCTCCTTTTGGGCCTGAAAGGCAGATAGATATCCTCAAGCTCGGCCATAGTGGCTGCAGAGTCGATTCTCGCCCGGAGTTCTTGAGTCATTTTACCCTGTTCCTCAATAGATTTAATTACACTCTCCCGGCGGGCATCAAGTTCCTTCAGCCTTGTATATTCATCTTTTATCTGAAGAAGCTTTACCTCATCAAGCGAACCTGTCATCTCCTTCCTGTACCTGCTTATGAAAGGTATGGTCGCCCCATCGTCAAGAAGCCTTATAGTATTTTCAACCTGCCACTTATGCAACCCCATACGTTCGGCTATCAAAACAAGATTTTTCTCAAGGCTCATCTTTTCCTTCAATTTGAATTTTACTATTTATCAACTCTTCTCCCTGTCGCCCAATCTATCCTCATCTATCCTCTTCTATTCAACATAAAGAACCAAACCTTTCAGGTATTCACTTTCAGGATGGTATATATTAACAGGATGATCAGGAGGCTGGCTCATCTGGTGAAGTATCCTCACATTTCTTCCAGTATTGGCTGCTGCGGCAAAAACGGATTTCCTGAAATTCTCCCTGCTGACCACCTGGGAGCATGAGAATGTAAATATTATTCCGCCCGGTCTTATCTGTTCAATAGCCTTCATATTCAGTCTCTTGTATCCCTGCAGGGCATTGGAGAGGACGTTATTGTGCTTTGCAAAGGCAGGAGGGTCGAGTATTATAAGATCATATTTGTCCTTAATATCGTCGAGGAATTCAAATGCATCGACCTGGAAGCCGGTATGCCGTTTGTCGTCACCGAAGTTGAGACGCACATTTTCATTTGCCAGTGCGGTAGCTGAAGCTGAACTGTCGACACTGTGTACCAAAACAGCATCTTTCATCGCATAAACGGAAAAACCGCCTGTATAGCCGAACATATTCAGTACACTTCTGCCATTTGTATACTCACCCAGAAGCATCCTGTTTTCCCGCTGATCGATGAAGAAACCTGTTTTCTGACCGGTGGTCCAGTCTATTTTAAAACTGAAACCATTTTCCTTTACAATGACCGGATCTGACTTTCCGTACAGGAATTCATTTAACCCGCCGACTCCTGATTTGAAAGGGATGGTTGACTCGCTCTTGTCATATACAGCCTTAACCCTGCCATCCATCACTTCTGCTATCAGTGAGGCAATTTCGTTTCTAATCCTGTACATTCCTACTGAATGCATCTGGATAACAACAATACCATTGTAATAATCGGCTATAAGCCCCGGAAGATTGTCGCCTTCGGCATGAACCAGCCTGAAAACATTTATTGAATCATTATCCAGAAGTCCAATCGTTTTCCTGTATTCCATGGCGCTCTTTATCCTTTCGCGGAAGAACTCCTTATCCGGAATTATGTCTTCAAATGACAGTATCCTTACAGCTATGGATCCAGGCTGATAATGTCCCAGGGCAAGGAACTCATCCTTATTATCATAAACATAAACTATATCGCCTTCAGCAGGTTCGCCATAGATCTTTTTTATTGCTCCGGAAAATATCCATGGATGATAGCGCCTTACTGACTGATCTTTTCCTGATTTGAGAACTATTTTGATTTTATTTAAAGGCATAAAGTGGAAGATTAGGTTGACGCCCGGTCGTACACCGGAAGAAAAACTCATTTTATCTTTGCTGAAATTCAGGAATGGGCCTTATATTTCCGTTTATCAGTTTTTTATATATTTTCTGACAAACCCATGCATCGGTAGCGGCATATATCAGCTGGGCTTCTGATAATTTTTCTGCTTCCCAGTCGGTTACCTGCTGGCGCTTCGAAATCCTGAAGCCAAGTATTATAGCTGTAAGTTTCTTAAGGCCCGAATTTTCTATTCCATAATCCTTGACAAATTTCTGCAGATCGATAAATCCTGAAGGAGAAAAACCCTTCACCTTTCTCAGGTATTTGATATCATCGTGAACAGCGACACCTGCTTTTATAACTCCCGGATCAGAGAGAATAGCAGCAAGCTCAGGAGGAATTCCAATCTTGTTGATCCTGATGAGGCAGGCCAGATCTTCAGTTGCCAGCTGAATAAGTGAAACATTGTTTTTTCTTCCTTTCCTGAATGAGGGTTTTGTTTCAGTATCGAAACCAAGTATCCCCGGTTTCAGAAGACGCGGAAGAACCTCATAAAATCCTGCTAAATCATCAACAAGGACAATCTCACCCCTGAACCAGGATAATTCATATTTCTCGATCTCCTCAGGAGTAATTGTTGCAGGATATACGTTATTTTCCATCTCCCCTTAAATCCTTTTGGCGTCTCGTCACAAACCAGTCTGAAGTATCTCTTTCTTTTCCTGCCTGATCATCTTCATCAAGTTCTCCGATTACTTCTCCTGAATAAATGAATTTATGAATTGCCCTGAGAGCATTTGTAAGTTTCTGACCCCAGAAATTCTCAAAATTCTGCCTGCATTCCCACACGGCATCATTCATAACTTCCTGTGTTCCTGTCTGGTAAAGGAGAAGAAAATCCTTCAGATCCTGGTAAATATCGGCAAGATTCTCCGATAGGCTGGAAGCAACGGGTCCTTCCGAATAATTGAATTTATCATCGAAAACCTCGGCGTAATCGTCGGCAGTTCCGAATTTTTCACGGAGGCTGTCATGAATCCTGAACCAGTCGGCTTCAGTTACAAATTTCTCATTGCCATCCTCGAAATAAGGTTCAAGTGAAGGGAGAAGAGATGCCTTAAGATAAAGATAAGGCAGAAGCCTCTGAAGTATTTTAAGAAGTTCATCACCTTTCAGTTCTCCCGCATGTTCGGCATATTTACAGAATTCGTTGGCCGCTGCCGTAAACTCGACAACACTTCTTGAATAAACAGGATCGGTTTTTGAATCCATAATCTTTGTTAAGTGACGCGCAAAATTAGGTATTTTTATTGTGAATCATGAAAAAAAATTGACTGCATATTGATACTGCCACCTGCTGGTCATATGATTTTTCCATGGGTTCCGGTGTATTTGCATTTATTTTCAGTTTCTGTTTCCATTTTTGATTATCTTGCGAATATAAAACCAGACCTATCTAAATTACACTTTAAATCAATCTATGCAATATGAAGCAGAAAACTACATTATGGTTACTGATTGTGCTTGCAGTACCGTTTTTTACAGGCTGCGGTCAGTCAGGCAATATTCTTACGGATGAGGAGATCAAAGACGGCTGGTCGCTCCTTTTTGACGGAAAAACACTAAGCGGATGGCGTGATTTCAAGGGTGACAGTGTTTCCATTGCACCCTGGAAAGCTGAAAAAGGTACTCTTACATCGCTCGGTCTTGGCAGTGACAGCACAGGGTATATTGTAACGACGAAAGAGTACGAGAATTTTATCGTCTCGTTCGACTGGAAGATATCAGAGGGAGGCAACAGCGGATTCCTTTATCATGTTGTTGAAAGGCCCGAACTCAAGGTGCCTTACGTAACAGGGCCTGAGTACCAGTTGATTGATGATGCCGGATTCCCTGAAAAGATCGAAGAATGGCAGAAAGCCGGTGCAGATTATGCAATGTACACCTGCGACACAACAAAAAAAGTCCTTAAAAAAGCCGGCGAATGGAACAATTCAAAAATTGTCTTCGATAACGGACACGTTGAACACTGGCTAAATGGCCAGAAAGTCCTTGAATTTGAAGCCTGGACTCCCGACTGGTTTAGCCGGAAGAACAGCGGTAAATGGGACAATGCCCCGGAATATGGTCTGGCACGCAGCGGTGTCATAGCCCTTCAGGACCACGGAAGCCGGATCTGGTTCAGGAACATGAAGATAAAAGAGCTGCCACGCAAACCTAAACAGGAATCACTGTTCAACGGAAAGGATCTTACAGGCTGGGATGTTTACGGCACAGAACTATGGTACGTGGATAATGGTGAACTTGTCTGTGAAAGCGGTCCTGATAAGGAGTACGGATACCTTGGAACCAATAAATACTATAACGATTTCGACCTGAACCTGGAATTTAAGCAGGAAGCAAACGGGAACAGCGGAGTGTTTATCAGATCTTACATCAAAACAGGTGTTCAGATATCAGGATGGCAGGTGGAAGTTGCGCCACGCGATCATGATACAGGAGGTATTTATGAATCATATGGAAGAGGATGGATATACCAGATCCCCGATGAGAAGGAAAACATACTTAAGGAGGGCAGCTGGAACACAATGAGGATAAAGGTTGTGGGAGATAAAATCACCACCTGGCTGAATGGTGAGGTTATGACCGATCTGACTGACGCCAGAATAGGTCAGGGAAAAGGAAGAATACTTCTTCAGATTCACAGCGGTGGCGGTATCAAAGTCAGGTGGAGAAATTTCAATCTGACAGAATTGTAAAACGTAACCGGAATTATAAAGTATCGCAGGAAAATTTCCGGGAATGATGTGCGGGATGGTTCTTTGGAAAATTGACCATCCCGCATTTTGTTACAAATTTCATTGATCTGAATAATCTGACCGGATCATTTCCAGGTAAGTTTTCGATCCTTATCCTGAGCTATCTTGTTATGGTCGAGGAGCCATCGCAGGACTTTGGCAACTTTTTCCGAAGGATAGTCGATCATCCCCGCCAGTTCTTCAGCATCGGGATGTTTTTCAGCCAGAATGGCTTTTATCCCGTCGAGTATCAGATCAAATTCATATTTGCTCAATTCAAGCTCATTCCTTTCCCTGCACACATCGCATATTCCGCAGCGATCCGATTCTTCCCCAAAGTAATCAAGGAGCATGACTGACCTGCACCTGTTGACAGATTCGGCATAATCGATCATTTTGCCGAGACGGGCTTCATATTTCTCCCTGACGCGAAGGTAGTTGTCGGGAGATATCATCAGCGCCTTCCGTTCAAGCCGCTCCTCGGTAAAGATCGCAAGTGCAGTTTTCTTGCCTGGTATATACCGGATAATGTTCATTGAAGATAATCTGACAAGAAAATTGTAAATAGTATCCCTGGGAATACCTGACTTCCTGGAGAGCGATTCCTCGTTAACAGGAACAAATTCGGAGAACATCCCGGTATATGACCTAAGCAGAAGCTTTATAAAGCCATCGAATGACTCATTTGCGACCTGGAACTTGTAAAGGTCGTCACGTCCGACTACAAAATGAACCCTTGAGGGATTATTTATCTCCTCGGTGAATTCGACGTAGCCTTCCCTCTGAAGAAATGTAAGGCTGTTATAGGTTTCAATTACAGGCAGCCTGAACCGGGAAACGAAATCCGCCATATTGAAATCGAATACAGAATCTTTTCCTGATCCGAGAGGGATCTGGAGATAATTGCACAAAGCCTCATATACATCCTTTATCTTCTCCACGGGAGGGAATTTCTGCCGCAGGGTATCGGTAAGCCGTGTTTTGTCGGAAGAAGAATACAGCAGGACGGCAAATGAAGGTTTGCCATCGCGCCCTGCCCTCCCGCTTTCCTGGAAATAATTTTCAATTGAATCTGGAATATCCCAGTGTATCACAAATCTGACATCAGCCTTGTCAATTCCCATTCCAAAGGCATTTGTGGCTACAATTATCCTGCACTGGCCCGTTGACCATGATGCCTGCTTTTTGTCCCTTACTTCATCGGGCAGCCCTGCATGGTAATAATCAGCGCTTATCCCGTTTTCGGCAAGCATCTCAGCAACCTCCCTGCAACGCTTCCTGCTCCTGACATATACAATCCCGCTTCCTCCTGCATTTTTAAGGGTTTTTACCAGATAAGTCCCCTTTTCTTCAACATTGCGGACCAGATATGAAATGTTTTTCCTTGCAAAGCTCGTTTTAAGGACATTCTTTTCCCTGAATTTCAGCTTGTCCATTATATCTTCAGTAACCTGGGCAGTGGCAGTGGCCGTTAGTGCAAGGAATGGTATTGCGGGATCTATGATATTCCTCAGCGATGCTATTTTAAGGTATGAAGGCCGGAAGTCATAGCCCCATTGTGAAATGCAATGTGCCTCATCAATGGCGACAAGCGACAGGTTAAGACGTCCGGCCCTTCCCTGAAAAAGTGGTGTGGAAATACGTTCGGGAGAAATATAGAGGAATTTATAATCACCATAAATACAATTTTCTATTGCAATGTCTATCTCTTCCCCCGACATTGCAGAATGAATGGCAACAGACTTTATTTCAAGTGCATTAAGGCGTGAGACCTGTTCTTTCATCAGGGCAATCAGAGGGGTGATCACCAGGCATGTCCCTTCTCTTGCTATTGCCGGTATCTGGAAGGTCATTGATTTTCCTCCTCCGGTAGGCATTAAGGCCAGCGTGTCGCGACCCTGCAGAACCGATGTGATAATATCTTCCTGGAGTGGCCGGAAGGAGGTAAAACCCCAGTATTTGGTAAGGATCTTCCGGCAATGTTCAATATTTACATTCTGCTGAAACATATACAAATGTAACAACTTGTTTTCAGAGTGCTGTTTTTTTTACTAATTTGCGCCAGCAAAAACCAAAGGGATCATACCATGTCGTTCATTAAAGATAAAATACTATACGAAGGACTGACATTTGACGATGTTCTTCTTGTTCCCGCTTATTCAGAAGTATTGCCAAGAGAGGTCGATATAAGCACGATGTTCAGCCGGAATATAAGGCTTAATACTCCGGTGATATCAGCTGCAATGGATACTGTTACCGAAGAAGAACTTGCAATAGCCATTGCAAGGGAAGGCGGCATAGGAGTGATCCATAAGAATATGTCAGTCGACAAACAGGCTTCACAGGTCAGAAAGGTCAAAAGGGCTGAAAACGTGATGATTTTTGACCCTATCACGATAGGGCTTGATGCCACAGTGGCAGAAGCCATCAATCTGATGACTGAATACAGGATCGGAGGCATTCCTGTGATCGACAGCAACGGAATTCTCAAAGGGATTGTCACAAACAGGGATCTGAGATTTGAGAACAACCGTGCGAAAAAGATCACCGAGGTAATGACGACCAGGCTCATCACAACAAACCACCAGACCGATCTTGAAGCTGCCGCACGAATACTTCAGAAGCACAAGATTGAAAAACTCCCGATGATAGATGACAACGGAAAGCTCATCGGGCTGATAACTTACAAGGATATAACCAAGGCAAAGGACAGGCCAACATCCTGTAAGGATGAAAAGGGGCGCCTGAGGGTCGCTGCTGCCGTTGGCATTGCCAATGATACTCTCCTGAGAGCTGAGGCGCTTATTGCTGCAGGTGTTGATGCCATTGTTATAGATACGGCTCATGCCCATACAAAAAGTGTGATAAGAATACTCAGGGAAATAAAGAAAACATTTCCGTCAGCCGAAGTGGTGGCCGGAAACATTGGAACTGCCGAAGCTGCAAAAATCCTCGCACGCGAAGGAGCCGACGGCCTTAAGGTCGGCATAGGACCTGGTTCCATTTGTACAACGAGAGTTGTAGCCGGTGTAGGCATTCCACAGCTTTCTGCAATTTACAACGTTGCAAAAGCTGTAGAGGGTTCAGGCATTCCCGTGATAGCGGATGGCGGAATCAGATATTCGGGCGACATAATAAAAGCTCTTGCATCAGGGGCCGATTCAATAATGGCGGGATCGCTTTTTGCAGGTGTGGAGGAATCACCTGGCGACACAATAATTTACAACGGACGGAAATTCAAAGCTTACAGGGGAATGGGATCAATTGAAGCCATGCAGATGGGCTCAAAGGACAGATATTTCCAGGATGTGGAAGATGATATCCGTAAGCTTGTCCCCGAAGGAATAGCTGCCAGGGTTCCGTACAAAGGCACATTGTCGGAAGTAATCTATCAGATGACAGGCGGTCTCAGGGCAGGAATGGGTTACGTTGGCGCCAGGAATATAGAGATCCTGAAAAAAGAAGCCAGATTTGTTAGAATAACTCATTCCGGGATAATTGAAAGCCATCCTCACGACGTCACCATAACAAGGGAATCGCCTAACTACAGCAGGAAATCTTTTGAATAACGGACCGGGGCTGAGGTTATGAAAATAAGGTTCATCCTGACAATCATTGCAGTCATTTCATCTTTTTATAAATGTCCGGCACAGTATGACGACAAAAAAATACTTATGACAGTAGCCGGAAGAAACACGGAGGCAGGAGAATTCGTCAGGATGTACAGGAAAAGCATTGATCCTTCCTATAAGACAGACATTAAGGAATATCTCGATCAGTTCATTGCATTCAAGCTTAAAGTGGCAGAAGCTATAGAAAAAGGCTATGATACCACAAAAGCTTTTCATGATGAATTGAATGGTTACAGAAGTCAGCTTGCCAGGAGTTATCTCACCGACCCTGATATCAGGGAAAACCTGCTTGCCAAAGCCAGGGAAAGATATCCAACAGAAGTGAGTGCTTCCCATATACTCATCAGCTGCCGTCCTGATGCATCACCTGAAGACACCCTTAAAGCATGGAAAAAGGCGCTTGAAACCAGGGAAAGAATCATGAACGGGGAACCTTTTGACAAGGTTGCCAGGGAAGTGTCAGACGACAGATCGGTTCAGATTAATGGCGGCAATTTAGGTTATTTCACAATCTTTCAAATGACAGGGCCTTTTGAGGACGCAGCATTTACACTTCCCACAGGATCGGTTTCAATGCCTGTAAGGACTCCTTATGGGTACCATATTATAAGGGTAAATGACAAAAGACCTGCAAATGGCAAGATCAGGGTCGCCCACATTATGAAAGCAGCTCCTCAGGGATCAGATGAACAGAATGTCAGGAAGGCCGAAACGGAAATAAATGAAATATTTTCAAGACTTAAGGCAGGAGAATCATTCAGCAGGCTTGCAGCAGAACTTTCAGATCACAAGGAATCCGCAAAAAAAGGTGGTGAAATGAACTGGTTCGGAACTGGTGAAATTATTTCTGATTTTGCTGAACCCGCATTCGCATTAAAGGATACAGGCGATTTTACAATACCCGTAAGGACAGTATATGGCTTTCACATAATAAAACTCCTGGAAAGAAAACCCAGGATCCCGTGGGATGAGATCAAACCAGTCTATGAAGCCAGGTTAAACCAGTCGGATATCGATGCCCGGGCGAAGAGATCATTTATTGCAAAGCTGAAAAATGAATACGGATTTACGATCGATAAGAGGATACATGACTGGTTCGTAAAAAATACTGATTCATTGATAATGACAGGTAAAGCCCGGTTTGATAAATGGAAAATACCTGACGGGATTATTTTCACATTCGCCGGCAGATATTTTACGGCCAGAGACTTTGCCTCCTTTCTTGAAAACAGGCCGGCAATGCATGATTCAAAAAATCCGGGATATTATATTGATTCATCCGTTGACGCTGCTTCTTCCCAGGAAATTGAGAAATATGAAGATTCTGTGCTTGAAAACAAATATCCCGATTTCAGGTATCTTATGGCAGAATTTCACGATGGAATACTGCTTTTCGATATTTCCTCCGAAAAGATATGGAACAGAATTCAGGATGATACTGCAGGACTCAGGGATTATTATCAGTCGAACAGGGACAAATTCCTCTCTGTGAAAAGTATTGAAGGCCACTTGTATACCCTAATGGATAAATCGGGAGGAAAGAGGCTGGTCTCGGCTTTCAGGAAATTTAGCACCCGGCCCGACTGCGATGAACGGATGCGGAAAGAATTCAATACGGCAAGAGATACACTGCTGAGAATTTCCGAAGGGAAATGGACTGCCGGAAATGATCCTGAAATTGATGCCTTGGCATGGACACCCGGGATCCATCATTTTGTCATGGGAGGGTTTCCTTCCGTCATGAAAATTGTGAAGGTCAATGAACCTGCTTCACTTCCGTTTAACGAGGTACAGGCCGAGGTAATTTCAGGTTATCAGGACTGGCTTACCGATAAATGGGTAAAGCAATTAAAGGAAAAATACAATGTTAAAGTTGACAGTGCTGTTTATGAAGAGGTCAGAAAAGAACTTGCAGATGATTAGGCTTATAATATTAGCCTTGTTGCCCCTGTTTATTACAGGCTGCAACTGGAATGACAGCCAGATGAAAAGAGTAGAGGTGGCAAAAGCCGGTAATTCAGTTCTGTATTATGATGAAATACCGGCGATGGTCAGGGATTCCTTTGCCGGAAACGATAGTGCGGCAATGATAAGAAATTACATAAACAAATGGGCCAGGCGTGAGTTACTGTATCAGAGGGCTGAGGCAAACCTGTCTCCTGAACTAATGAAAAGGATCAGCGAACAGCTTGATGAAACAAGGCACAATCTTGTGGTATATGAATATCAGAGGATGATGATGCTTGAAAAAATGGATACCACCATCAGCGAAAACGAGATGGAAGAATATTACAAAAATAACCAGAACAGCTTCCTCCTTTCTACAAACATTGTAAAGGCGGTCTTTATCAGACTTCCATCTGAAACGCCCAATATCTGGAAGATAAGGAATCTGGCAAGATCAAAGAATCCAAAGGATTTTCAGGAACTGGAAGGCCTTTGTTTTCAGTTTGCCGAGAAATTCGATTATTTCCAGGATAACTGGATAACCCTCGACAGGTTGTCACTTGAAATGAATGACGATCTTCCCGGAAAGGAAGAATTCCTCAAAAGATCAAATTTCTATGAAAAAAGCGATTCCTCATCAGTATCGATGATTGTCATCAATGACTACAGGCTGAGAGGAACAATTGCCCCATACGAATATGTAAGGGACGACATAAAAAGGATGATCTGGAACACTCGCCGTATTCAATTCATTCAATCGCTTGAGAATGGAATTTATAATGAAGCCCTTCAGGATAACGGATTAAAGATTTATTGAAAATGAAAAGAAGAAACAGACTGGGTTTATTGATTGCATCCGGGCTGATGTGGATAGTTCTCCCGGCCGCATCACAAACCCTTGTGGAATCGGTGGCGGGAATAGTTGGCAATGAGGTGATCTATCTCTCGGACGTTGAGAATGCAGTTCTTGAAATCAGAAGACAGGGATCAAAATTGCCGATCGATCAGATACGATGCAATTCTTTCCATGAACTGCTTACAGCCAAGTTGTTTGTTGATCAGGCAAGACTGGATAGTATACAGGTTACAAATGACATGGTGGAGTCTGATCTTAATATGCAGATTAACAATGCAATAAGACAGGCCGGCAGTGAAAAGGCGCTTGAGGATTATTTCAAAAAAAGCATGGTCGAGATAAAGATGGACATTCGAAAATCGATGCTTGAAAACCAGCTTGTACAGGAAGTTCAGAACAATATTGCAAAGAACCTTGCAATAACTCCGTCAGATGTAAGGCGGTATTTCAACTCTATTCCAAAAGACAGCCTCCCTGTTATTCCGGCCAGGGTCCAGATAAGCATAATACAGATTGATCCCCCCGACAATGAGGAAAATAAAGCCGAAGCTCGACAAAAGCTTCTTGACATAAGGAGTCAGATCCTTGCCGGGAAACCTTTCAATATGCTGGCTATTCTCTACTCTGAGGATGGTTCTGCAGCAAACGGCGGAGAGATAGGGTATAAAATGAGGGGGGAACTGGAAAAAGAATATGCAGATGCGGCATGGAGTCTTTCAAAGAACACTGTTTCGAAAATCGTTGAGACAAAGTATGGATTCCATCTGATACAGATGATCGACCGTAAGGGTGATCTCGTCAATACGAGGCATATCCTGATACGGCCAAAGGTAAAGCCCGAGCAGATTCAAAGGGCCATTTCAAAGCTCGACAGCATTGCAAGACAGATAAGAAAAGACAGCCTTAAATTTAAAGACGCCGCTGTCAGGTTCTCCACACATGCCGACAGCAGGATAAACGGCGGAATATTTGTAAGTACAAATCCGTCGGAAAGGATCACATGGTTCTCACTTGATGAACTTAACAAGGAGATGTACATGAAGGTAAGGGATCTGAAGCCGGGCGAGATTTCCGATCCTTTCCAGACAACTGATGAGATAGGCAATACTGTGTTCAGGATAGTGAAACTTGACGATGAGGTGCCTGCTCACAGGGCAAACCTGAAGGACGATTACCAGTTCATTTATAATGCAGCGATGATGTCGGAAAGACAGAAACTTTACAGGGACTGGATTAAGAAGAAAATTGAAACCACCTACATTAAGATCAGTGATGAGTTCAAATCATGCAAATTTCTTGAGGAAGGATGGCTGAAATAGCAGACAGTAATTACAAATATCATACACGGAAATTTCTAATTATCCTGCTTCTGTCAGGTGTTCTGCCGCTGTTCATAAATGCAAGCCTTTCTGCCCAGAATTCTGCCCTGCCCAGACCCGGCAAGAGGATGATAGAAGTCCTTAATGCCGATGAGGGCATAGATCTTGCTGATCCAAAAACCGGTACCAGGATAACCCGCCTTCTGGGAAATGTAGGTCTGCGCCACAAGGAAGTTTATATGTACTGCGACAGCGCCCATTTTTACCCGGGTCTGAACCAGCTCAGAGCCTATAGCAGGATCAATATGCACCAGGGCGATACTCTTCATCTCAGAGGCGACAGCCTTTATTATGACGGAATGACTGAAAATGCTTCTGTCGACGGAAATGTTGAGATGATAGACAAGGAAACACACCTGTACACTTCTTCTGTAAAATATGATGTTGCCAATGAAATAGCCCTTTACAGCAATGGCGGGAGAATAACCAACGGCAAGAATACACTTACAAGCTTAATCGGCATTTACTATGTATCGGACAATCTGTTCAATTTCAAAGACAGCGTTAAGATCGTAAATCCCGATTATGTAATGAAAGCCGATACAATGGACTACAATACCAAGACTGAAACGGCTTACTTCTATGGTCCGTCAGAAATGAAAGGTGACAGCATTTACCTGTTTTGCGAAAGAGGGTGGTACGATACGAAAAAAGATGTCTCGAGGATATGGAAAAATGCAGTTATAAATAACCGGCAACAGGTTATAACCGGCGATTCACTATTTTACGATAATGTGGAGGGACATGGCGTCGGATATCGTAACACGGTGATTACTGATACAACGAACAACATAATTGTAAAGGGTAATTATGCCTGGTATTATAAAAAGCCTGAAAGGTTTCTTGTAACTGACAGGGCGGTTTTCATCCAGGTAGCAAAGGAGGATTCTTTATTCCTTCACTCCGACACCATTTCTGCAATTACTAGGACCGATTCCACGATAGGCGAATACAGGCTAATGAGGGCATACCACAAATGCAGGATCTACAGCAGGAAGCTTCAGGCAAAATGCGATTCCCTCTCCTATTCATTCAGGGATTCGGTAATAAGGTTCTATAATGAACCTGTCATCTGGTCGGAAGAAAACCAGCTCGTATCGGATTCTATTGCCCTGTTCACAAAAAACAGGCAGGCTGAAAGGCTGGAATTATATAATTCCGCATTTGTAACAAGCCAGGTCGACAATTTCAGGTTCAACCAGATAAAGGGCAGATCGCTGACGGGATTTTTCCGCGACAATGAGCTTTACAGGATTATGATCGAGGGGAATGGCGAAACAATTTATTATCTTCTTGATGGAGAAGATGTTGTCGGAGTAAACAATGCAAAGTGTTCAAGGCTTGAAATCCTTGTAAGCGACGGGAAAATAACGCAGATAACAGAATTCCAGAATCCTGAGGGAGTTATTGATCCTCCTTCAGGTGATAAATCTTCTCAACTGAGGCTTGAAGGCTTTTCCTGGCTCGATAAGTTAAGGCCTAAGAGTTATGGAGATATATTTAAAAATTAAAGGCTGACGTTTTGTGCCAGCCTATACTTTAGTATTCATCCTCATTAAAGAAGAAGTCATCCTTGCTTGGATAGTCAGGCCAGATATCCTCGATGCTCTCATAAATGTCACCCTCATCCTCAATCTCCTGCAAATTCTCAATGACTTCCATCGGGGCACCTGACCTAATGGCGAAATCAATCAGCTCATCCTTGGTTGCAGGCCATGGAGCATCTTCAAGTTTTGATGCTAATTCAAGTGTCCAGTACATTTTTTATGCTTAAGGTTAGATTTAACAAAGTTTGCAAATATATATATTGATTTTGAAAAATCAATAAAACCAGCTTTTATCTTTTCATTTTCACCTGGCGGGCCACTTAACCTGTTCAATATCAAGTTTTAAAGCCAGGTAACGTGTAAACACGAACAAATAGTCAGACAAACGGTTTAAAAATCTGCAAATTATTTCAGGGACTTGTTCTCCTGCTCTGAGCCTAAGTACGGATCTTTCGGCTCTGCGGCAAACACATCTTGCTACATTACAATAAGATACCAGCAAATTACCTCCGGGAAGGATAAAACTTTTCAGGGCAGGGAGGCTGGTTCCCATTTTGTCTATTTCATCTTCAAGGAGTTTTACAGCCTGCTCATCAGGCAGGCAGACTGCAGGTTCCTGATTTTTTCCACTCTGTGCGAGAATGCAGGCGCATCTCATAAGCTGATCCTGTATGTTTATCAGGATTTCAGTTTTCTCTGTTGTTTCAGGGAAGCCCCTCAATACACCAATCCACGCAATTAGCTCATCCACTGAACCATATGCTTCAACACGCTGATGATATTTTGGCACTCTTCCACCTCCTGCCAATGAAGTAGTTCCGTCATCTCCTGTACGGGTGTAGATTTTCATAAACTGGAAAATCAGAACGTGATGTTAAACCGGAACGCAGATTAAAATTCAATTGTAAACAACCCTGTCCTTGTTAAGATAATCCTGCGCTACTTCACCGTCAAACAGCCTGATGATCCTTGCAGCATGTTTGGCAATATCTTCTTCATGTGTTACAACAATAACAGTATTCCCCTTTTTATGGATATCGTCAAGGAGGTTCATGATGTCGATTGATGTCTTGCTGTCGAGGTTTCCGGTCGGCTCGTCTGCGAGTATTATTGAAGGTTTGTTAACGAGAGCCCTGGCAATGGCAACACGCTGCCTCTGTCCGCCCGACAACTCATTCGGCTTGTGTGTCATTCTGTCCTGAAGTCCAACCTGTTCAAGGGTTTCTATTGCAAGCTTTTCCCGGTCAGCCTTTGTAACACCGGCATAAATAAGCGGCAGCGTAACATTTTCAAGTGCTGTGTAACGGGGAAGAAGGTTAAAGGTCTGAAAGACGAAGCCAATCTCCTTGTTCCTTATTTCAGCAAGATAGTCATCTTCCATTTTGCTCACATCTGTTCCGTTAAGGATATAGGAACCGCTTGTGGGAGTATCAAGACAGCCCAGAAGGTTCATCAGAGTCGATTTTCCCGATCCTGAAGGACCCATAATTGCAACATATTCATTCCTTTCGATATTTAATGATACAGATCTTAAAGCTCTTACTATAACTGAACCCACCTGGTAATTCTTTACAATATTCTGAATTTCAATTACTTTATCCATAACATGTTTTAATTAGAAGTTTCGAAATTAGACTAATTATCTTAAATAAGAAATAAATCAAACTTAATTTTTGTTAATACCTGACAACATAATCATACCTGTTTATGCCTTCTCTGAAAAATACAATTCCCATTCTGAAAATGTCGATAGTAGCAGTCACCCTGTGGTCTTTCCTTATTTCATCCCAGGCTTCTGCCATACCGCGTGATAAATTAATATCATCAATGATCACAACGGTTTTACTGTCAGACATCCCAGCCACCTTGTCAAAATACCTCAGAACGGAATCCTTTCGATGATCACCGTCGATAAAGACTAGTCCCGGTTTATTTCCTTCACTTTCCACCTGCGGTAACAGATCATCAAAAGACCCTGTCATCACCCTGATGTTTTCCAAACCGGCTTCCTTGAAAGATCTGGTCGCCAGATCGGCTGTCAGGCTGCATCCTTCCATCGTTATCACCGGTACGCCTGGAACCGTTGAAGCAAGATACATAGTGCTTATTCCAAGGGATGTGCCAAATTCAAGTATCATCCTGCCTCCGAAAGCTTCGGACATGTTTGCAAGCAATATACCGTATTTTTCCGGGACCGATGAATATCTGACAATATCCGACACTTTTCTTGACCTGGTTTTAATTCTTTCTGACCCCGCTCCCAGGTCATTCACTTCAAGAACTCCCTGATGGGCAATCAGTTTTTTTCTGATCCTTTCAATTGTAAAGACAACGCGGGGATCGATTTTATTCCTGAAGACTTTTGAAACAACGTCAAATATGAAAGGACTATGGATCCCATGCCCCCTTTTATGCCCGGAAAGAAGCATGTACCTTATGAAGCGCCATACAGTGAACGTATTCATGGGAAAGCAGTCTTGCGTTTTAGGTCAGATCGTCAAAAATAACTAATTTCGGGTATCTTTTTAATACCCGCAGGAGGCTTAGTGATGCAGGAATTTCTTGATACCAGTATTGCCTTTCTTCCGGGAGTAGGCCCTAAAAGGGCCGAGCTCCTTGGTAAGGAGCTCAATATTGTTACGTACCGTGACCTGTTATACTATTTCCCGTATAAATATATCGACCGTACAAAATTTTACAAGATCTCCGAACTGGATCCCGATCTTCCGCTTGTTCAAATAAAGGGGTTTATCAAAGGCTATTATACCGAAGGTCATGGTCAGGGGAAAAGGCTTGTAGCGGATTTCCACGACGAAACAGGAATAATCAAGCTTGTATGGTTCCGTGGAGCAAAGTGGATAACAGGAAGTTATCCCCCGGGAGTTGAGTTCATTGTCTTCGGAAAACCCGGCGTTTTCAATGGGATCATAAACATGATCCATCCTGAGATCGAGGAGGCTGCGAAAGCAGAACAAAGGATATCATCTGCCCTTCAGGCACAATACAGTACAACTGAAAAGCTCAAAAATCAGTTTGTAACATCAAAAACCATAAGCAGGCTTATAGGAAACCTTCTGAAAAAGATAAAGTTCAGGATTCCGGAAACACTTCCCCCATATATTGTTTCAGAATATCATCTTATGGATCTTCATGACACCCTGTTCAAGGTTCATTTTCCTGCAAGCCCTGCCGAAATGGAAAAGGCAAGGTACAGGCTGAAATTCGAGGAGCTGTTTTACATACAACTGAACCTGCTGAGGTTCAAGACAAACAGATCGTTGAAAAACAAAGGTTTTGTTTTCTCATCTGTAGGTGACAATTTCAACAATTTCTATTACAACAATCTGCCTTTTTCTCTCACGGATGCACAGAAGAGGGTAATGAAAGAGATAAGGAAGGATCTGGGATCAGGAAGACAGATGAACCGTCTTCTTCAGGGTGATGTAGGGAGCGGAAAGACCCTTGTTGCCCTGATGAGCATGCTGATAGCAATCGACAACGGTTACCAGGCCTGCCTTATGGCTCCCACTGAAATACTTGCCAGCCAGCACTTTCAAACCATCAGCAAACTTGTCGAAGGACTGGGTATTCAGGTGAATCTGCTTACCGGATCATCAGGCAGAAGCCTTCGAAAGACTATCGATGAGACACTGAGGGACAGTTCGCTGCATATCCTTATCGGCACCCATGCACTTATCGAAGAGAACGTAAAATTCAAAAACCTTGGGCTTGTCATAATTGATGAGCAGCACAGGTTCGGAGTTGCCCAGAGGGCAAGGCTCTGGGAAAAAAACCTGAATCCTCCTCATGTTCTTGTTATGACGGCCACTCCCATCCCGAGAACACTTGCAATGACACTGTATGGAGATCTTGACGTCTCAGTGATAGATGAATTGCCGCCTGGCAGAGTGCCGATAAAGACGATGCATTTTTCCGATTCTGAACGGAACAAGGTGTATGGATTCATAAGAAATCAGATAGACGAAGGCAGGCAGATTTTCATTGTCTACCCTCTTATACAGGAATCGGAAAAGATGGATTACAAGAACCTTCAGGACGGCTGGGATACTATTTCAAGGGTTTTCCCTGCCCCGAAATATTGTATAAGCATAGTCCATGGGAAGATGTCGCCAGCTGAAAAAGAGACTTCAATGAGGCTGTTCAAGGAAGGATATGCCCATATTCTTGTCGCGACGACAGTCATTGAGGTGGGGGTTGACATCCCGAATGCCACGGTAATGGTGATTGAAAGCGCCGAGAGATTCGGGCTTTCCCAGCTTCATCAGCTCAGGGGAAGGGTCGGGCGTGGCGCAAGTCAGTCATACTGCATATTGATGAGTTCAGATAAAATATCAAAAGAAGCCGCCAGGAGGCTGGAAGTCATGATCAGTACAAATGACGGATTTGAAATTGCTGAAACCGATCTTCAGCTGCGAGGTCCCGGCGATATTGAGGGAACTCTGCAAAGCGGCATACCATTTGATCTGAAGATAGCGAATCTGGGCAGGGACGGTCAGGTAATTGAATATGTGAGGCGTATAGCGGAAGGTATACTGGAAAAAGACCCTCTGTTGGAAGAAGAAAGAAATTATGTTCTCAAATCAGAGATGAAAAGACTCTTCAGCGTGAAGCAATCATGGAGCAATATAGGATAACAATTCAGTCATGTGATTATCTGCATGACTCACGTAATTGCTCCTGAAAGCCCGAATGACAGGTTGATAACACTTTAATTTGGAATCAATATAAATAAAGTGGATCAGGTTAAAAGCTGACAAAAAACAGTTCAAATTTTTGAAGGATTAATAAATTTGCGCACTTCAATCAAGCCGGATAATTCTATGAAAAAATCGGGTTCTCACGGCACTATTCAACACTCAGGGACGGTAAAACAGGTTGAAGAAAATTCTGTTCTCGTCAGCATTACATCCAATTCTGCATGTTCGGGTTGCCATGCCGAAGGCGTCTGCAATATATCCGGCAAAGAAGAGAAAACAATAAGTGTAAGAGGCAGATACAATGTTCAGCCGGGAGACAATGTCACTGTCGAGATGAGTGAATCGATGGGTATGAAAGCAGTGGTTTTAAGTTATGTCATGCCTGTTGTTATAATTATTGCCGGTCTTGTTGTTTTCAGCTCCCTGTCGATCAGTGAAGCTGCATCCGGTCTGGCTGCCATATCACTTCTTCTTCCATATTTCATTATTCTGTATATTTTCAGAAAGTATATTAACCGGAGTTTTACATTTACTCTTAAAACCTGACAGATGAGTTCCACAGTCCTCATAACAATAATCAGCCTTAGTCTGCTTGCATTTATATCAGCTGTCATTCTGTATTTTGTTGCACAAAAGTTCAAGGTATACGAAGATCCCAGGATCGACGAGGTGCAGGCCATACTTCCTGCTGCAAACTGCGGGGGGTGCGGATTTGCCGGATGCAGGAACCTGGCGGAAGCGCTTGTAAAGGCAGATACTTTTGAAGGGCTTAATTGTCCGGTCGGGGGTGCTCCGGTAATGGCAGAAGCCGCCCGGATTCTTGGCAAGACGCCGGCAGTCGTGGATCCGACGGTGGCTGTGCTGTTATGCAACGGATCTCCCGATAACAGGGAAAGAACTTCACATTATGACGGAGCAATGGAATGCAGGATCTCGAACAGTCTTTACGCCGGAAATACCGGATGCAGTTACGGCTGCCTGGGCTATGGCGACTGTGAGAGGTCATGCAAGTTTGATGCGCTGCACATTGATCCTTTAACACTTCTCCCGGTGATAAGCGATGAGAAGTGTGTCGCCTGCGGAGCCTGTGTAAAAGCATGTCCGCTTCATATTATTGAGTTACGCAAAAAGGCAAAAAAGGACAGGAAAATATATGTAGCCTGTTCAAACTGTGATAAGGGAGGACCGGCCAGAAGAGCCTGCAAAGTGGCATGCATCGGATGCGGCAAATGTGTTAAGGTTTGTGCTTTTGACGCAATAACCTTAAAGGACAACCTCGCCTATATCGATGCAAAAAAATGTACTTTCTGCAGGAAATGCGTTGTCGAATGCCCTACAAATGCCATTCTTGAAATTAACTTCCCGCCAAGAAAGGAAAAGGCCGAAGTGGCAGCTGAAAATGTAAACTGATTTTAAATGATAATATAAACACTATAGTTGTGCTTAAGACATTTCCCACAGGAGGTGTTCATCCACCTGAAAACAAGCTTACTGCCGGAATACCCATTGAGTATTTACCGGTACCGCCAAATGTTGTCATTCCCCTTTCACAGCATATCGGCGCTCCTGCCATACCTGCTGTAAATAAGGGAGATTATGTTAAGGTTGGCCAGGTAATCGGCACCGGAAAAGGTTTTGTATCTGCAAACATTCATTCTTCAGTATCGGGGAAGGTGAACAAGATAGACCTCGCCCCCGACAGCGGCGGATTCAAACAAAATGCCGTATATATAGATGTCGAAGGCGATGAATGGCTTGATACAATAGACAGAAGCAAGGAAATAAAAAGGGAGATAAGCCTCTCCCGGGAAGAAATTGTTAAGAAATGTCTTGAATCAGGTATTGTAGGTCTTGGAGGTGCCACATTCCCATCGCATGTGAAGCTTACTGTCCCATCGGGGAAAAAATGCGAGGTTCTTATAATTAACGGTGTGGAATGCGAACCATACCTTACATCAGACCACAGGCTGATGCTTGAAAAGGGAGAAGAGGTGCTTGTCGGTGTTTCAATCCTTATGAAAGCTCTGAATGTGGCCAGTGCCATGATCGGCATTGAGAACAACAAACCGGATGCAATAGCAAGAATGTCAGAACTTGCAGCAGGTTCATTCAAAGGAATTACGGTTCATCCCCTCAAAGTCAAATATCCGCAGGGAGCCGAGAAACAGCTTATAAAAGCCCTGACAGGAAGGGAAGTGCCCTCAGGAAAGCTTCCACTGGATGTCGGAGCTGTCGTCCACAATGTAGGAACAGCATTTGCGGTCTATGAGGCCGTTCAGAAAAACAAGCCCCTTTTCGAAAGGGTGGTGACTGTTACCGGGAAGATGGTTTCCAAACCCGGCAATTATATGGTAAGGACAGGGACACCCCTTATAAGGCTCATCGAGGCAGCAGGAGGGATCCCTGAGAGCACAGGGAAGATAATCAATGGAGGACCGATGATGGGGAAGGCTGTCAGCAATACAGATGTTCCTGTGGTCAAGGGAATGTCGGGGGTGATACTCATGCCGGCAGAAGAATCAGTAAGAAGGGTAATTGAGCCCTGTATAAGATGTGCAAAATGCGTTTCGGCCTGTCCTCTTAACCTGGAACCCTACTTACTTATGACATTATCTGAAAAGAGCATGTTTGAAAGAGCTGAAAAAGAGAGGATCACCGACTGTATGGAATGCGGTTCATGCAGTTTTACCTGTCCGGCCGGCAGACCGCTTCTCGATTATATAAGGCTGGGAAAATCGACTGTAATAAGAATGGCCCGTGAAAGAAATCTGAAATAACAGGAATCCAAATCTCTATGAGTAATCTGCTGAATGTATCCCCGTCGCCTCATGTGCACGGAAAAGAATCGACACAAAAACTGATGCTGAACGTAGTGATAGCACTGATACCTGCGTTCATCACCTCAGTTTTTTATTTTGGCATTGGTGCCATTATAGTAACAGCAACATCAGTGGCATCATGCCTGATTTTTGAATACCTCATACAGAGGTTCGTTCTGAAGAAACCGATCTCAATAACAGATGGCTCTGCACTTGTTACCGGTATTCTTCTTGCCTTCAACCTTCCTTCAAATATTCCGGTCTTAATCGTCATAATCGGGAGCTTCATTTCAATAGCAGTAGCTAAAATGACATTTGGAGGACTTGGCAACAATCCCTTTAATCCGGCTCTTGTAGGAAGGGTTTTCATGCTTATCTCCTTCCCGGTACAGATGACAAGCTGGCCGGTTCCCAAAGGGCTGGGAACCGGATATCTGGATGCTGTGACAGGGGCCACTCCGCTTGCAATAATCAAGGAAGGTCTTAAAAACGGCGAGCCGCTTTCGAAGCTGATGCAGATGATACCCACGCCTTCACAGATGTTCCTTGGCGATATGGGTGGTTCTATGGGTGAAGTTGCAGCAGTTGCTCTGCTGATAGGATTTATTTATCTTCTTTATAAAAAAGTTATTACCTGGCATATTCCTGTTTCGATAGTAGCCACCATGGCGGTTTTCACCACCATTCTGTGGCTGGTTAATCCTGAAAAAAATGCCGATCCCATGTTCCACATTCTGGCAGGAGGGGTTCTTCTCGGGGCAATATTCATGGCTACTGACTACGTGACATCTCCTATGGTGCCCAGGGCCATGCTTATCTATGGCTGCGGAATCGGGATTATAACTGTGATAATAAGAGTGTACGGAGCATATCCGGAGGGTGTTTCATTTGCAATACTCATAATGAACGCGTTTGTCCCGCTTATGAATGCTTATATTAAACCAAAACGGTTTGGTGAGGAGGTGAAAAATGGCTAAGATTGAGTCGACATTTAAAAACATGGCATTATCGCTTACACTGATAGCTCTTGTATCATCGGCCCTGCTGGGCTTTGTCTATGAGGCGACAAAAGAGCCTATAGCCCTTTCCAGCCTTAACAAAAAGCTTAATGCCATAAAGCAGGTAGTCCCAGAGTTCACAAACAATCCAAATAATGAGATGTACAGGCTGCCAACGGGTGAAGGCGACAGTCTTGAGATATACCCTGCAAAAAAGGACGATGTTATTGTCGGC
>JAAYUS010000080.1 GCA_012517605.1 Bacteroidales bacterium
CTTCAGCAGCTTATGCATCAGTTCCTTCATGACAGGCACATTGTCATTTATGCCTTTTAGAAGGACTGTCTGGCTTCCCAGAGGAAATCCTCCGTCTGCCAGCTTGTTGCAAGCATTTGCACACTCATCCGTAATCTCTGACGGATGGGAAAAATGAAGGCTCAGGAACAAAGGATTGTATTTTCTTAGAACCCCGATCAATCCGTCAGTAATACGCTGCGGAAGTACAACTGGCGTTCTCGTACCTATCCGGATCATCTCAACATGTTCAATTTTCCTGATATTATAAAGTATATAATCAAGCGTTTCATCAGTCAATGTCAATGGATCTCCGCCGCTGATAAGAACATCCCTGACTTCCTTGTGGGAAGCTATATAATTGAAAGCCTTTTCATAGTCCTGCCTTCCCAGCTTATCGAGCCTTCCCACTGAATGCGACCTTGTACAGTATCTGCAATAGTTAGAACAGACCTGGGTCACTGTGAAAAGCACCCTGTCGGGGTACCTGTGAACAATGCCCTTGACAGGAGAAAAGGATTTCTCATGCAGCGGATCTGACTGTTCACTGGGCGAAACAAGAAGTTCTTCAACAACCGGCACCACATTCCTGCGGAGAGGATGACCGGGTTTGGAATCATAAATCAGCGAAGCGAAATACGGGGTAATCCGTAAAGGAAGACGGCCCTTCAGATTATTGATAGCCATTATCTCCTTGTCGGACAGTTTCATGATCTTCTTCAGCTCTTCGATACTTGTAAAAGCATTGCGAAGCTGCCATTTCCAATCATTCCAGGATTCGATAGTCGTTAGTGGGAAGTACCGGCGCATGAATTCAGAACTCCGGTTGCTAACTAACTGGTTGGGGATTACATCTTGCGAAAAAATCGTGGTTTTCGCGCCAGGCTCTTCATCAGAAGAGCAACCCACGAGGCGACCCTCTCCATGGAGGGTTGTAACCTCATTATTGTTAGCGTTCATAACGGTTGATGAAATTAATCATCAGTTGCTAAATTTTTCTTGTTGTTAAAAGTTTTGGTTATTAAAAATTTGGACGAAAATATAATTTCTGATGATACAATGTACTTTCCGACCTTAATAAATATTAACACGGCCTGCAATTTATTAACAGAATAATACCTGATTCTGTAAGCCTCTTATTATCATACTATTGTACGACAATGCTTTGAGCATTTCCACCTTGCTTTCAGGGATGCATAACCGACTGGCATTTTCGTGCTCCGGTAAAATCCTTTTTGCAGCCCTTTCTGTTAAAAAATTCACATCCTTACTCATTTCTCCTTTTCTTTTTTTAAGAAACCCGTCAATCAATAATTATGCCACAATTCAGAACATTAATTCAAACATGTCTTCTAAAAAAGGCATGCATTATAACGCATTAGTCAGGGATTAATTATACGAATTGAAAAAAATCCTGATCGTCAGCATTATGCGCTGTAAATCAGGATCTTAATAATCTCACTTTAATTTATTCAGACTCTTGTGAAATGTCTTTTTTGCTTCGGATCTGCTTTATCATGCTGTGTTTCCGTTTTTGATCAAGCCGCCTGGCAACAGATTTCACCGTAGGTAATGTCTTTATCCTTTCCGGATTTTCTGTCAGGGCATCAGCCAGAAGCACCAGGAGCTTTTCAACTGCCTTGTCTCTGTTCCCTAATTGAGTGCGCTGTGACTGAGACCTAATTACAAGTTCTCCCGACTTGCTGATTCTTTTCCCGAGCCTGGCAAGTAATATATTTTCCTCATCCGGAGAAAAAACACCTGATGCAATTATATTGAATCTCAGTTCGATCTTTGTATTGACCTTGTTGACATTCTGCCCCCCGGGGCCGCTGCTTCTCGAAGCAACGAATGTGAATGCCGATTCAGGTATCCGTTCCCTTAGTTGTTCAGCTGTCAAAGTTGTTGTTATTCAATTAGTTCAAAAACATATTCTCCCGATCCGGCAGATATCTCAACACGTTTTTCCTTATTGTCATGCTTCATTGAAAAAGGATCTTTTGGCTGTTTTGCCTTATTTCCTTTCATTCCTGATACCGGCCTTTCATATTTTATCTTTGAGATGTCATTTGTGGGAAGAAATATTCTGGCTGTCGTATTGACAGGTATGTTAACAGTGAAGACCAGTTTACCGTCCTTCCTTTCCCATCCTGACGATATAAGCCCGTAGGGGCTTTCAAATGTGGCCCTGGAAAAATCAAGTTTTTTTGTCACATGAGGGTAAATTGTGATCTCCTTGTATCCTGGTTTTGCATAATTTATCCCTGCCGAGCTTTTATACATCCAGTCTCCTATCGCTCCATAGGCATAATGGTTGAATGAATTCATTCCGGGATCCTGGAAAGTGCTGTCGGTCTTCTGTCCGTCCCATCTTTCCCAGATGGTAGTTGCCCCCATTTTCACAGGATACAGCCACGAAGGATATGTTTCCTGAAGAAGGAGATCATATGCAACATCCTCGTAACCATTAAGTGTGAGAACATGGCATAGATACGGAGTCCCAAGGAAACCCGTTGAAAGATGGTTCCTCCTTCCTCTGATATCATCGGCAAGGAATTTTGCAGCTTTCGGCCTAAGATCATCAGGAAGAAGGTCAAACATAAGTGCCAGAACATATGATGTCTGGGAATTTGTTCCTACACGTCCGGCAGGGGTAACATATTCCCTGTTAAATACTTCTTTTATCTTATTGTAAATGCCTGTGTAAAGCTGCTCATCTTCTGTCCTGCCAAGTTCCCCGGCAGCTTTTGCAAGAATGCCTGCAGAATATGCATAGAAAGCTGTCGAGATAAAATCGTGCTCAGTAAAACCGTCTGCTTCAGTGTGATTGTTCACTGGCGGATGATAAAACAGCCAGTCACCGTATTTGCTTCCTCCCTTCCATATATATGAATCGCCTGCTTTGGCACGGATATATTCAACCCACGCCTTCATACTGGGATACTGGTTCTCAAGAAGCTGCCTGTCGCCGTAAACCTGGTATATGTTCCAGGGGACAATTACTGCCACATCACCCCATCCTGCTGATGGCTGGGCGGTTAAGGCGTTCTGCGGGTTAAGAACGTCGGGAATTACATCAGGTACCTCACCTCCCGGCTTCTGGTCAAGGGCAACATCTTTCAGCCATTTGGTGAAAAATGCTGCCACGTTAAAATTGAAGGCCGCTGTACTGCTGAAGGCCTGGGCATCGCCTGTCCACCCCAGCCTTTCATCCCTCTGAGGACAATCTGTAGGAACATCAACGAAATTTCCTTTCTGCCCCCACTGGATATTATGCTGCAGCTGGTTGAGAAGCGGATTGGAACTCGCATACGTCCCGGTAACCGGCATGTCTGAATGAACGACCACCCCTGTAATATTGTCAGTGGTAAGTTCTCCCGGGAAACCTGTAACCTCTACATATCTGAAACCCATGAATGTGAAACGCGGTTCGTATGTTTCCTGGCCTTCTCCCGAAAGTGTATAGGTGAGCTGGCATTTGGCGCTCCTCAGGTTTTTTGTGTAAAACTCACCATATTTATCAAGGACCTCAGCATGCCGTATTGTTACGACGGTACCTTTTGCACCTGAGACCTTCAGCCTTATCCAGCCTACCATATTCTGGCCCATATCGACAAGAAGGCTTCCCCCGGGCGAACGGAATACCTTTACAGGCTTTATCTCGCCGATCTTTCTTATCGGAGCCCCCTGTGAAGCAATAATGTTGTTTTTATAACTGCCGGTTTTAACCGCCTTCCAGTTGCTTTCATTATAGTCAGGCAGGTTCCATCCGGTAAGTTTTCGCGTTGCATCATATGTCTCACCGTTATAAATGTCATTCATCCTTATAGCACCGTCGTTGCTGCACTTCCATGTTCCGTCGGTAACTATCATCGATTCTGTTCCGTCGGTGTATGTTATTTTCAACTGCATCAACAGTCCGAGTCTTTTGCCGTATATGGCCCAGTTATTGCCCCATGCCAGAGTTCCCCTGTACCATCCGTCACCAAGTACTGCACCGACTGCATTTTTACCTTTTACGACCTGATCCGTCACATCATATACCTGGTACTGAAGTCTTTTGCCGTATGATGTCCATCCCGGCGTCAGCACCTGATCACCAACTTTCCTTCCATTCAGATGAAGCTCATAAAAACCGTGCGATGTCACATAAACTACCGCTTTTGCAACGTTCTTGTCGATATTGAATTCTTTTCTGAAATGAGGTGAAGGAGCATACCTGTTTGTATCGCTGTCCATTTCAATCCAGCTCGCCTTCCAGTTCTCCTGATTCAGCAATCCTGCCTCCCAGAAAGCAGTTCCGCTCCATTTCGATGACTTTCCCCTGTTGTCCCACACCATTACCTGCCAGTAATATCTCTGTCCGGGCTTCAGGTCCTTTCCCTGGTATGGAACAAGAACCGATTCACCTGAAGCAACCCTGCCTGTACTCCAGACGATCCCTGATACGGAAAATCTCTGATCGGTGGAGACCCTTATTGAATATGCAGTTTGCATCACATTGTTGCCAGTGCTTTTGATTTTCCATGACAACCGTGGCTGAAGGGCATCAATTCCCAGGGGATTTGTCCTGTGTTCACAGGTAAGATCATATACAGTCAGTTCCTGCGAATGTAAAAATGCAGGGATAAACATCAGAAGGAGAAAGAGTTTTACTGATTTCATGGTAAATAATTAGGTTTATAGAATTTAAGATTTGAAATTTATCTATTTTTAATCGAAACAAAAAAGGTAAAATAGCTATTTTTATTCTCTTAAACTACAACCTAATACAAATTCATTAAATGAATCCGATTGCAGGAATTCTGTTGATAGCCCTTGGCAGCATTGGCGCTGCAAGTTTCTATGTCCCGTTCAAGAAAGTAAAAGACTGGGCATGGGAGTCGTACTGGATAGCCCAGGGAGTTGCAGCATGGCTGATTGCACCCTGGCTCTTTGCCCTGATCTTTGTTCCTCATGGTGAACTTATCCCGATAATAAGGGAGTCGCCATCCTCCGCCAAATTGATGGCAATGGTTTTTGGAATTTTGTGGGGGTTCGGCGGACTTACTTTCGGATTAAGCATGCGTTATCTCGGAGTAGCCCTTGGACAGAGCATTGCGCTTGGATTATGTGCAGCTTTTGGCACAATAATACCTGCGGTGGTTGCCGGACAAAACCTTTTTTCATCACGGGCTGGCATACTGACAATTGCAGGTGTGGCAATAACAGTTGCCGGTATCGCAATAATTGGATACGCAGGTGCATTGAAAAGCAAAAATCTGACTGAAGAGGAGAAAAAAGCTGCAATAAAGGAATTCGCGCTTAAAAAAGGCATACTGATAGCCATTTTCTCAGGGATAATGAGCGCCTGTTTCAACTTCGGATACGAAGCAGGAAAACCAATTGAAAATGTTGCGCTTGCCCATGGAACAAATCCTCTTTTCCAGAAGAATCCAACGCTCATATTCATACTCCTTGGAGGATTCATTACAAATCTTTTATATTGCGGATATCTGAATATCAGGAACAAAACTTACAGGGATTATCTTGGTGTTTCTTCAGGAGTATTATTAAATAACATTGCATTTACCTTCCTTGCCGGTTTTCTCTGGTTCCTCCAGTTCCATTTCTTCGGAATGGGATCGAGCAAACTGCCCGAAGGCATGGCGGTTTTCGGATGGAGCATCCTTATGGCACTTAATATTGCAATCAGCAACATATGGGGAATACTGCTCAGGGAATGGAAAGGAGTGAGCAAAAAGACAATCATAGTGCTGATTATTGGTATTTTGGTACTTATTCTTTCGACATTTGTGGTAAAATTAAGCTGAAACGACTATGAAAAGATTTGGCTTTAAAATGAAACTTTATCCCGGATTCAGGGATGAGTATAAAAAGCGCCACGGCGAAATCTGGCCGGAGCTTGTCAAATTACTCAAAGACAATGGAATTGGCAACTATTCCATCTTTTTCGATGAAGAAACAAATATTCTTTTTGCCTATCAGGAACAAAAAGGAGAAAGCTCCTCTCAGGACCTTGGCCAACAGGAAGTTGTAAAAAGATGGTGGAAATATATGTCGGACATCATGGAAACAAATCCCGATTATTCTCCTGTTACAGTTCCTCTTGAGCAGGTTTTCTTCATGGAATAAAACATTAACACCTACTAATACCATACTAAAATGAATAAAGATCTTATTAAGAAATCATATCAGCTTGCAAAAGAACAATATGCTGAAATTGGCATTGATACGGAGAAAGTGCTTGATCAGCTTGATGACATAGTCATAAGCCTTCACTGCTGGCAGACAGATGACGTCGGAGGTTTTGAAAAAGAGGGTGCGGAACTTGGCGGAGGCGGTATTCAGGCAACAGGAAACTATCCCGGAAAAGCAAGAACGATCACTCAGATGCGCGATGATCTCGACAAGGTAATGTCACTGCTTCCAGGAAAGCAAAGACTCAGCCTTCATGCAATCTATGGCGAGTTTGAAGGTAAAAAGGTCGACAGGGACCAGATTGAAGTCAAACATTTCCAGGGATGGATCGACTGGGCGAAGAAAAGAGGGATCGGACTCGACTTTAACTGCACTTGTTTCTCCCATCCCTATGCCGATGATGGATTTACATTGTCGAGTAAAAATCCGAAGATCAGAAAATTCTGGGTTGAGCATACAAAACGATGCCGTGCAATTGCTGCGGAAATGGGACGACAGCTTGGCACACCATCGGTTCATAACCTCTGGATACCCGATGGATCAAAGGATATACCTGTCGACAGATACGGACTGAGGAAGCTTCTCAAAAAGTCACTCGACGAGATATTTTCTGTAAAGTATCCTAAAAAATATCTGAAGGATTCCGTTGAAAGCAAGCTTTTCGGCATAGGATCAGAGTCTATGGTAGTTGGCTCTCACGACTTTTACATGGGATATGCCATGCAGAACAATACCTTGATCACGCTTGATAATGGGCACTTCCATCCTACGGAACAGGTCGGAGATAAGATTTCGTCAATCCTGCTTTACATAGATGAACTCTTGCTTCACCTTACAAGGGGAGTAAGATGGGATAGCGACCATGTCCTTACATTTAATGATGAACTGGTTCTTATTGCACAGGAAATAGTGCGGGCAAAGGCATTGAAAAGGGTTAATATAGGACTTGATTTCTTCGATGCAAGCCTTAACAGGATCGGAGCTTATGTGATCGGGACAAGATCAGCCCAGATGGCATTTCTGTTCGCAATGCTTGAACCAACAGAAACCCTTGTTAAATTTGAGGAGACGGGAAGAACCTTTGAAAGATTGTCGTGGCTCGAACTGCTCAAATCCAAACCATTCGGTGCAGTATGGGATTATTACTGCCTCAGGTCAGGAGTCCCTGCCGGCCAGGATTATGTTGAAGAGATAGTTAAATATGAAAAGGAAGTTTTGAATAAAAGAGGATAAAATCCTTTGTAATTTCGATTGTTCAAATTGCATTATAAAAATCTATGAAGCAAAAAGTAATTGCAATATTTGATGTAGGGAAGACAAACAAGAAACTCCTTTTGTTTGATCACGATCTCAGACTTGTCTCTGAGGAAGAGACAAGATTTCCTGAGGTTATGGATGATGACGGTTTTGAATGCGATAATATTGAACTTATTGAAAAATGGGTTAAAGATTCTCTTCTTGATCTTATCCATTCCGACAAATATGAGCTCACAGCTGTGAATTTTGCCACATATGGGGCAACTATCGTTTATCTTGATGAAAAAGGAAAACGCATTGCCCCGGCCTATAATTACCTTAAACCAATCGATGAGAGGATCCCCGAGCGTATTTACAGGAGATACGGCGGACAGGACGAATTTTGCAGGAGAACTGCATCCCCGGCACTTGGTATGCTGAATTCAGGAATGCAAATACTATGGTTTAAAACTGTAAAACCCGAATTATATGAAAAGGTACGGTACATACTGCACCTGCCCCAATACCTGTCGTACCTCATAACAGGAAGGATCTTTTCCGAACATACATCCATAGGTTGTCATACAGCCTTATGGGACTTCGACTCCATGAAATACCATCCTTGGGTGAGCGATCAGGGGCTCGATCTTCCATCGCCTGTTCCCGTTTCAACATTGACCGATGTCATTATCGACAACATTCCTGTCAAAGCCGGGATAGGGATTCATGACAGCTCAGCTTCCCTGGCACCTTATTTCTCAGGAGGCAAAGGCAAATTCCTGCTTTTATCAACAGGCACGTGGTGCATCAATATGAATCCTTTCAATCCCGAAAGACTGACGGTTGAACAGCTCGATAATGATTGTCTTTGTTATATGAGCATAAACCAGCAGCCTGTCAAATCGTCGAGGATCTTCCTTGGAAACATGCATGAGACGGCGGTAAAAATGCTGAATGAACATTTCAGGACTACTGAGAATTTCTATAAAAATGTGAAGTACGATCAGGAGTTGATCAACATGCTGAAATTAAGATACAGCGGAGATAAAAGGGCGTTTTTTAACAGCGGTCCGGAAGCAAGAGAATTCAGGCAGCATATCGATCTTTTTGATTTCAAATCATTCGACGAAGCATACCATCAGCTTATGAGTGAACTGTGCAGTCTTGCCGTCGGGGCAATAAAGCTTATCCTGCCCGAAAAGGATGATATTGCGAATATATACATCACAGGCGGATTTGCAAAGAACCAGATCTTTCTGAGACTCATGGCCAGATCATTCCCCGGCAAAAAGGTATACACTTCGGTCATGAGCAATTCCACAGCTCTGGGAGCTGCAATTGTTGTTCTGAATTCCATGACTTCAGAAATGCCTCAGCTTAACCTCGGACTAACTGAATATCAGGCTTGATTGCCTGGTATGGTCGATGATTACAGTCCCCATGCTTCTACATCAGGAAGATATTGATTCTTGCCTTTTTGTCATTTGTGCAACCTTTGGATCCATAGTGGTAAAATACCTTCCGCTCTGTTTTATAAGTCAGTTCTTATTCATTCTTAAAGGGTGGAAGGGGATTTCAGGGGTCTTCCTGTTGTAAGGCCGGAAATTAAAAGAATTTTGAATTGCAGAATGGTTTTAAGCAATTTAAGTTTTTTGCCAACGTTGTCCATTTAATTAATGACTGGTGTTAAAAATGATATTTTTTGTAAAACTATTATAATTTTGCGGCCCGGAAGGATCATATTTTTCAGAATGAAATAAAATATCTTCAGATGAAAGCTACAAAATATATTTTGATAGTTCTGGCTATAGCCAGCCTTAACAGCGGTATTGCGGCCCAGAACTCCCGGACTGAGAGGAAAATCAGGAGCATTGTTGTCACCCAGGAGAAATATGATATGCTTGTAACACGAAAATACAAGGAATCAGAGCAATATTTCGACAACAGGGGAAACCTTGTGGAAGATATAACTTACAAACAGGGAAAGATCAGCAAACATTTCAAATATCAGTACGATGCTGATAATAATAAAATAAGGGAAGAAGAATATGATCCGGCAGGCAGGCTGATTGAGTATTCCGAATATAAGTATGAAAACGGGCTGAGGGTTGAGAAAAACGTCTATGATCCGAATAAAAAACTTAAATCGCGGAAAATATATCAGTACACAGAATATTGAATATGACGACTGACATAAAAGATATTGTTGATTCCTTTGGCTCTGTTTCACTCGAAGAGACGGATGCGGTAAAACTTATGGACAGGTATGACACAAAATTACTTCTGCATGTCAGCCGGGTCCCCGAATTACTGAAACTGATGGCAGATAATTACCGGGTTCTGGAGATCAATGGCATCAGGATCTCTGGATACAATACCACATACCTTGAAACTCCTGATTATATGTTCTATAATCAGCATATTACCGACAGGGATGGACGGACAAAGGTAAGATTCAGAAAATACCTTTCAACAGGAAAGACATACCTGGAAATCAAAAAGAAGAACAGAAAACATAAAACTGTAAAGTGGAGGATCGAAAACCATCTTCATGAAGGTTCCCTTGATCTTACGGCCCGTGAATTCATCAATAATCATATCTCTGTCGATTCTGCCGCTCTTAAACCGATCATTTCGAACAACTTCAAGAGGATCACTTTTGTAAGATATGATATTCCTGAGCGAATCACACTCGACCTCGATCTTTCTTTTTCAAGACCTGATGGCTTTAGCAGGGAGCTTCCGCTTGTGGCAATTGCCGAGTTGAAAAGCCAGGGAATTGCCGTAAGATCACCCTTTTCAAAGCTCATCAGAAGCCTGTCTTTTTTCCCGGTCGGTTTCAGCAAATATTGCACGGGACTGGCCTTGCTTTATGATGTTCCAAAAAAGAATATTCTTAAACAGAAAATTTTATTGTTAAACAGGATTGAAAATGAATATAATGGAGTCCTTAGTGCCTGATAATGTTAATATTGCAGGAATAAGCCTGCTGGATCTCCCGAATTTTCTGGAGTTTGTGCTGAGGTTCATACTGAATATGTCGGTAATTATGATCCTGGTCCGATGGCTTTATTATTCAAAAACCAGGCGGAAAGATTACCTTTTCACATATATCCTTATCTCCAGCATTGTCTTCCTGCTTTGTTTCCTTCTCGAAAGCGTAAAACTGCAGATAGGATTTGCCCTCGGTATGTTCGCGATCTTCGGCATAATACGCTACAGGACCGACGCCCTTCCAATAAAGGAAATGACATATCTGTTCCTTATAATAGGCGTTTCGGTAATAAATGCGCTGACAAATTCCGAAACCAGCCTGCTGGACCTTCTCTTTACAAATGCCGTGATAATATTTATAACTTACGGTCTTGAAAAGGTATGGCTGCTGAAACATGAATCGTCAAAGCTTATAATTTACGAAAAGATCAATCTTATTAGAAAAGAGAATTATGATTTGCTCATAAAGGATCTAGAGGAAAGGACAGGCATTAAAAAGATCAACAGGGTGGAAGTCGGGAAAATCAATTTTTTACGCGATATATGCGACCTGACAATTTACTATTATGCAGATAATAACGAAACCTCGTCCGGCCAGGCAAAAATCCACGATAACGATGACGATGATGACTAAAAAGCTCTTTCTCCTGTGTGCAGCTTTCTGCATCACAATTACCACATTTTCACAGAAGAATGATTTTGGAATTTACTACTGTGTCGGAGGTGAGATCAAACTTGTCCGGAAACTTGAACTGGACATAGTCGCTAATTTAAGGACACTTGACAATGCATCCAGAATCAGCCAGATATTTGTCGAACCCGGGTTGACGTATAAATTAAGCAAATTCCTTTCTGTCGGTGCAGGGTACAGGTTTACGAGTTTCTATGAGGATGATGATACATTCCATCCACGTCACCGCTGGTATTCCGATATAAAAGCAAAGTTTCCTGCAGGAGAATTTAAAATATCGGCAAGAATTAGATTCCAGCAGTCATTCAAGACTTATTTTGAAGATGAGAGTGATAAGGATCCTTATGATGAATTGAGATTCAGGCTAAAGACTTTGTACAATATCCCTTCATTCCCGGTGAATCCGTATCTTGCGGCTGAACTTTATATGCCTGTCTTGCAGGATCATGAAAAGACAATTGATACCCGAAAATTCATGGCCGGGGCTGAATACAATATTTCGAAAAAACACTCCGTTGAGCTTGAATACATGTATCAGCACGATTTCCTGCCAAAAGAAAAGAGCAGGAACATCCTGTCAGTAAATTATAATTTCAAGTTCTGAAAAATCTGCATTTATTGAATTTATCGCTGTGATTTTTTACTTTTAAGGCTTCACTCTTAAAAGATGAAGTTTTATGAAGATCAGACTTGCTCTAACTGCTTTAATATTCTTTTCATTATCATTAATTTCTCCGGCACAGATAAAACCTGAACGCCAGTGGCCGGGTTACAGGGGTTATCTTGCTTCTGGTGTTCTCGACAACGCAGGATTGCCTGAATCATTTGATTTCCAGAAGATGCAAAACGTCAAATGGAAAATAAACATCCCCGGCATGGGGATATCAAGCCCTGTGATCTGGGGCAGCAATCTTTTCATCACCACCGCTGTCAGTGAAGGCGATAAGGCCGGCTTTAAACCGGGCATTTTTGGTAATGTCACGCCTGTTAATGATGCCTCAGTCCATGAGTGGAAGGTCTATTGCATTGATAAAATGTCAGGGAAGGTGGTATGGGAAAGAACATCTTACAAAGGGATTCCGAAAATAAAGCGCCATCCCAAATCAACACATGCCAACAGCACAGTTGCAACCGACGGAAAACATGTAGTTGCTTTTTTTGGCTCAGAAGGCCTCTTCTGCTATGATGTAAACGGTAAATTACTGTGGCAGAAAGATTTTGGCGTTCTTAAATCGGTATTCTTTACAATGCCTGACGCTGAATGGGAATTTGCCAGCTCGCCAATAATATACAATGGAGTTGTTGTGATCCAGTGCGACGTGCTTGAGAACTCATTCCTGGCAGCCTATGACGTGAGAACTGGAAAAGAATTGTGGAAAACTCAGCGCGATGAATATCCGGGATGGTGCACTCCAAATATTTATACCTGTAACGGAAAGACATACGTTTGCGTAAACGGGTATAAACATAGGGGAGGATATGATTTCTTAACCGGAAAGGAAATCTGGAAAATGTCGGGTGGAGGAGATATCCAGATACCAACTCCCATTATCGGAAATAACCTTATTTACTTCAATAGCGCGCATGGCAAAAGCTCACCTGTTATAGCTGTCAGGACAGACGCCACCGGCGATATTACACTGAAAGGAGATGAGACCTCAAATCAGGGTGTCCTCTGGTCCATTCCCAGGGGTGGATCCTACATGCATACAATGCTTCTGTACAGGAACAAACTTTACAATGTAAACTGGAACGGGACCATTAACTGCCTTGATCCTCTTACAGGAAAGGAAATATACAATGCCAAGCTCGGCGCTTCAAAGAGCTTCATAGCATCACCCGTGGCTTCTGACGGAAGGATTTATATCGTGGATGAGGAGGGGACCGTTTATATTATCTCAGATGAGCCTTCATTCAGGCAGCTGGCAGAGATCCCTTTGAATGACATTTGCATGACTGCTCCAGCAATCACCGACGGAATGATATTCTTCAGGACTCAGAACTACCTGTATGCCGTAGGAAAATAAGAGTATGAACAGCCTCTTATTCTTTTCTGATTCTGGCAATCAGATCATCTTTTTTCACTGATCGTACGGATATGGCAAGTGCAGCCAGACCTGTAAGAAGGATCAGAAATATCATACCTGCAATTGTGGTCCATGGAATGGAAGCATTTCCGGCGATTGAAGGCCTTGTTGCCAGAAGTGCAGATACAACTCCCGTAAGGATACCTGCAACCAGAATAAGTGAATGATCCCTGAAAATCATCGAACGTATTCTTTTCACCGAAAAGCCTGTTGCCATCATAAGACCAAATTCACGCTTACGCTGGTTGAAATTTCTGATAAGGATGAATCCAAGGCCCGCAACCCCAAGTATCATTCCTATCCCGCCGAGGATTGTGAAAACTGTGAGATATGTGTTTGTTACCACAAAAAACGATGCAAGACGATCATAAGCAGGTTCAAAATGTGCTCCGTATTCTGAAAAACGTTCATTAAGAGTGCTTTGATAAATGCCGGTCATTCCCGGATCTCCGTCGGCAAGAAAGATCTGGCTGCCTGAAATGGAAGGGAAAAAACGGCTGAAATCCCTGTTGCCTGTCAAAACATAACCCTGAAATACTGACGATTTAAGCCCGGCCGAAATTACAATGTTAAGTATCTGACCGTTCTCAGACCTTATTCTGAGTGTATCACCTGTCCGGATCTTAAGACCGTATTGAAGAACAGTCTGGTCAGCTATGCCATAAATAGTGCTGTCGTTGGGAGGATTGTTCAGTGTAAGCCATGGATCTGTCTTTTTCAAACCTTTCATCCGGGTGGCAAAGGAAAAGGACCCTCTGCTCACAAATGCCGAAGGGTCAATTCCCGCAAGAGGGGGAGAGGTTATGTGGTTAAGATTCAGACAGCTTGCGTCATTCCCTGATGTTTTTGCTGCCTGCACAAAAATCAGATCTTTAAATTCAGCTTCATCCAGCCCGAGATCATGCCTGGTCTCAGCAGAATTAAGGTCACCCTGCATAGGTACAGGTGATTCGCCCCATAAAAGGAATCCGCCGGTTCCGCCAGATCTCTTAAGCATGGAATCATTAATATCCATCCTGTTGACGCTGGTGATTATAACGGCAAATAATCCTGCGGCAAGAAACAAAACTGGTGCTATTGCCTGCTGCGGATTGAAGGAATAATATCTGCCTGAAATCATTCGTGCATTCCTGAAACCTGGTGAAACTGAGATCTTTTTCCTTAGAAAACTCTGCCGTACAATAAGTATCATGGCAGCAAAGGCTGCTATCCCTGCACAAAATGACAGGAGAGTTGATTGCTCAGGAATCAGGAATGATAACGCAGTGATTAAAACAGTGATGATTGAAAGGGCAACAGCAAGAAAGAAATTCAATTTTGAAGAAGGCTCACGTATCGCTCCCGTTTCTTTTCTGTATAACCGTTTCAGAAATCCGGAAGATCTGTACATCAGGATCAGGAAGATCAGCAAAATGCTAATTCCAAATCCCATCAGAAGTGTGCCGGGATAAAAACCTGCACTCAGTGTGTCTGTCTGCACGGCGCCCTGCCAGACAGAATTCAGGGCCTTTACCACAACAATGTTGAAAAGACTGCCAGCAAGGGCTCCGGGCAGGGCACCGCCCAAAGCAATAATTGCTGTCTCTGTTAATAATATCTTCCTTATGCTGCTGTTCCGAAATCCTATCGAAAACAATGTACTGATCTGGTTTCTTTTTGATTCAAGAAAAGTCGAAACAACGAGAATAAGAAGTATGATCGCTGAAAGGATTATGAAGAATCCCAGACCAAGGAACAGCGAACTGAAATCGACACCGCTGCCGGCAGCATCTGATGAAACAGCAGGCAGATCGGTAATCGTAAATCCCGATTTATACGGATCAAGAGCACCTGTTGTTTTTGCATAAATCAGGCTGTCACTAACTCCGTTCGCAAATCTTATTGAAGTAACAGGACCATAGTTGCTGCCCCATAATTCCTTCCCCTTTTCATAATTAATAAATGCCTTGGGAGTTCCCCTGAATGAATTCCAGTATTTCTCATCCTTATCCCTTATTAGGTCCATATTAACTGATATTCCGGCATCCCAGGCTGAACACGACTCTTTGCCTGCGATGCCTGGGAATTCAGGCATAAGCAGGGAGTCTGACCAGATACCTTTCATCTCAACAATTTCGCTGACTATGAAATCATTTTTGGCTTCAACAAGGCGATTCTTTGAGTCGGGAGTATAATAAGTCATTGTCACTGTATCACCTGGTAAGGCTTTCAGATCCTCAGCAATCCAATGGTTAAGGATGATGCCGTTTCCACGGGGCACTCCGGGATAAAGGTCAGGATCAATGGCAGAAACAAAGGAATATGGAGTCGACCTGTCACCAAGTCTGATGCTGTTGGCAAGGTATGTTATTGCAGGATGTGACTCCAGCGGCAGTTTTTCAATCTCACCGGCAATGAGATCATCAATGAAGATCCTGTCGGATATAAGTTCATAGCCTCCGGTGGCCGGAATCTTCCTGACTGTCAGGCCTATATCCACGGGATCGATGAATTTGTACAGGCTGTTGTAAATATCCCGGACTGTAATACCTGGTCGTCTTTCAAACAACAGCCTGTTGATACCGGGGAAATTGTCAATCCTGCCTTTAAGATCGGAAAGACCGATGAAAATGTTTAATGGAGTGATCTGGCTTATTCCCAGCGAGAAATTTCCTGATTGTGAACTGGACAGAACTCTTCCGGTTTTGATCACGATGGAACTGGTTGTGCTTTTGTCAGGCGAAAACGGAGCATCGGCAGGAAGATCACTGAGTGTACTGAACCTGATGATAATATCATCGCCTGGTTTGAGATCCAGATAGGATGCAAGCTTTTGATTTATCGCTGCTTCTCCTTTATTTAAAGTTATGGAATCGTTTCCCTGGAATGGGAAAAAACTCTCATCGACAGCATAAATTTTGATGGAGGGTGAAGTGGTACCGGTTGAAAAATTCTGGCAGAATCCGTCAATTTCAAGAACGCCGGTCGTTTTAAGTCCCGTCGCCTTTTCCATCTTACTGCAAAGCATGGGGTCAAAATACCTGATGCCTGAACTGACCATGATTCCTGTTTTGCCGATCTTCTCCAATGATGTCTTCTTCAGACTGCCCCTGACAGAATTACCTGTCATTAGTGAACCTGTTATTACAGCTGTCAGAAGAATGATGATCAGCACCTGGTAAATAACTCCCTTGCGGTCGTACAATAATGATTTAAAGGCAATATGACTTAGATTCATCCTCATAGCTGTTATTTCTGCATGCCGGTGACCTGAAAAAGCTTTCCTTCAGAAAGGTTGTACCTCAGTTTCATCTTGCCGGCAAGTTCAGCCGAATGTGTGGCAACAATCAGTGTAATGCCATATTCATTGTTCATCCTGACAAGAAGATCTCCCAGGTTTTCAGCATTTTTTCTGTCGAGAGAGCCGGTTGGTTCATCTGCAAGCAGAATGGATGGTCTGTTAACAAGTGCCCTGACCAGGGTTGCTCTTTGCGCCTCCCCTCCGGATATCTGATCGGGATACTTGCCGGCAAGCTCAGTGATGCCGGTCTTCTTCATCATTTCTTCAGCATCTTCAACCCTTTTGTCAAACTCATTTCCCGAAATCTCTGAAGCCAGAAGCGGAAGGAGTATATTCTCTTTTACCGTCAGATACGGCAGGAGAAGATGTTCCTGGAACACGAATCCTATATTCTTGTTCCTGTAGGAAGCGGAACTATCCTGATCATAATCAAGTATCCTGACTCCCCTGAAAAGCAGATCTCCACTGTCGGGTCTGTCGAGTAACCCTATAATGTTAAGCAGAGTGGTCTTTCCAGACCCCGAAGGGCCAGCTATTGATATTGAATCACCCTCATTGACGGTAAGTGTCAGTTCATTAAGAACTACGCCCCTCTGCTGGAAGGATTTTGTGATGTTCTTTATTTCAAGCATTTTTCACTGTTTTTTCATATACTGAGGCAAGTCCTTCTGACATCCTGGCAAGGGAAAATTCTTTACGAACGTTGTTTATACCGTCAGATCTGAGCTGTGCCAATTGCTCCCTGTCGGTAAGAAGATTATAAAGTGAAGTTGCAAGCTCTTCCACCGTATCTGGTGAATAGATAATACCACCGCCTGTCTTTTCGACTATCTCAGGAAATGCTCCCGTGTCAGGCTGTACTACCGGGATCCCTGAAGCATTTGCTTCAAGAAGGTACAGTCCATATCCATCATATTTACGAACCGGAACTGTAATGACATCGACATCATTGAAGAACCTCATTTTCCCTTCACCCTGAAAGTCGGGATATATATGAATGCTTTTCGCAAGTCCTGCCTCCCTGATTTTCTTAATCTGATCTGAAAGAAACGGTTTATCAATTCCCGTGTATCCTCCGCACACATTGAGTGTCAGACCGGGTATACGATCCTTCTTTTTGAGCTCAATAAAGGCATCGACAAGCTTGTCAAAGCCATTATGGTAATTCACCCTGCTGAAATACCCTATTGCAGAAGGTGACGGTCTCACAGCAGGTACAGGATCGCCTTCGGGATCAAAACCAAGCGGAATTATCGACACATTATTGCCATTGATACCCGTTCTTTGCAGAAAAAAGTCTTTGTAATACCTGCTGGGGGTGACAAATGAGTCGACATAAACGGCTTCCCTGGCGATCATTTCCCAGGCCCTGGATCTGAAAGGTTCAGCCATATCATCTATCCAGTCATCCTCATTCAGGAGGGAGCATACAACCTTTACGTCCATCCGTTTTTTGAGCTGCCTTGCAATTCCCAGGATAAGGGCATTGGAAAGATGGATTATATCTGGTTTCCCATCCCGTGAGAGATATCTTACCAGCCTGTCGACTTCTGATTTTCTGAATGCATTGTCGCCTTCAATCATATTGATGGTAAGCTCCTCATATCCTTCAGAGCTGGTTGTACCGGCCTGTTTTGCGGCAAGTTTCAGAAAAAGGTCTGTGTCGAGGAGTTTATCAAAAAAAGCAGGCATGTTCCTGAGAAATTTTACCTTTTCTCTCAGATACATCGATATGGCGCCAAAAAACACATTGTTGTCGAAGCCGCTTTCCTTCAATGTTGTCTTGTCGGGAGGCAGATACAGCGGAATGGCTTTAGCATCTATGCCAGGCACTTTGCGTATTGCCCTTACATAAAGCATATCGCGGTAACAATTTCCGCAATAGAATGATCCTCCGGAACCAGTAATAAGATATACTATTTTCATTTCATTATTTTTTACCGAAAGCAAGGAGCCTTCCGTCTTCAGTCAGAATAAAAAACCTGTCGCCTGAAACGGCCGGAGAGCTGCTTACGGGAGCCCCTGTATTAAAGCTCCATATCTTTTTCCCGTCAGCCTGATTAAGCATGTAGACATAACCGTCGAGACTCCCGAAGATGACCTTTGTGGGGGTAAGGACTGCGGAACCTGTTATCCTCCCGTTTGTTCTGAACTTCCATCTGAGCCTTCCGGTAATGAGGTCATAACAATACATATATTTGTCCTCATTTCCCACAACCACTAAATTCCTGCCTATAGCCGGTATTGAAAGAACCGATCCTGAATTTTCATTTGCCTTTACCTCCCAGATCAGTTTTCCCGTAAGCATATCGAGGCAGTAAAGGTTTCCGTCGTAATCCCCGAAACATGCTTTTCCTCCTGAAAGGGCAGGGGAGGAGGCAATGTACACTCCTATCTGGATCGTATCTTTTTCCCTTCCTGTAACTGCATCAGCAACCCTTATGATGCCGTCACATCCTCCGAAAACAATATTATTATTCAACACCGAGGGAGTTCCGTTCACATAGTTTTCCGTTTCGAGCTTCCACTGAAATCGGCCGTTTACCGGATTAACCGAATGCAGGAAATAGTCATAACTGCCCACTACAATGCCTGAACTTTTTCCTGTGCTCCAGTAATTTGCCGATCCGACAATCTGGTTGTCGGTCTTGTATTTCCAGAGAAGTTTTCCGGTAGTCCGGTCAACCGAATGCAGTGAACCATCGCCAAAGCCTGTAATGACACTGTTCCCGTAAACAAGCGGCGGGGATTCTGCGCTCCCGCCTCCTTCATACTTCCACTTCAGTTTACCGTCATTTTCCACAGCCAGGATGGTGCCCTTGTCAGTTCCGAAGAAAATGGTGCCGCTGCTGATTACAGGAGAGGACCTTGACCTGGTACCTGCTGAATAACTCCATAATAATGAGGGGGATGAAGTAAGCTCATTGGCAGTAAAACCGGTAAGATCAGATTTACCCCTGAAAACAGGCCATTCCAGTTCCGGATCCTGTGCAGAAACCGATTGGAAAATAAAAGCAGCTAATATGTATGGCAACAGTTGTTTCACTTTCCTGTTATGTTTCCAAAATGTCCAAGCGCCCCTGTAGGGCATATTTCAATACATTTATCAGTCATGGTAGGGAGTATGTTGTCAAAGTCGTCGAAAAGCGGTAGGGAGATTACTGATACAAAACCCCTGTTGACAAAACATAATGAGGGTTCTTCCTTTTTATCTCCGGACAACCTCACACATAATCCGCATTTTATACATTTTGCATTTTCAAAAATCAGGCCTGTTTTTATGTTTATTTTCTTTGATATCGGTGAATTTACGAATTTCCCTTTGGGATCCTTCAATTCAAAATGTTCTGCAAGCTCCCTCAGACGGCAATCATCAGCAGCCCTGCAATCACATCTCATGCAACTTCCGGCTTCTTCCACCGCATCCTTTATTTCTGTTATTTCTCTGTGGCGTTTCACCTCAGTTCCGCATTCCTTTAGCCATTCCCTTTGTTCGGTTTCATCAATCTGACCGATCCTTGATGAAAATCTTTTCTTAAGGTCAACCGGTTTATGATAATCCGAACTGATCCTGACTCCTTTTTCAATTCCGGATGAATTGTAAAGGAATATCCTTGTATTGCGTATCGACACAGGAGCATCAATTTTTTTCCTTCTGCAGGCGTTCTCACAGAAAGCCTTGCATGTAAAGCAATTAAGGTCGCCTCCTTCTGTTTCGGCAAGAACAAGCTCCCTTGCCTCATCTGTTTTTCCTGCTGATAGGAGGCGATTCATCAGTGGAATATTATAACTCATGGGACAAACCACCCTGCACTGACCCTCACATTCGGCCCTGTGTTCTGACAGCAGAAGTGTAACCGCCTTCTTCCGCAGCCGTAAAACTTCATCGCCTGAAGCATCAATTTCCATATCCTCCTGGCACAGGGATGAGCATGACGGTACAAAGCTGTTTCTCCTTATATCCTTTACAATGCAGACCATGCATGATGAATAATGTTCCAGGCCATCGCCATGGCAGAGAGTCGGAATTTGCAGGCCTGCCTTTCTTGCAGCATCAAGAACTGTCTGTCCTTTTTCTGCTTCGACTTCTATATCGTCAATTCTTATCTTCATTTTTTACATCCACTAGTTCAATGGCGCTTTCAGGGCAGACTACCCTGCAGTTGTCGCATTTCGTACATTTCGACTGGTCTATCTCATGTTTCTCATAGGGCCGGAAGTCAATAGCGCCCACAGGACACTCCTGAAAACACTTTGTACACCCTGTGCACTTATCTGTTATTAAGTATTTTACAAGATCCCTGCATCTTTTTGCCGGGCATATCCCCCTTGCATGGGCTTCATATTCCTCCCTGAAATATTTAAGGCCGGTAACAACAGGATTGGGCGCTGTTTTGCCAAGACCGCACAGACTTCCGTCCTTTACCTCATAGCAAAGATTCTCGAGCTCATCTAAATCAGCCAGGGATGCCTTACCCTGACTTAACCTGGTAAGAATATCGAGCATTTGCTTTGTTCCAACCCTGCAGAATGTACATTTGCCACATGATTGTTTGTGGGTGAAATCAAGAAAATACTTCGCCATGTCAACCATGCAGTCTGTATTATCAAGAACTACCATTCCTCCTGATCCCATCATTGCGCCCATTCTTGTAAGCTCTTCATAATCGACAGGCGTTCCGGCCATTTCAGCAGGAATACAACCTCCTGAAGGGCCTCCTATCTGAACAGCCTTGAATGTCCTTCCCTCTGCCACGCCACATCCTATCTTTTCTACAATATCCCTTACAGAAATACCCATGGGGACTTCAATAAGTCCTCCCTTTGCTACCTTCCCTGCAAGTGCAAATACTTTTGTTCCCTTGCTTTTGTCAGTTCCGATTGAGCTGAATGCCTCAGGGCCGTTATTGATTATCCATGGCACCAGTGCCAGTGTTTCGACATTGTTCACAAGCGTAGGGAAGCCCATGAATCCTTTCTCGGCAGGATAGGGGGGACGAAGATGAGGAGTACCTCTTTTCCCTTCAAGTGAAGCAATGAGGGCGGTTTCTTCACCACAGACAAAAGCACCGGCTCCTTCGAAAACCTCAATTTCAAAAGAAAAGTCGCTTCCCAGTATGTTTGATCCTGTCAGCCCTTTATCGGAACATACTTTCAGTGCATTTTTAATACGGGTTACTGCAAGCGGATATTCCGCGCGTATGTAAAAAATACCCCTGTTGGCGCCTGTTGCAAATCCTGCAATCAGCATTCCTTCGATGATCCGGAATGGGAAAGACTCCAGCAGCATCCTGTCCATGAATGCGCCAGGGTCACCTTCATCGCCATTGCAAACCACGTATTTTGTTGCGGATACTGATGCGGAAGAGATCTCCCATTTGCGTCCTGTAAGAAAACCGGCACCGCCTCTTCCCCTCAGTCCGCTGCTCTTAATTGTGCTGATGACTGAGCTCCTGTCGCCTGTCATCAGGACATTTCTCAAAGCACTGAAGCCACCGAGAAGCTTATATTCATCATAGGAGTCAGGAGTCATCATCCCCCCGTTGAGGGTTGCAAGATGTTTCTGGGCCTGAAGGAAATTATTCAGGGTTTGTTCCCTGACCTCGCCCGGCAGATTGACGGGACTGTAAAGCATGTCATCCGAAAGAAATGTATCTGCAATATTGTTTATCGTGAACTTTAACTTCTTATTCAGGGACCTCGGTTTTATGTGTTTCAGCAGAATCTCTTCAACCTGGTCTTTCCTTACATTTGTGTACCTTGTGCTTTTATTTTCAGGGCTGACAATTTCAAGAAGGGGCGTTTGATTGCATACTCCCACGCATCCGACAGGCTTTACCTTGATATTCAGTTCATAGAATTCACGGATGTCTGAAAGTTTTGAAAGGATCTCCTTGCTGCCGCCTGCAACACAGCACGATCCAAGACCTATCCTGACTTCAGCATCAAAATCATCCTTTACTGTTTTACTGTCATGGCCCTTCCTGCTTCCCTGCGATTTCAGGAAATCATTTACTATCTCATTCACCTGGGTCGGTTTAACATGACCATAAGTTTTGTTGTCGATCTGAACCACAGGGGCCAGTGTGCAGCAGCCGAGACATGCCACTTCCTCAATTGAGAACAGGTTGTCGGGCGAACTGTTCCTCTCTTCAGTTATCTTAAGATCCCTTTTAAAGGCTTCCGAGATCAGCTGTGAACCTTTGACATGACAGGCAGTCCCTGCACATATCTTAATAGTATGTCTTCCTGCCGGTATATGCCTGAACTGTGAATAGAAAGTTGAAACCCCTGAAATTTGTCCGGGAGTGATGTCAGTTATCCTGCAAATATGTTTAAGAGCTTCAGAGGGAAGGTAATTGAGCTTCTTCTGGACCTCCTGAAGGATAAGAATAACCTTGTTCTTTCCTGTCCCGGTTTCCTTTACCACCGACTCAACAGCAGAATTGATCTCCTCAACTGTCAGAGATTTGCCTTCGCAGTTACAGGCTTTTATATCTTCCTTTGTGTTTTTCAATTTTCAGAAATGCAAAAAATGTTATTTCTACTTCTTATATAAATGTTTTTATCAGAAAATGCCGGAGTGCAGTCGGCCGGTTCTCCTATCGGCGATTCAGCGAGCAATTCATATTTTCCGCTTTCCTTAACTATATGCATCATTCCGCTCCGGTCGAGAAACCATACCTTTTCATCAGCTATCACTGGAGAAGCATAAAACTGATCCATGAAATAATGAGTCCACAGGGTATCGCCCTTCTGTGAGTCATAACAAACAACATCACCATTACCCGTTGAGAGGAACAGAAATTTGTCGGTTGCTACAGGGCTCGAAACATCGGGGGTGAATGTATTATCTTCCCAGGCGATTGAAGGCCCCGGGCCTGGCTTAATTGCAGCAAGCCTGGCATAATCGGTTACAGCATATACCATTGAGCTGTTAACTGCAAGGGATGGCGCCACATCGCCTGTAAGAACCTCAAGCGACCAGAGTTCCTTTCCGGTTGCTGGATCAAAGGCAGTGACTTCCGGATTTCCGTTTATCACAACCTGTGGCTGTCCGTTGAAGTGAGCAATGACAGGGGAGGCCCAGCTTGCCCTTCCTCGTCTTAGAGTTTCCCATTTCTGTTCACCTGTCGAAGTGTCAAAACCCATGACTGAAACCTTTTCATTCGAATCGAACTGAACTATCAGTAAGCCATCATATATCACCAGTGAGCATGAATATCCATAGACATTGCTTGGGATTCCGATATTTTTTGACCATTTTTTGTTTCCGTCGTGATCGAAACATAAAAGGTTTCCGTTGGCAAAGATCGCGCATACCGATTTTTCGTCAGTTGCCACACTTGACACAGCAAGGCCCGCCTCCATATCTGTTTCAGGCGGAACTGCAGGTTCTCCTTCAATACCTGATCCCGGGGCTGTCCATAAGATCTGCCCGGTATTCTTGTCGAGGCAGTATACTTCGCAGGATTTGCCCTCGGCACCTGTCACAAAAAGCCTGTCACCCCATATCACAGGGGAGCTTTTCCCATTCTTCGGAACGGCAGTCTTCCATTTTATGTTCCTGCCTTCTTCCCCGTTCCATTCAACCGGATAACCTGAACCGCCTGCAATTGCCCTTCCATCCTTTCCCCTGAAAAACGGATAATTCGTGGCATCGGGTTTGAAATCACCTGCAACAGACCCTGATGAAGATTCCCTGTCTTTTTTCCTTTCTTTTCTTTCAGCCCTGGCAGATGCTTTTCCGCTCAGGTCGGGAAGGTCACTCCTTAACATAAATGAGGAAATGATCGCGGCAACCGTTAGAAATGCCACAGTGCCGGCCAGATATTTTGCATACAGGGCTTTCTGTGTTACCTGATACTGCCGTTCCCCGGGAATTGAAGGGATGCTCTTTTCACTACCGGCTATGATTCTTTGGCATATTACGAAAATGATTGCTCCGGCAAGCAAAAGGTAAGATCCTGTTTCGACCTGACGGCGTGATGCGAAATAGGCTTTTCTTGCCATGAGGTCAAGGGCTCTTACCTGCTCTGCCTTTAAGGCATTGTCAGGATTTTTATCGTACTCTTCCTTTATGGAACTGATTGCCGGATTATCGAGCGGATCCATTGCTTTAAGCTGGATCAGGCTCAGCAGCATAGTAATTGCAACAATCAGGGTAAAAACACCGGATCCAATGCTTATTCCCCTGATTATCTTAAGGTCTTTTTCTTCAAACTTTATCATCCGATCTCTTATTATTAACATGGACAGGGCAATATTTAAAGCATCTGCCGCAACTGTAACATTTACCTTTATGAGGCACATAGCCGGCCCTCCTTGTTCTTGTTGCAAGAGAAACGAGGCTCAGGCCGAAGGAAATTCCCAGGAACAGGCCGACCCATGACGATCCTTTCCTGAAACGTTCATGAATCTTCAACTCTTCGGCAAAAAGCTCAGTCTCGGTCTTCCCTGCTTCCTTGAAAGCAAGCGCAGCTTTGGATACAGCCGGAATACCGTTCTCCTTTTCTGCCCTTATCTCCCTGGCAAGCTGTACATTGCTGTTCAGGCCTGTCAATGCTGGTGAAAGATTCCTGAAAAGCAACAAACCGCCTGCTGCAAAAAGCGGGATAAGAAGCACATAGACAAGGAACCTCCTTCTTTCCTTCTGCGGTTCTTCAGGAGGTGCTGAAACATCAGAAGGAAGTATGGCATCGTACGGGCATACATCTTCGCACAGCCGGCAGTTTGTGCATTCCGCCGGAGTTATTGTAAGGTGCCGCGAAGAAAACCTTGAGAAGATATTGAGAAGAACGCCGTAAGGGCAGAAATATCTGCAATATGGCCTGTTTATGAATATACCGGCAACCAGGAGAAGCCCTCCGAATATAACCATCGTATAAGGGGCGTTAAGCCTGAAGATACCTACAAAGGGATCATACCTGCAAATCAGAAACTGGCTTTCGGTTGCCGCCGACAAAACTGCCAGGCCAAGATAGATGAACGGGACAGAAATCATAACTGATTCCACTGCTTTCGGAAGTTTAACCGGGCGGAAACCTGTAAGTTCCTGTATCGCGCCCAGCGGACATACACCTGCACAGAAGACCCTGCCAAAGGCGAGTGCATAAACAAGCGGTATTATAAAAAACAGCAAAACGGTTATGGGAATTGTATAATCGCTGTTGAAAAGGGCCAGCGCTACGTTCTGCACCGAACCGACCGGACAAACACACCCTTCCCTGACGAATCCGAAATATGCCAGTGAAAAAACTGATAACCACAGGAGGCCTTCCCTCGAACGTTTCTTTAAAGCAAGCCATGATGCCAGGGATAATGTACCTATCAGAAGGGCCAGGTCAATATATTCCCAATAAGGCGCTCTCTGCAGCGGCATCTGGTGTTCAGGATAAACATATCCCGACTCAAATTCCGGTCTGGGAAACCTGTCCTGCGCAACCATTACAGCATGCCATCCCAGCATCAGAAACAACAAAATATATGGTAACTTCTTTTTCAATCTTTTACTCTTTATTTTTAACTTCTTCCTTTCTCCTTTCTCCTTTTTCCTTTCTCCTTATGCTCAGATCCTACTCTCCTCCAACCTTCTTCTCCTTCGGAATATACTGCATCCTGTCGCTCACCCGTGACACTGCATCCGACGGGCAATTTCTTGCAATTGAGCATTCATTGCAATATACGCACAGATCCTGGTTGATCTGGAGATATAGTGAGCCGTTGCCGAAATCAGCGCATCCCTTGACACATTTTCCGCAACCATCGCAGAGGTCCTCATTAATGGTATATTCAAAATATGGTTCCTCGACAAATTTTCTTGTTATTGCAGCGGTAGGGCACATCTGATCCTCTGCCGCGGTGCTGATTGTCTTCACTCCCTGCCGAAGATATCCTCCGCACAGGTCGCAATAACCGCACATAACATATGCATGCACGGCCTTGACAGCAGACGGAGTCAGAACACAATTGGTCTTGCACTGACCGCATTGAGTACATTTGTGGGGATCAATCTGCCATACATTCCCTGATGCTGAGACCTTCTTCGAAAGTACCAATGGAAGGCCTATAACCGGAGCAACAACAAGAATCTTTCCGGCTTTACGGACAAAATCCCTCCTTGACTGGTATATGTTCTTTTTCTCTTTCATCTCTTAGTCATTTTTTTCTGTCACATTCGCTCTTTCCGCTGCAAGACGATTTCACGGGACAGCCTGAACAACCGCTGCCTGAAACAACCCGGTTCCCGACTGCAAAAACAATAAAGGCGAGAAGAAGCCATAATCCTGCTCTGACGATGCTTTTTATGAAACCTGTTCTGTCTGTCATTTTCTTTCAAAAATATAAAGTTTCGAATCCGTTTTGTCGGCTGCATAAATCCTTGTTCCGTTGTCTGTGGCAAGGTCGAGTGGAACTGACTTATCGAAGGAATTCCGTGATGAGACAAATTCAACAAAGCTGCCTTCACGATTGAGTATTTTTATCCTGTTAATTCCTTTTTCGGCGGTCACAATACCATTGGGAACGATCACAATATGGGAAGGATTGCAGCATCCGCAGAATGCTCCGGGAGCCGTTCCCGGTTCCCCGAATGCGTATATCATTTTTCCGTCGGGGCTCCATGTTTCGATCCTGCGCCTGCCGGGGTTGGCCACAACAAGATTATTATCCGACCAGTCCAGGTCAAAATAAGGACTTGGAATTATGAAATGATCGCCCGACTGACCGATCATTGATATGACATCACCGTCCCTTCCCAGCAAAAAGATCCTTTTGCTGCCGGCATCCGCAACCGCAAGCATGCCATGATTAGCCGACAATGATGTTATAATTGCGTTACCTTCGTAGGGGCCCCATTCATTCAGTATTTTTCCATTTTTTGAAACAACCAGAATTGTTTCCTGCGTTGATGCAAAGATAGTATCGCCTGAAACCGCCAGTGCGGTAATCTCTTGCTCTGTTCCGGTGTTCCATAGTTCCTTATAACCCGGGTCAATAGCTTTTATGAATGTATCGCCTGCCAGGCAGATCATTCCGTTATCAGAAACAGCAACAGACGAAAGCCTGCCTTCATCTACACTTATAGTCCGGGTTATTTTCCAGTTATCAGTATATGTTGTATCACGGGAAGTCTCTGACACAGGTTCCCTGTCGGAACCTGAGGTCGCATCATAAATAATGTAACCCATGAATGCAAGGATGATGGTCAGGGCAAATATGGCCGAAAGCTTTTTATTCATGATCCGTGATTTTTACCGATATAGAGACAAAGCAGGTTCCGCGCATCCCTCATGATAAGGTAATTACCGGCTATTGCCATTGGTCCCCAGGCTTCGATTCCTTTTATGACAGAGTGCCGGGATATAAGTTCCGCCTGTGAGCCGTTAAGCCTGAAATAATATAGATTGGCATCATCGTCGAGAAGCAGCATTTTTCCATCCTTGACAATATATGGACCCAGGCCTCTTCCGAATCTTCTGTCTTTACCGCTGCTCCAGACAGGATTCCTGAGGTCGGACCGGTTGTAGCAGACAAGCTGTTTCTTGAGTGGACCTGCATTCTCTGGCATCACTGTCCATACAAAATCACCTGTTATGACAGGTGTTTGCTGGTCGCTGGAAATGCCTTCTGTTGCTTTATGGGACTCGACAACAGAAGCAGAAAATCCCGAACCGTCATAATCGATCCTGAGTCTTGCACCTCCGGCGCCATAACTTCCGAAAACAGCTATTTCATTATTACCAAGGTAAAGCGGTGATGCAGCTGTTGTTGCAGGGCTCCATTCCCTGGTTGACCACAGCAGCTTTCCGGTTTCGGGTCCTTCAGCAGCAACACCTGCAACACCGCCAACAGCGTTATAAACATACATCCTCCGTCCGTGTATTACCATTGGAATGATTGAACCATGCGACATCCTGAGTGAATCCGGATTTGGAGTACGCCACATTATCTCACCATCCGAGCACCTGACACCTATCATCAGTGCTTTTGCACCCGGAGCAAGAACTGCTACATCGTTGTCAATCAGCGGGCACTGGCCTGAATAAAAATCGGGAGTGACCTTCCCCTTTTCACTTCCGGGAACACCAAATTCCTTCTCCATGTCAATGGTCCACAACAGATTGCCTGTTATTGGATCAAGGCACATGACATGCGATCTTGGCCCAACGGTTACAAGATATTTATCGGTAACAGCCGGGACAGTTCTGGAATATCCATGATTTCTTTTCAGTTCAACATAATACCATCTTCTCCACAGCTCGGTTCCGCTCTTAAGTGAAAAACACCTGAGCATGTCGGCCTTCCGCCTTTCATTGTAATCTAAGATATAAACCCTGCCATTCAGAACGGCAGGACCTGCATATCCTTCACCAAGTGTTGTTTTCCATACTATGGGAGGACCTGCAGTATCCCATGATTCTGCAAGTTCAAAAGAATCCCTGGCAATGTTACTGAAATCTGTTCCGCGAAACCTGGGCCATGATCCTGCAACTATCTCATCCATGACACCGAGTGAATCGTAAAACTCGCCGACCACAACACTGTCAGATCTTGGCTCGATTTTGGGACGGTTATCCATTCCCGGAACGCGCATAACCATTTCAGCAGGATAATGATCATCGGCAAGCCACCAGACAAGAACTGCAGCCAGTATCACGGATACAATCCCTGTATAAAGTATATTTCTGTTCTTCCTTATCATAAGCCAGTGCTTCAGCCCTCAAATTTAATAATCTATCAAAGCCCTGCGCAATGCCATTATCAAATATCAACTTATAACTCGTTACGCGGAGCAATATCTGCGCTAAATGGAAAAAACGGCCATTTATCCCGAAAACCTTTAGTCCCGCCTGTTCATAAAATCATGCTTTTATGAACATTATTCATAACATGCGGAAACCATTCATCTATTTAGCTGTGAGGCTGCAATATAGTAAAACTAAATATTCTGTCAGTTTAAATATGTTATATTGTATATATCAAACAGCAATATTTAATTTTTTTTAACAACCTGCAAGTCAGACCTGACAATATTTATCAGCATAAATATTTCATTTTAACCCAATTTAGCATCCCAAAGCAGAAACACACATGCAAAAGAGAGGTTGTTTAACTCCGGCATCCGCCGGTTATGATCTTAAAGACGTTAGATTAGGTTAAAATATTTATTTAAATATGATATTTGTCATTAATAATATTTATTGTTTTAACCTTTTTTATAACAATTTATGCATAACAAGGTAAATTATTTTTCATTTTGATATTTTATAATATAAAACATTTCATTAGTTTTGCTGCCTGATTTTCAGGAACACCTAATTAGGAAAAAGAAATAAACGGATATTATGTGCGGAGTAGTTGGAGTATTTGATTTGAAGGTAAGTCATCAGGAACTGAAGCCGACTGTCCTTAAAATGTCAAAAAGAGTAAGGCACAGGGGGCCTGACTGGTCGGGTATTTTTTCGTGTGAGAAAGCCATTCTTGCCCATGAAAGATTGTCAATCGTCGATCCGCAATCGGGTCGTCAGCCATTGTACAGCAAGGATAAAAACCTAATTCTGGCCGTCAATGGTGAGATTTACAATCATCAGGAAATAAGGAAGCGGTACGAGCGCACATATGAATTTCAGACTCATTCCGACTGTGAGGTCATACTTCCCCTGTACAGGGACAAAGGTCCGGATTTCCTTGAGGAGATGAACGGAATATTTGCTTTTGCACTGTATGACAGGGAGAAGGACTGTTATCTTATTGCACGCGACCACATTGGAATAATACCCCTGTATATGGGATGGGACCAGTTCGGGAATTTCTATGTGGCATCGGAACTGAAAGCCCTGGAAGGCATATGCAACAAGATACAGGAATTCCTTCCGGGTCACTACCTCTACAGCAGCGACGGCATCATGAAAAAGTGGTACACCCGCGACTGGATGGATTATGAAGCTGTTGAGAATAACACTACCTCAATCGAGGAATTAAGGGAAGCTCTCGAAGCCTCGGTGCACAGGCAGCTTATGTCGGATGTACCGTATGGAGTTCTTTTATCCGGAGGGCTCGACTCCTCGGTAGTTTCAGCAGTTGCAAAGAAATTTGCACCAAGGAGGATTGAATCAGGGGACAAAGCTGAGGCCTGGTGGCCGCAGCTGCATTCTTTTGCAGTCGGGCTGACAGGATCACCCGACCTTGCGGCAGCACGGAAGGTGGCAGAACATATCGGAACTGTGCATCATGAGATTAACTTCACTGTCGAGGAGGGCCTTGATGCAATAAGGGATGTTATTTACCATATCGAAACCTATGATGTAACGACGGTAAGGGCATCGACTCCCATGTACCTTCTTTCCAGGGTCATCAAATCGATGGGAGTGAAGATGGTACTTTCAGGCGAAGGAGCAGACGAAATATTCGGAGGCTATCTTTATTTTCACAAAGCCCCCGGACCAAGGGAATTTCATGAGGAAACAGTGAGGAAATTGAGCAAGCTCCATCTTTATGACTGCCTGCGTGCCAATAAATCGCTTGCCGCATGGGGCGTGGAAGGCCGTGTTCCATTCCTTGACAAGGAATTCATGGATGTCGCAATGCGTCTGAATCCAAAAGACAAGATGATAACAAAGGACCGGATTGAAAAATGGGTCCTTCGTAAGGCATTTGAGGATTATCTCCCCGCAAGCGTTGCATGGAGACAGAAGGAACAATTCTCCGATGGTGTGGGTTACAACTGGATAGATACTTTAAAAATGCTTGCATCAAGGGAGGTTTCGGATGAACAGCTTAAGAATGCAAAATACCGATTCCCAATAAATCCTCCCATGTCGAAGGAAGAGTATTATTACAGATCGATATTTTCGGAGCATTTTCCATCGGATTCGGCAGCAGCATGTGTTCCTTCAGTGCCATCAGTCGCCTGCAGCACTGCAGAGGCTCTTGCATGGGACGCATCGTTTAAAAATATGATCGATCCTTCAGGCCGCGCTGTCAAAAATGTTCACATCGACTCTTATAAATAGACATCCGGATGGTAATTAATATTACAGATGCCGGAACATCTTTGAAAGATGTTCCGGCGTCTGTTTTGTTTTAAATATTTATTTTATTTTTATTCCATTGAAGTCTAAACCTTTTTTCAATGGATATAGATGAATTTGATGATCTTAAAATCATCCTCTGGTTATTACTTTTTCTGATCTTCGGAATAGTCATTATAACCTGCAGACCCGATGCGGAAGGATATATTATGACAGTCAACGGACCCGAGGCTCCGGGAAAAATGGGTCTCACCCTGGAACACGAGCATATTCTTGTTGATTTTATCGGAGCTGACAGTACAGGATATTTCAGATGGAACCGCGATTCTGTTATAGCAAAAACTGAACCTTTGGTTCATGAAATAAGAAGAAGAGGTTTCAGAACATTTATAGAATGTACCCCTGCATATCTTGGCCGCGATCCGGTCCTTCTGAAAGAGCTGTCACGAAAAACAGGTGTGAATTTCATCACAAATACAGGCTATTATGGTGCAAATAATAATAAGTATATTCCTAAGAGCTTTTATAGTCAATCTGCAGAGGAGCTGGCTGGTATCTGGATAAATGAATTCAGAAACGGAATTGATGATTCCGGCATCAGGCCGGGTTTTATAAAGATCGCCGTTAATCCATCAGATTCCCTGTCACCTGAACACAGAAAAATCATTACTGCAGCCGGAATTGCCCACCTTGCCACAGGCCTTGTGATAGCATCTCATACCGGGCCTGACAACCCGGCATTTGAGCAGATAAATATTTTAAAGAAGAACGGGATAAACCCGTCGGCATTTATATGGGTCCACGCGCAGAACGGAACTCAGGATGGTAACATAAATGCTGCAAAAGAGGGTACATGGATATCTCTCGACAATATTCATTACCGCCCTGATCAGGACCCCGGATCCAAAGGAAGTCTCGAATGGTATGCCGAAAGGCTGCTGGCTCTAAAAAAACAGGGACTTCTAAACAGAGTCCTTATTTCCCACGATTCAGGATGGTATGATCCATCTGAACCAGGTGGAGGTAAAATAAATGGTTATACAGCTATTTCAGACTATTTTATTCCTGTTTTAATATCAAAAGGATTCACAAAAAATGAAATAGACCAGATCCTGATCAAAAATCCTGCTGAAGCTTTCACTGTCAGAATCAGAAAATCTCAGTCGGACTAATGTCATAATGTTATAATCAATTAAAGTACCATACAACTATTTGCATATTAAAACATTTAAACATGAAAACATAACACCCTGCGTCCTGAGTCCTTAATCTTGCGTCTGGCATTCTTCTTAAACCACTCAACCCTTCAACCTTTCAACCCTTCAACCCTTCAACCCTTCAACCCTTCAACATTTCAACCCTTCAACCTTTCAACCTTTCAACCATAATGAAACCACTGATTCCCGCCGCACTTTGCACCAGCCTTTCACTTATATCCTGCAGCCAGTCTGAAAGGGACAAACAACTTCCCAACATCGTTTACATCCTGGCTGATGACCTTGGTTACGGCGACCTGAGCTGCTATGGCCAGTCAAGATTCACCACACCCAACCTCGACAGGCTTGCCAGTCAGGGGATGAAGTTCCGGCACCACTATACGGGTTGTACCGTAAGCGCTCCTTCAAGATCATGCCTGATGACTGGACTTCATTCCGGACATACGCCAATAAGGGGAAATAAGAACTGGAATCCCGAAGGTAACTGGCCATTGCCAGGTGCTTCAGTAACAATTGCCGAAATGTTGAAAACCAAAGGGTATACTACAGGAGCTTTTGGTAAATGGGGCCTTGGTTACATCGACACTGAAGGAGACCCCAATGCACAGGGTTTTGATGAATTTTACGGTTATAACTGCCAGACACTGGCTCATAACTACTATCCCGATCATCTCTGGCATAACCATGAAAAAATCATCCTTCATGAAAATGACAGTGCACGAACCGGCGCCTACAGCCCGGATCTTATTCACAGAGAAGCCATTAAGTTTATCGAAAAGAACAGGTCAAAGCCCTTTTTTCTCTTTTATCCCACAACAATTCCGCATGCTGAGCTAAGTGCCAAAGAAGAATACATGAATATGTTCAGAGGGAAATATAACCCGGAAAAATCATTCAGGGGTACTGACGATGGCCCGAATTTCAGACTTGGGCCGTATGGCTCCCAGCCTGAAGCCCATGCGGCATTTGCTGCAATGATAAAGGAACTGGATGACTATGTCGGTGAGATCCTGGCAAAACTTAAGGAGCTTGGACTTGAGAAAAACACCATAGTGATGTTTGCATCCGACAACGGACCTCACCTCGAAGGAGGAGCCGATCCTGACTATTTTGACAGCAACGGCCCTCTGAGAGGCTACAAGCGCGATATGTACGAAGGAGGGATAAGAACACCCATGATAGTCAGATGGCCCGGGAAAATAAAGGAAAACACGGTTTCTGACCATATTTCTGCATTCTGGGATGTTATGCCTACTCTTGCTGAAATATCCGGGGCTGAAGTGCCTTCAGGAATAGATGGAATTTCATTTCTTCCCGCCCTGCTTGGTAAAAGACAGAAAAACCACGACTACCTCTACTGGGAATTTCATGAACAGGGTGGCAAGGCCGGTGTCAGGATGGGTGACTGGAAGGCTGTTAAGCTGAATGCTGACAATGGTTTTCAGGATTCAATTGAACTTTATGATCTTTCCCGGGATGAAGGCGAAAAAAATGATATTTCCTCTTCAAATCCGGAAATTGTAAAAAAAATGATCGGAATAATGAATGAAGCTCATACCAGGTCAGAGGTATTCCCATTTGAATTTGAAAAGAAATGAAAAAAACAGGAAGAGAAGTTCTTACGGGCAGTGCACTGGCTGCCCTTGCAGCTTTGCAACCATTGAATTCACAAACCCCGGATAAGCCCAACATAATAATTATCTATGCCGACGACCTCGGTTACGGTGATGTCAGCTGCTATGGCTCTTCCACTATTAAAACACCCAACATTGACAGACTTGCTGCAAGGGGACTGAGGTTCACAAATGCTCACTGCACGTCTGCCACAAGTACTCCGTCGCGGTACTCGCTGCTGACTGGGGAGTATGCATGGAGGCGGCCGGGCACTGGTATATTGCCCGGAGATGCTTCAGCAATAATCCTTCCCGGACGACATACAATGCCTTCCGTTCTTAAATCTGCAGGATACACGACTGCAATTGTCGGGAAATGGCACCTGGGTCTGGGGCCTCAGGGAGGACCCGACTGGAATGGCACTATCACTTCCGGTCCGGCCGATATAGGTTTTGACTACAGTTTCTTCATACCCGCAACGGGCGACCGTGTACCCTGTGTCTTTATTGAAAACAGACATGTTGTGGGACTTGATCCTGCCGATCCGATAAGGGTGGATTATAATAATAAAACAGGCGACTGGCCAACAGGTCGCGAAAATCCGGAGCTTCTTAAAATGCATCCAAGTCACGGTCACGACATGACAATCGTTAACGGGATAAGCAGAATAGGTTATATGACAGGAGGGAAATCAGCCCTCTGGACCGACGAGGATATTGCTGATGTTATTACAGGAAAGGCGGTAAGCTTCATTGAAAACAACAAAGACCATCCCTTCTTTCTTTATTTCGCCACTCACGATATTCATGTTCCAAGGGTTCCGCATCCAAGGTTTGCCGGTAAAAGCGGGATGGGACCACGTGGTGATGCAATACTTGAATTCGACTGGTCGGTAGGTGAAATTGTAAAGACAGTTGAACGCCTGAACCTGAATGATAATACGCTTATAATAGTCACCAGCGACAATGGACCCGTCGTCGACGATGGTTACAGGGATCAGGCTGTGGAGCTTCTTGGTTCGCATAAACCTGCAGGACCCCTTCGCGGGGGTAAATACAGCGCCTTTGACGGAGGAACAAGGGTTGTTTTTATTGCGAACTGGAATGGAAAAATAAAAAAAGGAGTCTCTGATGCACTTTTCAGCCAGATTGATCTGATGGCATCCTTCTGCAGACTTGCCGGAGCAGATCTTCCGAAAGGTTCTGCACCTGACAGCCGCAACAATCTGAATGTTCTTCTGGGAGAATCATCGGCCGGAAGGGACTGGGTGGTTGAACACTCCGCAAATGGAAGGCTGTCAATTATTAAAGGTGACTGGAAATATATTGAACCGGGACCAGGAGTTAAAGTAATGGCAAATACAAATACCGAAACAGGTAATGATCCCCTGCCTCAGCTTTACAATCTCAGGACGGATATTGGCGAGAAAAACAATGTAGCATCTGAAAACCAGCCTGTTGTTAAAGAATTAACAGATCTGCTGAATAAATTGAAGAAATGAAAATGAATTACTCTTTTCCACTGGTTGGTCTGGGTCTGGCTTCAGCTGCAACATTGGGCACCTATGCCCAGAAAACAGATTCTTTTATGCAGGTTACACCCAATGTTGTCCTGATCCTCATGGATGACATGGGATATGGAGACATTGGCAGGACCGGTGCTGCCGGATACTCTACCCCAAACCTTGACAGGCTCGCAAGTCAGGGAATGCAGTTCACCTGGTTCTATTGCCCTCAGGCAGTCTCCAGCGCCTCACGTGCCGGTTTGCTTACTGGTTGTTATCCAAACAGGATTGGCATTTCGGGAGCTCTGATGCCCTGGGCGACAAATGGTATAAGCAGTGACGAAACTACCATTGCAGAGATCCTTAGATCAAAGGGATATCATACAGGTATCATCGGCAAATGGCATCTGGGTCATCACAGGGAATTTCTCCCTCTGCAGCATGGATTTGATGAATACTACGGTATCCCTTATTCAAACGATATGTGGCCTGTAGATTTTGATGGTGTGCCCATTCAGCTGAAAGACACAACAAGCAACAAAATGAAGTACCCTGTGCTTCCTCTTGTCGAAGGCAATGAGAAGGTTGGAGAAGTTCGCACGCTAAAGGATCAGGATAAGCTTACCACAGATTATACTGAAAGGGCCGTGAAGTTCATTGAATCACACAAAAATGACCGTTTCTTCCTGTACCTTCCTCATTCAATGGTGCACATCCCTCTGGGAGTATCTGATAAATTCAGGGGCAAGAGTAAGCAGGGCATGTATGGTGACGTGATGATGGAAGTCGACTGGTCGGTCGGCGAGATAATGAAGGCTCTGGAAAGGAATGGCCTTGATAAAAACACTCTGGTGATCTTTACAAGTGACAATGGCCCATGGCTCAATTTTGGCGACCATGCCGGAACAACCGGAGGACTTCGGGAAGGTAAGGGAACCAGTTGGGAAGGAGGACAGAGAGTGCCGTGCATAATGCGCTGGCCAGGGGTAATTCCATCAGGTGAAATTTGCAGTCATCCTGCAAGTTCGATAGATATTTTGCCTACCCTTGCTGAAATAACCGGAGCAAAACTCCCGGAGAATAAGATTGATGGCATAAGTATTCTTCCCTTGCTTCTAGGAAATCAAAATGCATATCCCCGACATATCTTCTATTACTACTACAGGGAGAACAGTCTTGAAGGAGTGCAAAAAGACTACTGGAAACTGATACTTCCTCATCCTGCAATATCCTATACCGGAGTTGCTCCGGGAAATGGTGGCTGGCCCGGGAAAACGAGAAATGTTACGATCGATTCAATCGAACTGTACGACCTCAGGAGGGACCCCGGAGAAAGATATGATGTTGCCGCAATCTATCCCGAAATTGTAAAGGAACTTGAAGCTATCGCCAATGAGGCCAGAATTGATCTAGGCGATGATATAACAAATAATAAGGGTCTTAATCGCAGACCTTCAGGTCAGATAAGCATCAAATAAAATACAATGAAGCATATTAAATCATTCCTCGGTATAGGCGCTGCATCTCTGCTGGCTGCGAGCGCTGTCGGGCAGCAAACACACAGGCAGCCTAATATTTTGTGGATCTCCACAGAAGACATGAGCCCTCATCTGGGATGTTATGGCGATAAGGTAGCTCATACACCGAATATCGACAGACTGGCTTCGCAGGGAATAAGATATACAAATGTATTTACGACAGCTGCGATTAGTGCACCATGCCGTGCTGGTATAATAACCGGAATGTACCAGACTTCGATAGGATGCATGCATATGCGTACCACTTCATACAGGAGAGGGGTGGACAATCCTGTTGAATTTACTGCAGTACCACCACATTATGTGAAAGCATTCACAGAATACCTGCGCACAGCCGGGTATTACTGCACCAACAATTCCAAGACTGATTATCAGTTTGCAAAAGATCCCGTTCCGGAAAGCATCTGGGATGAATGCAGCAGGAATGCACATTATCGCAACAGGCCGGATAAAAGCCAGCCTTTCTTTTCTGTATTTAACTGGGTGGGCACTCATGAAAGCCAGAACTGGGATATAAGCAATGTGAAAACGGATCCAAAAACTGTAGAAGTTCCTCCGTATTATCCTGACAATGAAATAATAAGAAGGAATATCTCAAAAATGTACGATAATATTGCAAAGCTCGATTCAGCAGTAGGTGTTTTATTGAATGAGCTTGAAAGGGAAGGGGAGCTCGATAATACGATAATATTTTTCTGGGGTGACCATGGTGATGGCCTTCCCAGGGCAAAAAGATGGTTGTACGATTCAGGACTTAATATACCTCTGATCATCCGGTTTCCTGATGGCAGGAATGCAGGAACCGTAAATGATCAGCTCATAAGCTCGATCGATTTCGGACCTACTGTCCTTTCACTTGCCGGAGTGCCGGTCCCTTCGCATTTGCAGGGAAGGCCATTCCTCGGGAATCAGTCTTCTTCTCCACGGGATGCCGTGTTTGCAGCCCGCGATCGTGTTGATGAATCTTACGATATGATCCGTTCAGTGCGGACAAGGGATTTTCTGTACATCAGGAATTTCTATCCGAACGAACCCTTCCCCATCTGGGTCCCTTACCTGAGTAATATGCCGATTTATAAAGAAATGCTTCGCCTGGATGCCGAAAATAAACTTGCAGGCCCGCAGAAAAGCTGGATGGCATATAAGCGTCCCCCTGAAGAACTTTATGATGTAAAAGCTGACCCATTTCAGATAAGCAATCTGGCTGATAATCCTGAATATAAGACTGTAATGGATGACTTAAGAAAACTCCAGGAAAGATGGACCCTTGAAACGGGTGATATGGGTCATATGAATGAACCAGAAATGATTGAACAGATGTGGCCGGGGATGAAACAGCCGGTTACTGATATTCCCTATTTCATTGTGAACTCTCCGGAAGACAGAGCTTCAAAGAATTACAGGACAGGCGGTACCTTTTCTTCACCAATGACTCTTGGATTCTACTGTCCTACACATGGCTCCTCAATTGTTTACACTTTCGAGGAGAAGGAAAATCCGCGGTGGTTGCTTTATTCCGGTCCGCTTCATCTGAAAAGCGGAATTTACAATATCAGGGTCAAGGCAGTAAGATATGGCTACAAGGACAGCAATGAACTTAAAGCAGCTTTTACAATAAACTAATCTTCACAACCTAATATAAACCGTAATTATGCATCTGAATCTAAGATTCCCGGCATTGCTGGGTGCAGCAGCAGCGATAAGTCAGGCTGCATTATCACAGGAGGCCGGCCAGCAAAGGCCGAATATTATTTACATAATGTCCGACGACCATGCATACCAGGCAATAAGCGCATACGGTGGTCCGCTTAAAGATCTGGCCTCAACACCGAATATCGACAGGATCGGAAAGGAAGGTATCAGGTTTGACAGATGCCTTGTTACAAATTCAATTTCCGGACCTTGCAGAGCCGTTATCCTGACAGGAAAGTACAGTCATCTAAACGGATTTTTGAATAATGAAGGCCAGAAACCTTTTGACGGATCCCAGCAGACTTTTCCAAAACTACTCCAAAAAGCTGGTTATCAGACGGCTATGATAGGGAAGTGGCATCTTATGTCAGATCCCACAGGTTTTGATCATTGGGAAGTGCTTCCCGGTCAGGGTAGTTATTATAATCCTGAATTCATCACGAGTGAAGGAAGGCATACCGAAAAAGGATATGTTACGGAGCTGATCACGGAAAAAAGTCTCAAATGGCTCGATGAAGCCCGGAAAACAGGAAAGCCTTTTATGCTCATGATGCATCACAAGGCGCCCCACAGGGAATGGCAGCCAGGTCCCAATGAACTGACTCTTTACAAAAATGTCAAATTCCCTGAAACTGAAACGCTTTTTGATGATTACTCAAACAGGGGTACCGCTGAAAAGACACAGGATATGACGATTTCAAAGACGATGAGGATAGAGGAGGATTTAAAGCTCTACAAGGACAAATCAAAAATGAAATCAACCGGACTGACAAGAATGGATTCCCTGCAGATGGCAAACTGGAATGCCGTCTATGATCCGATTATCAAGGAATTCTATTCACTCAATCTTACCGGTCTTGATCTTGTCCGTTACAAGTACCAGCGCTATCTTCAGGATTATCTTGCCTGCATTGCTGCCGTCGATAAAAGTGTGGGAGAGGTGCTCGACTATCTTAGAGAATCGGGACTTGATAAGAATACAGTTGTCATTTATGCTTCAGACCAGGGATTTTATCTTGGAGAACACGGATGGTTTGATAAGCGCTGGATGTTTGAACAGTCATACAGAACTCCTCTGCTTATAAGCTGGCCCGGTGTTACTAAACCAGGTTCTGTAAACAGCGACATGGTTTCGAACATTGACCTTCCGGAGACATTCCTTGAGATTGCAGGCGTTAAAGTGCCGGATGATATGCAGGGAAGAAGCATGGTCCCGATCCTGAAAGGCAAAACTCCTTCAGACTGGAGAAAAGAACATTACTATCACTACTATGAATATCCGGGTTCACATATGGTAAAGCGTCATTACGGAATGAGCACCGAAAGGTACAAGCTTATCCATTATTATTATGACATAGATGAATGGGAGCTTTATGATATTAAAGCAGATCCGCAGGAAATGAAAAATGTCTACAACGATCCTGAATATGCTTCCATAAGGAAATACCTACACAAGAGACTTGCAAAACTAATGAAAAAATATGGTGACAGTGAACAACTTGCAAAGAGCTTTCTGCCTGAGAATTAGTGTCATCCTTGTTGTTTTCGGCCTGGCCGTTGCCTGCAGGGATAACAGCAGGGTAAAAAACCCGGGGTTCCGTCTGATTCCGGCGGAAAAAATAAGATTCAATTCATTCGTCGACTGCAACATGGCAGAGGCCTGGATTGGTGATACTTTCAGAATATTTCCGGGGAAATATGGTGAAGATCCTTTGTGGGGAGATGCAAATGACCTTAAATTCACAAATGGGAAAAACGCTCCTGATGCATTTGACAATGATTCATCAGAGTTTTTCACCCCGGTAATGCCTGAGAATGTACCTCCAGGGCAGGATGGCCTGCATGGAGCTGTCTGGTTTGAGACTATTTATCAGGATAAAAGGGATGTGACAGGAAGAACCCTGTATGCCATTTATCACAATGAAAATTACCCTGCCACACTGCCTTATAATTCTGTAACAGGCGAGGGATACCGGAACATCAACTGGCCGCAGGGCCTTCTTGGGCCCGAATCTCCAGCTGCCGTATGCAGAATAGGCATAATGAAGTCGGCTGACGGCGGCATGAGCTGGGAAAACAAGGGAATTTTTATTGAGGATCTCAATCCCCGTATGATCCTCAAACCTCACAACACCTCAAATACCTTTGCAGGCGGCGTAGGAGACCCGTCTGCCGTGGCAAGCGGTGATTACCTTTATCTATTCTATGGTGAATACGGATATCCGGGCATTTATGAAGAGAATACATATTCAAGGAAAGAGGAATGGCTCGGGCAGTGTATAAGCGTTGCCAGGATAGCCCTGAATGATCTGGATGACCCTCAGGGAAAGGCTTTTAGATGGGATGGAAATGACTTTACAGTCAAGTATAATGGCATTGGGAAACCTGTTGCGTCTCTTCAGATCCCCATGGAAGAGGGTGGAGGACCGGCTTCATCACCCGGCGGCGGTTTCCACTGGGGGCCCTCGGTTAGCTGGAATACATATCTTAATTGCTGGGTTATGCTGATGGGACATGTGACAGGGCCTTCATGGAAAGGAAGCAAAGTGTTCATTTCCTTCAATAGGAATAAGGACTTCAGCAAACCGCAAAACAGCCAGGAATGGACAAAGCCGCAGCTTCTGCTGGATATGCCCGGACACACCCTCTGGTATCCTTCACTGCAACCCATGGATACTCCTGAAGATATTGCAGAAAGGACAACCTGCCTCAGACTGGGGAGGAAAGCCCGACTTTTTGTAAAACGCCTCAGTCCTTCAGGAGATGAATACGCCTCAGAGCATATAATCGAATTTGAAAAAGGATCACCCGATTAAAGAGTATATGGGAACCTGCCCATGCAGCAGTTTTTGAATTTCTTGCCGCTACCACAGGGGCAGGGATCATTTCTCTCAGGCATAACAGGCTTTTTAACCTGGTTTTCACGATTGCGGATCCATGCCATCACATTGGCAGGAGGACGCTTGTTCTTCAGTTCCTTCGCCATGAAATCCATATATGGCTCTGCATGTTCAAAGAACATTTTGTAAGCCGTGCACAGATAATTAAGGCCATTTGAACCATCAGGAGTCTTTATAAACCTGTGCTTGGGGCATTCTCCATGGCATGCATAACGAACGTTGCATTGCAGGCAGTAGCGCGGCAATGAATTCCTCTTGGCAATTCCGAAATCAAACTGCTTCTGCGACCTGGCCAGGTCGATAAGAGGAGTCGCATTAATATTTCCGAGATAATACTCCGGATATACGAAGTGATCGCAGGAAAACACATCGCCGTTATGTTCCATTGCCAAGGCATCACCGCATGTGTCATTGAAAACGCACAGCCCCGGGTTTTCCCCAACATAATTTGCAAGAGTGGCATCAAAAATCTGGACAAAATACCTTGCTACATCATTTCTCACCCACTCATCAAATATAGTTACAAGGAATTTCCCGTATTCCTCCGGTTTTACCGACCATCCGGTGACCTGCGGATTATCAGATAGTCCCGGAGCCAAAAGCTGAAGCTTATGCTGATCTCTCTGGTCATCAATTATTTCAACGACAGGCAGGAACTGCATAAAACCGCTTCCAATCTTTTTAAGAAACCTGTAGGTTTCAGATGCATAGGCAGCATTGTAATCATTTACAACACTGAGGGTGTTGAACTCTACTTTATGACGGTGAAGAAGTTCAATTCCCTTCATCACCTTACGGAAGGTGCCTTTTCCTGAAAATGTCCTCCTGTAATGATCATGATTATGTTCTTCACCATCAATTGAGATACCTACAAGTATATTATTGTCTGCAAAGAACTTACACCAGTCATCACTGAGTCTTGTGCCATTCGTCTGAAAAGCATTTTCAATCTTTTTTCCTCCTCCGTATTTTTTCTGAAGTTCGAGAGCTTTCCTGTAAAAGTCGAGACCCATAAGGGTTGGCTCGCCGCCCTGCCAGGTGAAAGTGACGACAGGGACCTGATGTGCCTCGATGAATTGCCTTGTAAATTCTTCAAGAAGCTCCGGAGTCATCCTCATCTCATTCTGAGAACCGAAAAGCTTTTTCTTTTCAAGATAATAACAGTAAGTACAATTCAGATTGCATGAAGGGCCTGCCGGCTTCAGCATTACCTGAAATGCGTTGGGCCGCTTGAGCTTAAGTGCATCAGTGAATAAAAGGGTCGACTTCATCAGAAAGAGTAACAGAATAATGCAATTATACAAATAATTACCAAGTCATGAAGTAAAATGTTATCAGTTGCACCAGGGATAGACTTTCGTACTCAGATTTATATGACTTATATTAATTTAAGTTGTAAATTATTGCAGAAAATGAGTCGCTGATTAATAATCAATAAAAAACAATTACCTGTCGCCCGGCCAACCTGTTGATTGTCAGAACTCCACCATCCTTGAGGGTTTTCCATGTGAAACCTTCCCCGCCTTTGGTTTCATTTAAAGGTTTCCCTTCAAGATGAACAGCTGCAGGTTTGGTTGTCATTCTTATTATTTCATAGCCCGAATTATCAAATGTACTGTACCTTATCATGGACCTGATCCCGGAAGCATTATCATTCAGATCCCAGAGTATCTTATTGTTTTGTCCGTGGTAATCGGCCTGCTGTATTACAGAAGTTGAAAAAAGAATATGATTGTCATCCTTTGGTGCAAGCCTGGGATCAGCAGCCATTGCCCTTAAGTAATGCCTCAGGTAATCGCCGTATCCATCTGTCATCCATACTTCTCCGTTGGGATAACTATTCCTTCCATCGTTCCCGACCATATATGTTGACCATATAAGCTGACGGACAGCATTTATATATCTGGTGCTGTCGCCCGTGAGGCTGACATACAGAAGTTCGTCCGCACCCTGTCTTGCCGTATGACTGTTGCCCTGAACCTCATAAGCCGTTTGTTCATTAATGACAGTCACACCGTATTTTTCCCAGTTTTTATTGCCAAGTCTGCCGTAGACCCATCTTATTATGCCCTGAACATTCTCACGCCATTGCGGGAAATACTCCCGGTGTTCCATGATAAACCTTGCAAATGTCATGGCATTGATCTGAGTATCGCTCCATCCGGGAACATCCTCAAAAAACGGCCCCCACTTATTGTTCTTCAATGGATAATTCTTCATCCACGTCAGGATGATATCAAATGACTTCATGTAATCTTCAACTCTGCCTTTTCCGAGACCGGTAAGTTCAAGGAACAGATTAAGTGATGGCGACCAGTTGGAAGTATAAGTACTTGAGGCAAGAGGCGTCATGTCATTCAGCGATTTAGTAAGCCTTCCAACATCTCCGGTCAGGGCATTTACCTTAAAGGGCATGGGTGAGTTAAGGGAATCTCCTGAAACTGTATGGGATGAAAGAGTATTGGCAATTTTCACTGCGGCATCGAGATATACCTGTAGCCCGGTCATTTTGTAAAGTTTAACAAGCTCATAACCAAATGATCCTGCTTTATCGGGTTGGGTATAGTATTTGCCGATAACCATATCGCCGTCATAAATACCTGAATAAATGAGAGTATTGTAAGGATAGGGGATGTCAGGCCATTCAGAGCCTGAGGGGCTAAGACCGTGGCTAAGGTAATAATCTGCCATAAAACACATGTTGGCCTTAACACGTTCATTTCCTGAATACTGATACAATAATCGCCAGGCCGAAAGCGCCATTTGCAACTGGTCTCCGCCAATACCTCTGCGGTCATTAAAATGCTCCTCCCAAACCTGATGATTCATATAATAGGGGAGACCATTCATATCTGTCCTCATTGTATCCCAGAAATTCCATACAAGATTGATAATGTGATCAAATGACCGTCCGGGATCAGTGTCATACCACGGCTCAATAGTACCTTTGCTGTCAGTTTTGATATCGTGGAATATAAGCTTTTCCTGGCAGAAGCTTTTAACAGGTAAGGACATGAGTAACGAAGCCAGAAAGCATAAGATTACTGTTCGCGACAGATATTTGGACTTCATTGGTTTCTGAATATTGATTTATGCCTTACTAAATTACAAATTTAATTTGGAATAACTTTTTGTAACGATTGAATTACCAGGGTGATTTAATAACCTGAATTTCTTATCAAAGTATATTTCTTTGATTTCACTTCGGGAGAATTTGCCCTGATGCAGTAAATAGCGGATATTTTACTAAATTTAACCAAACTAAATACAGTGCCAATGAAAAGGAAGGAGTTTATCAGAATGGCATCAGCCGGATCTGCAATGGCTTTTACGTCACTTTATTTTCCGCAGGATAATGCCAGTCGTAAGATAAAAATAGGACTCATCGGTTCAGGCTGGTACGGCATGGTGGATGCCAAGGCAGCCCTCAAAGCCGGCAATGTTGAGATATCTGCACTATATGATGTTGATTCGGACCACCTTTCAAAGAGTGCTGATACGCCGCAGGTGGAATTCTTGTACTGAAGGATCAGATAACGACACCCGACACTCTTAATGTAAAATTCGGCTTCCAAAGTGCTCCGGTATTGTGGCAGCATCGTCTCTGGGGTAACGGTGATGTAAACAGGGAATACAATAACGGTATCTTCTTTTACGGCGATAAGGGGTCAATTTTTGCCGATGATTCAAGGGTAATAGTATTCGGAAGAGGGAAGGATGATCCCAAGGAAGAATTGGCTGTTGCAACACCAGATATGCAGGAACGACATCTGGCCGGCTTTATTTCAGCCGTGAGGAATAAGGATCAAAAGATGATTGATTGTCAGCCCTGGGATGCATTCCAGTCAACGGCAACAGTACAGCTGGCAATGATCTCATATAACACCGGTTCAATAGTAAGATGGGACAAAGAAAAGAATACTGTCATTGATAATCCGGGTGCAGCTGCCCTAATGAAGAGGGAGTACAGAGGAAAATATATTCATCCGTGATTTTCAGACTTTCTCTGAGCAGTTAAACATCCACTGAACTCCATATTTGTCAGTCAGAGCCCCGTAATAGTCACCCCAGAACATATCCTGCAGCTCCATTTCGACTTTTCCCCCATTTGCAAGTGCTGTGAAAAGTCTTTGCGTCTCATACCTGGTTTCTGGCTGGAGGTTAATATATACATTATTTCCAAACCTGACATTGAAACCCATTGAAGCGGGAGCATCACTCCCCATAAGAACTGATGAACCTCCGAGGATCGGGAGAGATACATGCATCACCATGTTTTTTGCATCTTCGGGCATTGGTGGTGCGTTATCTGAGTGAGGGACATCCCTGAAGCGCATTATTCCTCCCTGAAAATCACTTTCAAAGACTGATCTGTAGAAATTAAAAGCCTCTTCGCAGTTACCAGGGAAATTAAGATATACATTTACTGTGGCCATCTTGTTATATGTTTAATGGTTTAAATATTTTATAAACCTGCAGCCTCCAATAATACTACAACAATCAGGAAAACCTTGAGTTCAAAGAATTAATTTCCAGTCTGGGTGAAGAGACTGATGGTTACCGAAACATATCAAGATATTTCTCTATTCCGTATTCACTGCAGAGCCCTCTGAATTCAGCCAAAAGCTCATCGCTGAACGGAATACCTTTCTCTTTCCTGAACAACCATGTATCATATTCTTTTTCACCGGCTGTATAAATTCTTTCCTGACCCGGCATTTTTCTTGAAGACCGGAGCTCCCGCAGTATATTTCCTGCAGTCTTTTTAAAATCTTCAGGATCAGTAAATGCATTTATATCAATTGCAATAAAAAAATGTCCGAGCGAGTAGGGGACCTTCTTCCCGTCGCTTATTCCTGTCAGCATCCTAAGGTAAGCCCCCTGCTGCAAAGCTGATGAGAGTATCTCAACTACAGTTGCATATCCGTAACCTTTATACCCGGCAGTTTCTTCACCGATACCTCCAAGTGGTGTTAGGGCTGCGCGACCTGCAATAAGATCCTTCAGAACTTCCTTCGAATCAGTTTTGCTAATGCCGTTTTCATCAATTACCCATCCGGCAGGAAGATCTTTTCCCATACGGGCATAAAGTTCTATTTTCCCTCTTTGTGTAATTGAGGTGGCGCAATCGAGCAGAAACGGGAAAGGCTCATCAGTCGGCATGCCAAATGTAAACGGATTGGTACCAAGCATGTTTTCAACACCGAAAGTCGGGGCAATTGACGGACGAGCATTAGTGCCCGTAATTCCTATCATATTCTCCTTTACAGCCATAAGTGAGTAATAGCCTGCAATACCGAAATGCGTTGAATTACGCACTGCAACCATCCCCATACCGTATGTTTTGGCCTTGTTTATTGCCAGTTGCATTGCCCTGAAGGATATCACCTGACCCATCCCGTTATGTCCGTCAATCACGGCAGTCGCCGGTCCCTCTCTGACAATCTCATGACTGGTAACCGGTTCCAGAATACCGTCTTTTATCCTGTCGAGATATATTGGCTTCAGACGATTAACACCGTGCGAATCGAAACCAAGTTTATCAGCCTGTATCAGGACATCTGTTACAATTAGGGCATCTTCATGAGGAATACCTGCGTTTTCCATTACCTCGGTCATGAAACGTTCCACCAAATCGAATGGCAGATATTTTACATTATTATTTTCTTGGTTTATAGGCATATTAAATGATTTTATTTCTACAAATAGTTTAGATATGCATTATTTTCCGATACAATATGTAAAGTACTACTGATTATCAGTCAATTATGTACTTTTGGCAACGAATGGGCAACAAAAAAGCAAATATCAACTGAAATCGTAATGCAAAGATAGGAAGAAATTTACGGATTTTTAGGCAATAAAAAAGCCCTTGATCTTCACCAAGGGCTCTGTTCAAATTCAGGTTTCTTCTACTTAACCTTGCTGGCTAAATCATTTCCTGCTTTGAACTTAATGTATTCATTATAAGTTATTTTGTATCTGTACCAATATGTCCTATATTCTTTTTACGTGTACCTTATTTTAAAATTATGGTACACGTTTTAAATTTGAGTACCGCCTTGGGACATATTATTACCCTTCAATAATTCAAACAGCTTTGTATTGATATAAATGTTTTCCCGACCGATTTTCTGGGCAGTTACAATGCCTATTTCTTGCAGACTTTGCAGATACCTTGATGCAGCTTTCCGTTCAATTTTCAAATTGTCAACCAAAAAATCAATCTTGCAGTAGGGCTGCAAAAAAAGAATCTCGATCAAATCTTTGCTGTAAATACGGGGTGTTTTTTCCTTTACAATGTTTATGGTTTCGAGTATTAAGCCATTAATGCTATTGACCTGCTTGATTGTATTTGAGGCTGTTTGCTCAATACCTTTCAGAATGTAAAGCACCCAGGGCTCCCAATTAGAGTTAAAGGTAACATCTCTTAACAGGCGGTAATATTCTCCCTTATTTTGGATAATGAAGCCGCTGAGGTAGAGTATAGGGCTATCCAATAAGCCTTTCAGCATAAGGTAAAGGACATTCACAATGCGACCTGTCCTGCCGTTGCCATCATAAAAAGGGTGAATGCTTTCAAACTGATAATGCTGAACTGCCAGCTTGATAAGAGGTGAAACATCATCATCTTCATCAATATTGAGGAATTTCTCCAGATTAGTCATAAGGTTGCTGATGGCATCTTTATCATCGGGAGGGGTGTAGATTGTCTCTCCGGTGGCATCGTTTTTTAAGGTTGTGCCGGGCAATTGACGAAGCCCTGCTGTGTTTTCTTCAAGAATATTCTGTACCTGAATGATGCCGTTGGTGCTTAAAAATCCTTTGTTACGGATAAACTCAGTACCTGCAAACAATGCCTCCCGATATCGAAGCACCTCTTTGGTGGCAGAATCGGGTTTGAATGATTTGGCTGTTAATGCCTGGTATAATGAATCGTGGGTGGTTATCACGTTCTCAATTTCAGATGAAGCTTTGGCTTCCTTCAGAACAATGGCATTGATGAGAATATTCTGGTTAGGCAGTGTATGCGCCAACCCTTTTAACTCAGCCAGTGCAACCGCTGCCTTGCTTTCCTGCCTTAAAATGGCTTTGGTTTCAATTGCATCCCTGTCGGGTGGCAATAAAGGCAGTTCGTTATTTGGGATTTCAGGATTAAGAGCCATGGTACTTTATTTATTATTTATTTGATTTTGTTCGCCTCACCAACGAGGTGAGCAAGTTGTAAA
>JAAYUS010000081.1 GCA_012517605.1 Bacteroidales bacterium
ACCAGCCTGGAGCGATCTGATCCTTGCCTTCAGAGCATCATTGTCTGCAGCCAGATTGTTGTAGCTTGCAGTCAGGGTGTCATAAACTGTCTTGCTGTTTGCAAGCAGTTTAATTACCGAATCCTTCTGGTTTATAAGTTTGACCTTTTCATTTCCCAATACCATAAGCTGGGTCTGAAGCTCGGTATCATTCTTGCAGGCCTGCAGGGATATAAGCAGTACTATTACAGAGCTTAAAAGGATTTCAGGAATTAGTTTTTTCATGATGACAGGTTTTTGAAAATCAATTTCTGGTATAAAATTTTACTAAAAATACCGAATAAATTTCTGGTTGTCAAATTTTTTATCAACAATTAGCTTTACGTTTTCCACAGGAAGAAAGCTGTCTAATGGTCTGCTGGTCTGCTGGTCTAATGGTCTAATGGTCTGCTGGTCTAATGGTCTGCTGGTCTGCTGGTCTGCTGGTCGGAACTTTGGCGTGCGGTCCCGAATCGCTTCGCTCTCGGGATTTCGGCTTCGCCTCAACGTGCGGTATCCGGCGAATAAATAAGGTTTAAACCTGGATTATGGAATCCCGCACTCGCGGGACTTCGGCTCCTCCTACGTCGGTGCCTCAACCCTGAAACCCTGAAACATTGAAACTCTGAAACCCTGAAACTCTGAAACCCTGAAACCCTGAATCTTTGAATCTTTGAATCTTTGAATCTTTGAATTACTTTATAATTTTATAACCTTATCAAACCATTTCGTGAGAGCCTCCCGGTGCGTGACAAACACAATCGTCACCTCCTCTTTCAGCCGGGAAAGTACTTCCATGATCATCGCTTCATTCTCGGCATCGAGAGAGGCTGTTGCCTCATCGAGGAGAAGAAGACCGGGTTTGCGCAGCAGCACCCTTGCCAGCGCTAACCTCTGACACTCTCCTCCCGAAAAGGTGTACTGGTAATTGACAATGAACTGGTCCAGACCATTCCTGAACCGTTCCACAAGATATACTGCATTGACCTGCTCAAGAACAGACATAATCTCATCATCCGAAGGGTTACCCTGACTGTCCCAAATGAGGTTCTCACGGAGTGTCCCGTCAATGAAAAATGTATCCTGCGGCAGGTAGCCTATGCATTTTTTCCAGAGAGGCGAGAGGGCCTCATCAAGATTCCGGCCATCTATTTTAATTGTTCCGGACGAAGGTTTCTGAAGACCGGCAAGAATATCGATTAGCGTTGTCTTTCCTATCCCCGATTCTCCAAGGATGGCTGTAATCCTGTTTGCGGGGATGACCTCCGAAATATCTGTAAACAGAGGCTCACTCCCAGGATAGGCAAAGCTAAGGTTTTCAAGCCTTATCTCTTTATTAAGTCCGATGCTGCCGGCCTTGCCTGTTTTGACAAAAACCGGATCGGGAAAATCCTCATCGAGTTTCATGACCAGTTTTACTGAGGCAATGTTGGCAAGGATCATGTTGACATCGGTATTCATTGCCACAAACTGAGGAAAGATCCTGGAGAACAGAAGGATGAGTATGAAAAAGGATGCCAGCGGAATATTTCCGGTATTGTATCCGAGATAAACGATCACGACAAGAACTATAATGCCTGAAATACGGTAAATAAGCTGCGGAAGAGAATAATTCTTCTGCATCCTGAATTCGAGATCGAGAAGAGAGGTGCTTGCCTCATCGAACTTGTCATAATAGAAATCCTCCGAGCTGTGTACCTTGGCTATCTTGACAGTCTGCCAGAAATCGTCTATATATTTGAGGAGCTTGTTGTATGACGAAACAAATCCTTCCCCAAGCTGAAATGATCTTGAGAGGAATTTCCTGAGTAACAAGAACAGGATCCCTCCGATTACAATAATCACCAGCGTGAATTCCGGCGAGACTGCCAGAGCATAAGCAGTGTATGAAATTGTTATTATTAAAGTTGTGAGCAGGCGCAGGTAGAAGTATATATAATTTGCAAGGTTGGGAACTTCTTTTGTTAGTACCTGAAGATGGTTTGTTTTGCTCCTGGTGTTAAGAGTCTGCCATTCGGCCATTATTATCTTCCGGAAAAGTCTCCGCCGGATATTGTAAACAAGCGACTGCTGGTATCGTGCATCAAGTATTGATTTCCAGTATTGTATAAAAGCGTTTACTGAAAGAATTATCACATAAATAACCAGGATGGTACCCAGGGTTATATCAATCCCTGTCTTTTCCGCCAGGTTCCGGAAGAACAATGCCGGACCCTGTGGAGACGCTCCACTTTTTCCTATATCAAGAAGTTGCAGCAGGGGGATAAGCAGAACAATAGAAAATCCCGAGTTCACACCCTGGAACAATGTAAGTAGAAAGATAAGCACCAGTTTTGCCGGATTGTGTTCCCGGAACAACCGGAAGGTTTTAATTATGAAAGCAGCTGATTTAGTTTTCATGTTGTTTTTCGTATTCATTTGTATCAAAGGCGTGCGGCGTCCGGCGTCCGGCGTCAGGCATTCGGGGAAGAAGGTTCAAGGTTCGAAGTTTAAAGTTTTGACTACTCACGACTCACCTCTCGCTTCTCAATTATTACCCTCTTCAATAAATGAATCCAAACAGCCAGAGCGGTATAGTGTTCTTATGACCAAACTCAATATCGTCTGAAGCTATATAACTTCCGGAATGATTTCTTATTTGTCCGGTAGCCTTGTTTCTTCCCCCGACCTCAAAAAGCAGGCTGTCATTTACAAGGAAGTCTCCCTGGTCAGGAAATGTTATTGTATGGCCAAATGAAAGCTGGTTGGCAAAGAATGTTTCCCTAATGCTTCCCTTATCAGGTTGAAGTGACCTGATTGCGAATGCAATATTGCTGTTCTCGAGGTATATCTTTTCTGGTTTCTGAAGTCGTGTTATCCCCCGGGCATCACGGTACAGGTTTTTCAGAATATCTGCTTCATATAGATAGTTAAGGTATATTATAAAAGTATTTCTGTTTATCCCGGTTCTTTCGCTTAATTTGCTGATATTTGGAATAAAGGGTGCTGACTCTGTGATAATTAACAACATCTGCTTCAGACGGTTTACATGCAGGGGATCAACACCTCTTAACAGAGGGAGTTCGATTTCAAGGATCATGTTAATAACCTCTGCCAGTCTCATGTGGTATAGTTCACTGATCTCCCTGTAGTAGGGATAGTATCCGTGAGTCAGGTAATCCTGGAAGTGTTTAAGTGGTTTTACCACTGATACTATCTCTTTTGACAATCTCAGATGATCATCCAGTATCTCTTTAAGCTCAATGATATTAAGATTCAGATTGCATTCCAGGTTCAGATATTCCCTGAACGACAATCCCTGCATTTTGTAAATGATTGCACGCCTGCTCAGGTCGGCACCTGCATTTATTATTTCAAGAAGTGAGGATCCTGTGAATACGATCTTTAGTTCAGGATAATCATCATAGATGTTCTTTATTTCCCTTGACCACCCGGGATATTTATGAACCTCATCGAGGAAAAGCATCCTTCCGCCCTGTTTGACAAACCTGTCGGCCAGATCTGAAATCTTGTTTTCTGAGAACCAGATATCATCCAGACTAACATATAAGACTGAAGGATCGAGTTCAAAATTGATTTTTATATATTGGAGCAAAAGTGTCGTTTTGCCGACACCTCTTGCACCTTTTATACCGATCAGTCTTGCATTCCAGTTTATCTGATTCATAGCGCTCCTGATAAAAGTCAGGGAGACTGCTGATAATTTTTTATAGAATTTCTCTGTCAGTTTTTCCATTTTGCTTAATTTATTAAGCAAAAATAATCAATAATTGCTTCCTTTATGCAGCATAATACTGACAAAATAGCAAATTACAGGAATTTTCGCCTCATTTCTCCCTCGCCTCATCGCCCCTTCGAAAACACCTCGTCTCCGACAGCGCCGGAAAATGAATTCACGTACCACAATAAACTTTACGGTCCGGCGCCGGCAGGGTGGGGAATTCTTCTCTTTCTACAAACATGACGCCTCTACGAGGCTGGGGAACGACATCCGGCATGGGGCGTACGGCGCGGGGGATAGATCCTAAAAGTGTTGAAAGGTTGAAAAGTTGAAGGGTTGAAGGGTTGAAATGCTGACTGAAGACCTTTCGCAGAAATATGTTCATGCGGATTTCGCGGATAAGCGCAAATAAATTTCATTCTTACCCTGTGCCCTGAGCCCTGTGCT
>JAAYUS010000082.1 GCA_012517605.1 Bacteroidales bacterium
AAAGTCTTAACCGTAGTCGGAACAAGACCTGAAATAATCAGGCTTTCAAGGGTAATGTCGCTGCTCGACCAGCATGTTAACCACATAATTGCTCATACCGGACAAAACTACGACTACGAGCTTAACGAGATATTTTTCAGGGATCTGGAACTCCGTAAACCCGATTTTTTTCTGAATGTCGATGTATCCTCTCTCGAGGCTTCAGTCGGTGATATAATCCGTAAATCCGGAGAACTCCTCAGAAAAGAAAAACCTGATGCCCTCCTTGTCCTTGGAGATACTAACTCATGCCTGGCCGCATATATGGCCAAACGTCTGCATATACCTATTTTCCATATGGAAGCAGGGAACAGATGCTTCGATTTCAACGTCCCCGAAGAGATAAACCGCAGGATAATCGATCATATCGCCGATTTTAACCTGGTATATACAGAACACGCCCGCCGTCACCTTGTAAACGAAGGTCTCCCCCATCGCCGGATCTATCTCAGCGGTTCGCCTATGTTTGAGGTACTTAACTATTACAGGCCTAAAATCGAAGAATCAAAGATCACTGACAGCTTAAAGCTGACAGCTGACAGCTTTTTTCTTGTTTCAGCACACCGTGAGGAGAATGTCGATAACCGGGGTAATCTGATTAAGATCTTAACTATATTGAACAAACTGGTTGAAAAATATAATCTGCCTGTGGTTGTGTCGACGCATCCCAGGACCAGAAAAAGACTTGAGAATGTGAAAGAAATAACAATAAACCCTCATATAAGCTTTCTCAAGCCTTTTGGATTTGTTGATTATGTCAGGCTGCAGATGAATGCCTTATGTACACTTTCTGATTCCGGGACCATAAGCGAGGAATCAGCCATTCTTGATTTTCCGGCAGTATCAATACGTCAGTCGATGGAAAGGCCGGAGGCACAGGATTCAGGCACGATAATACTCACAGGCTTCGATCCCGAAGTGGTAATGGCTTCAATAGAACTTGCTATCAGTGAACATGATCAGAAAATACCAAAGAATATACCACCTGAATATCAGGTACCGGATACCTCATGGAGGGTTCTCAAGCTGATACAGGGGCTGTCGTCACTATCTAACAAATGGCATGGAATCGAATCAATTTAACTATTCAGATAAATTATGGAATTTTCAAACAGATGCCTCCTTATAACAGGAGGAACAGGTTCTTTCGGAAATGCAGTGCTGAGGCGCTTCCTTCATACTGATATTGCAGAGATAAGGATTCTGAGCCGCGATGAAAAAAAACAGGACGATATGCGGCAGTTCTATAAAAACGATAAAATCAAATATTTCATTGGTGACGTCCGCGACAGGGAAAGTATTAATAATGCCATGAAGGGTGTGGACTTTGTCTTTCATGCGGCAGCCCTGAAACAGGTTCCTTCCTGCGAATTTTTTCCGGCAGAGGCCGTCAGAACCAATGTCCTCGGATGTGAGAATGTCTTAAACTCAGCTTTTGAATATAAAGTGAAACGTGTAATTGTATTAAGCACCGACAAAGCTGTATATCCCATAAATGCAATGGGAATGTCAAAGGCATTGAGCGAGAAAGTAATGATTTCCAAATCACGGAATTTAAACGGTTCAGGATCAGTATTCTGCGGTACCCGCTATGGCAATGTCATGGCATCAAGAGGTTCAGTGATACCATTGTTTATCAATCAGATAAAACAGAATCAGCCTATTACAATAACCGATCCCAATATGACAAGGTTCATGATGACCCTTGATGAAGCGGTGGAACTTGTGCTTTTTGCCTTCAATAACGGTAACAATGGCGATATCTTCGTGCAAAAGTCACCTGCTGTTACCATTGGCGATCTGGCCCAGGCTCTTATGGAACTTTACAACTCAAAAACAGAAATAAGGATAATTGGTACCCGCCATGGGGAAAAGCTGTATGAAACACTTGTCAACAGGGAAGAAATGGTAAAGGCCATTGACGAAGGAAGCTATTTTCGTATTCCGGCCGATACCAGAGATTTAAATTATAACAAGTACTTTACCGAAGGTGAATCACAGGTCAACAAGGCCGAGGAATATAATTCACACAATACAACCCGTTTGAATATTGAGGACGCAAAACAACTTTTACTCAGACTGCATTCAATCAGGGAAGATATTCTTAATGAGAAAAGAGACCCTGTATACACTCCATAGAAAATAAATTCGCCTCATGAAAAA
>JAAYUS010000083.1 GCA_012517605.1 Bacteroidales bacterium
CCCTTACTTAATAAAGCTTTAAATGCATCCGGAACATTCTGGCTTTACGGTATTATTTGTGTGTTTGGCTTCTGGTTCATTTTAAAGAAACTACCCGAGACAAAGGGAAAATCGCTTGAGGAGATTGAAAAGCTGATGACCGGAGACCGATGACCGAAGACGGAAGACCGAAGACGGAAGACCGAAGAAAGAGTGGGAGAAGAGGGGAGTGGGTGAAATGGAAGTTGAGCAAATTGAAAGGGATTTACTTCAATACTATTTTCACATGAAAAAGATCTTGATACTTTTAGTGGTATTAGCCGGATGTAAAAGTGATCCTGAAGAGATCAGGGAACATTTGTCACTTGCTGGTGAATGGGAGTTCAGAATTGATTCTCTTGATCAGGGAGTAAAGAATGAATGGTATAAAGAAGAATTTGAAGAAACAGTAAAACTTCCCGGATCGATGGCTGAGAACGGCAAGGGAAATGATGTTGCCGTTAACACTGACTGGACAGGCGATATAGTAGATCGCTCGTATTTCGTCGAAAAACGTTACGATAAGTACAGGCAGGAAGGTAATATAAAAATTCCATTCTGGCTTAAGCCAGTGAAATACTATAAAGGTGTCGCCTGGTACAGGAAAAATGTTGAGATACCTCCTTCATGGAAAGATAAAAGAATTGTTTTGCAACTGGAAAGATGTCATTGGGAATCGGTCGTTTATGTAAATGGAAGGGAAACAGGCAGGGCAAACAGTCTGGCCACGCCGCATGAGTATGACGTCACCGATGATCTTTTGACAGGTACAAACAATATATGCATAAGGATCGATAACAGAATAAAAATTCCAATTGGAGTTAATTCACACAGCATAAGCGACCATACTCAGACCAACTGGAACGGTATCACAGGCAGGATTGAACTTATAGCTGTCCCCCGGGTATATATTGATGATATCAAAGTCATTCCTGACCTGAAGGAAAAAATTGCAAAAGTAATTGTAAGTATAAAGAATCCAGGGAAGGCAGACTTCCGTGGAAAGCTTCTTCTCAGGGCAGAAAGTTTTAATACTCCTGAAATAAAAAAGTCCCCTGTGAAAAATGTAACAATTGTTACAAATTCAGACGGTCAGCAGGTTGTTATTAAATATAAAATTTTAAACCCACAATTATGGAGTGAGTTTTCGCCTTCGATGTACAGGATGACAGCAGAACTTACAGAACGTGGAAAGACAATAGACAGGCAATCAGCTGATTTCGGTATGCGGGAGTTCAGGGCTTCGGGCACAGGATTTGAAATAAACGGGCATCCCGTTTTCCTCAGGGGAACGACAGAGTGCTGCATTTTCCCGCTTACAGGTTATCCTCCCTGTGATGAACAGTCATGGGAACGGATACTGAAGACATGCAGGGATTATGGCCTGAACCATGTAAGGTTCCATTCATACTGTCCTCCGGAAGCTGCCTTCATTGCCGCCGACAAGCTAGGAATCTACTTTCATATCGAATGCAGTTCATGGGCCAACCAGGGAACTTCAATCGGTGACGGAAGTCCGGTCGACAGGTTCATATATGAGGAAGGGGACCGGATCCTGAAAGAATATGGAAACCACCCTTCTTTCTGTATGTTGGCCTATGGCAACGAACCTGCAGGGAGAAAACAGAACGAATTTCTTGGCGGACTTATTAATTACTGGAAAGCAAAGGATAACAGAAGGGTTTATACTTCAGCAGCCGGCTGGCCCATAATTCCGGAGAACGATTATAATCTGACATCCGAGCCAAGGATTCAGCACTGGGGAGAGGGACTGAAAAGTGTGATAAATTCCTTACCTCCAAACACAAGGTTTGACTTCAGTGATTATGTCTCCCGGTACAGGATACCTGTTGTTGGCCATGAGATCGGCCAGTGGTGCGTTTATCCCGATTTCGGTGAAATTGAAAGATATACCGGTATTCTGAAACCGACAAATTTTGAGATTTTCAGGGAAACACTGACTGAAAACGGCATGGGAGACCTGGCCGGAAATTTCCTTACGGCATCAGGTAAGCTTCAGGTTCTGTGTTATAAAGCTGATATTGAGGCAGCTTTGAGGACCCCCGGTTATGCTGGTTTTGAAATGCTTCAGCTTCATGATTTCCCGGGTCAGGGAACAGCTCTTGTTGGCATTTTGAATCCGTTCTTTGAGTCAAAGGGTTATGTGACCCCCGAAGAGTTCAGGATGTTCTGCAGCGAGACGGTTCCCCTTGCAAAGATGGATCGGATGGTATTCAGGAGCGACGAAATATTTACTGCTGATATCGAAATTGCCCATTTCGGAGAGGATCAGCTGCAGGGAAGGACAGTGATGTGCATTATAAAAAACCAGGAAGGTGAAACTGTACACCAACAGGCATTTGCCACAGACATCATCAAAACGGGGGGAAATACTTCTGTCGGGACTGTCAGGTTTAATCCGGAAGGCATAATGAAACCACAAAAATTCACTCTCGAAGTCTCTGTTATAAATACGAAGGCTATCAACAAATGGGATTTCTGGGTTTATCCTCAGGTTAGGGAAATTGATCCCAAAAATGTTCTGATCACGGATAATCTTGATAAAAAGTCGAGGGAAACACTTGCCAGAGGCGGGTCCGTCCTGTTACTGACATATGGCAAAGTCGGGAAGGACAAGGGGGCCAGGGTGGAGATAGGATTTTCAAGTATTTTCTGGAATACAGCCTGGACCAATAACCAGGCTCCTCACACGCTTGGTATTTTATGTGATCCGGCAAATCCTGTTTTCAAAGATTTTCCCACTGAAGCCTGGAGCAACTGGCAATGGTGGGATCCTGTCACACATTCGCAGGCGATGATAGTCAATGATCTGCCGCGGGAACTTAAACCCCTTATCCAGCCAATAGATACCTGGTTTGAGAACAGGAAGCTGGCACTGGCTTTCGAATCAAGAACCGGGGGTGGAAAACTTATGGTATGCAGCATTGATATGAAAGATATGACAAAAGAAAGACTTTCATCAAAACAATTGCTGGTATCAATTCTGAACTATATGAACAGCAGTCACTTTAATCCGGAGGTAGAGGTTGATTTAGGCGAAATAAATAGTCTGATAAGTAATTAATTACACTTTGTTATTCAGTGAGGATCCGGTCACTTCAATGAAAATTCCTTTTTAACCGGGACTAGAAGGTTAGGAAACTCAAAGAGCCACAGAGTTAGAATTCTGATACTACATTTTAGCCCCCCATTCAGGGCTACCCTTTGTACACATGTCGAATCCGATTCGGAGTTCAGGACTTTATTTACCGATATTGGGAGCTTTGGTTTATCCGGGATATAATGGGTATAAAACAGATCCCGTTTTTGAGATTAGCATTCAAAGGAAAGCCGGAGGCTTTGAAGTCCAATATCCACGGTTACATCCGTGGCGGAGTGAATATAATTCTTCCCAACCACGGAGTGGTTGAAGAAGTATTTCAGAATTTTTTATTAATTTTATTCTTGTGATAAAAGTGGAAAAATATGTCAACCTATACTCAGTTTTTATACCAGCTAGTCTTTGGCAGCAAAGATCATTTACCTTTTATTTCGACAAAGAAGAATACTTTTTTACCAGATTTTCTTCAACACCTCCGGTGTTGTAAGCCCAGTCAGCCATCTACCATGGATGTAACCATGGATATTGGACTTTGATGCCTCTGGCATCTGACATTTTAATCCATCCCTGCATTTTTCTATACCTCCTTCTCTTTAAGGATTTCAATCCTTTAAAATAAATATTAGATCTAAGATGTGTACAAAGATTAGCATTCAGGGGGGATGAGGGGCTAAACAAAGGATGGGGGGAAACCCAGATTGCAAGGTATAAGTATAAAGAAATTGGGAATTTGGATTTAAGAACTTACACAGAGTGCCACACAGGGACTCAGAGGAGGCTACGAGAACACAGTGAAGTATATAATCGTTGAGATTCTGATTTTGTTATTTTTAATTCATAAATTAGAGAAGATAAAAACTGGTTCTTCCAACCCTTAAAATAAAACAAGGATGACATTAATTACACTCGGATTGATAATCATAATTGTTGCACTTATAGCAACAAGAACAGTGCCTTACATACGTGAACACAGGTCAGGGATCATTGCAGGAGCAATAATAATCTTTTTTGTACTTCTTTCGTTTGCCTCCATCGTTCAGGTTGAGCCAGGCATGGTTGGTGTAAAAAAGCTCTTCGGAAAGGTCAGCAATAACATCCTTGAGAGCGGATTGAATTTTATAAATCCTCTTGCAAAAGTGGTAATGTTCGATATCAGAACCGAGAACTACACAATGTCGGGAGTACATGACGAAGGCACTGTACAGGCGGATGATGCAATACGGGTGCTTTCGGCTGATGGCCTTGAAGTAATAGTGGACCTGACTGTCCTCTATAAGGTTATCCCTGCTGAGGCACCGCGCATTTTAAGGGAGATAGGCACTGATTACAGGAATGTTCTTGTAAGACCAATATGCAGGACAGGCATAAGGGATAATGCAGTTTATTATGATGCAGTATCATTGTATTCCACAAAGCGTGAAGAATTTCAGGACCGGATATTTTCGGCTATTGAATCAAACTTCAGGGACAGGGGACTGATGCTTGAGCAGCTTCTTGTACGGAATCTTACACTTCCGGAGTCTGTTAAGGCTGCAATTGAATCAAAGATAAATGCAGAGCAGGAAGCACAGAAAATGACATTTGTTCTTCAGAAGGAAAGGCAGGAGGCTGAAAGGAAAAGAGTCGAGGCTCAGGGTATTGCTGATTATCAGAAGATACTCACTTCAACAATCACTGACAAACTCCTGCAGTATGAAATGATAAAGGCAATTTCTTCTTCGCCAAATTCGAAGCTTATAATAATGACAAATGAGAAGGGTTTGCCAATAATGGTAGATACAAAATAAGCAGGCTAATTGTTGTAAGCTTCCCGGGCCTCATTAACCTGCCTGC
>JAAYUS010000084.1 GCA_012517605.1 Bacteroidales bacterium
ACATTCATCTGTCCGATTATAAACTGAACTGCAAGCATCATACCGAGTGTCATATCCCCTTTCAGAACAGCAGTTGCCGAAACAACAGTTATCAGAATATTCATCATCTCGTTAATAAGGGTTGCACCGGCCGACTGGTATTGAATAAGTCCCAGACTTTTAACTTTAAGTCCGAACAATGTAGCCTGGTTGTTCTCCCAATCCCAGCGTTTGCTCAGCTCACTTTGCGTAAGCTTGATTTCCTGCATGCCGTTTATTATATGTATAAGCTTTGAAATTGCTGCGGACATCTCACGGAATCGCTGGTTATCGAGCCGTTCCCTTGATTTCATAAAAAGTGAAACCCAGGTAATATAAAGAATGGTGCCTCCAAGAAAAATCAGAAATATCTTCCAGCTGAACAAGGCAAGGACAATTCCGAAGACCAGGAGGTTTACGAATGAAAAAAGGATACTGAGACTGGCCGAAGTAAGGAATTCCTCAATCCTGTTATTGTCTTCAACGCGCTGAAGGATATCACCCGTAAGCTTCGTATCGAAAAATGCTACCGGCAATGACATCATTTTATGAAGAAACCCTGAAACGATTGCCACATTAACTCTGGAACCTATATGCAGAAGTATCCATCCCCTTACAAACTCTACAGACATTCTACCCAGAACAAGCGACAACTGTGCAAAAAGGATAAGGTAAATAAACCCTATATCGTTATTGTTTATCCCTATATCTATTACCGATCGGGTGAGAAAAGGTATTATAAGCTGTATAAGGCTGCCAACAAAAAGGCCGATTAAAAGCTGTCCTATATATTTTTTGTAAGGCCTGAAATATTCAAGAAGAAACCTGAATCCGCCTTTTTTTTCAGGCTGGTCATCTTCTTCATATAATTTTGGTGTAGGTTCCATTACCAATACAAGGCCTGTTTTCTTGCCGTCAGTAACCGAATGTGCCCATCCCTTTTCAAAGGTCTGCCTGGTGTATTTTACCAGACCGGAGGCCGGATCTGCAACCCAAACCTTGCCTTTCTTTATCCTGTAAACAACTATAAAATGCTTTTGCTGCCAGTGAACAATGCATGGAAGTGTAACTTTCCCTTCAAGCAGATCAAAGGGTATTTTTGCACCCAGAGTTTTAAATCCTATTGAATCAGCTGCTTCCGACAATCCAAGGAAAGATACTCCCTCACGTGTAATGAAGCATCTTTTTCTGAGAAAATCCAGGGAGAAATTCTTTTTGTAATATCCCGCAATCATTTTAAGGCATGCGGGACCGCAATCCATGGCATCGTATTGTTTTACAAATGGGAATAACATTTTCCGGTTTCTTTCCGTTTTAGTGAGATTAGTAGGGCATAATGAAAAGTAAAGATATTTATTTTAACATAACATTGTATTTCGTAGATGACATGAGAGACTGAAGTCTCAATAAGATATGCATCCGACAGGAAATATTATATTTGTCAATTTATCACTGGAAACACAATCAGCCATTGTTTCGGAAATTTTCAGATAGTGCAATAATTGAAGGTATCCGCCGTCAGGATGAAAAGATACTAAACTGGCTTTATGACAATTATCTGGAGCAGGTTCGACATCATGTTCTTCGCAACAGCGGTTCTGAAGCAGACGTTCCTGATGTTTTCCAGGAGTCAATAATAGCGCTTTACAGACAAATCACTGAAAACCATCTGAACCTCACAACTGACCTCAAGGGTTATTTCTACGGAATTGCCCGGAACATATGGAACTCACAACTGAGAAAAAGAATGCCAAGTACTGCGATAGATGCAGATACACCCGACGACTCCACACTGGATGAAGCCGGAGACAAAATCCTTGAAAGGATAATATCAAGGGTATTCAATAAGCTCAGCGATGATAACAGAACAATTCTTACACTTTTTGCAGAAGGTCTTTCATTTCAAGAGATTGCAGAGGAAATGGATCTCAAGAATGAAACATATGCAAGAAGAAAGAAATACCTGAGCAAGGAAGCATTACTTGATCTTATAAGAGAGGATCCGGAATACAATGATTATCTTGGCTTGCTGTAGATTAACAGAATTGCCGCTGCAATCATCATTGCAAGCACAAAATAAGCTGTTGAGAGACCTCTATTTTCGTACAGCGGGGCATTATTCCCATAAATTACCAACGACGACCAGAAATAAGGATGAGATCTTAGCATATCGGCATTTTCAAGATAATCGAGCCTGGCTTTGCGAAGGGCATCACTTTTAGGCATTCCTCTTTTGAGCAATCTGTAAAAGTCCTTTATTATTTCAGTTCCTGACCTGTCCTCTATTTCCCATATTGACATTATTACAGACTGGCTGCCTGAATAAACAAATCCTCTTGCCAGGCTCAGGATTCCTTCTCCTGAATATAGTTTTCCATTGCCTGTGTTGCATGAACTAAGTATTACCATCTTTGCTTTTAGGGGCAAGCCATATACTTCCCATGTATTAAGATTTCCATCATCAGTCGAATCACGTTCCTGGTAAAACAGCATCTTTGAGTACATAGGATACTGATCGTTCAGGACTGTATGCATGGCAAGATGTATTATATCATAATTTCCGGCAACTGATTTGAAAACCGACTCAGTAGCACCGTCATTTATAAACAGCTTGCCTTTAGTTATTTCTGTTACATATTGTGCCTCAGTTCTTGCGAATGGAAGATCGGACAGGGATTCTACAGCGCCCTGCCTGCTTCCAAGTAATGAGTCGACATTAATAATGCCCGTATATATCGGGGCAAAAGCCACAACTTTATTTCGAGCGGCCTTCTCTCTGGTTTTTGATTCGGCAAGGAAGGTTGCTGAATATGTGTATGAAATTCTGTAATCTTCCAAAAGGTAGGAAATACTGCTGAATTGTGAAGAAGATTCCGGGTTGTTTCCGGCAGGCATAGCCTCAAACGGCAAATAGGACAGTATGTTATCAGGTGATATCAGCAGCCTGTCGGAAATGAAGTATTTTTCAACAGGTTCAACAAGAGTATTGAAGAGAATCCTGCCGGATTTCATAAACCTGTTAAAATCAGATTTTGCATTACAACCGGGATAGGAAATCAGCTCACGGAATTCGGTAACATTATTAAAGAAAGCAGTATCAATCGGGACTGTCACCAGTTGCATGTACTTTTTGTTTTTAAGAAAGATGTAAAGCACAGTGTCGGAAACCACATAGCTGAGATAAGTAGTTTTACCTCCCACGACATCAGGAATCTCATTGGAACTGACAACGTTTGAATTATATTTAATCTGGTAATAATCAGGATATTGATCTTCCAGGATCTTTACAAGCGAATCACGGCTTTTTATCGAATTCAAAACCAGATTTTTCCATTCTGTAACCATCGCCATATCAGGATTTGTCAGAGAATTCTCATTTTCAATCCTGGCTTCATAAAAACTTATTTCCGCTTTCAGCTTTCTCTCAAGTTCTGCAATATCTGGGGGAATATGAAACTGTGTAGCCTTCAGCTCCCGTGTTGAAGCCAGGAGTCCTGCCACTTTGCTCTTTTCTGAATAAACAAAAGCCTTTTCAAGATAACTTTTATCATGTGTGAGCTTATAGCACAGATCGAAATCGCGCATGGCAAAAAGATATAAATCGCGAAACCGGTCACCGAGAATAAGCCGGCTTTCATCCTCGCTTATATTTATCCTCACCCTGTCGATCAATCCGATAACAGCTTCTGCAGTCGCAGCAGCTGAAAAAAGATACTTTCTGTCGTGTGTCTTTTTATAAATATTCCACAAGACCCCGTATTTTGCCCTAAGGAGTTTTATTGACCACTGAAGGGGTTCCGCCGATGTAAAATCAGGATTTTCTGTTTCAGGGACGGTCTTAATTCCGGCAGCGCTGCCAAATAACAGACCCTGAATTACCTTCAGAGCTTTATCTGAAAAGCCATCATCATCAAGAGCCAGAGCATAGCCAAGCATGATCGAATTAGAAAGCTGAACATCATCCGGGTTATTAGATGCATAAACTGAACATTCCTCATAAAGCTGAAGTGATTTTTTAAGATCTATCCGGTAGTTGCGGAGATAATCCGCGTAGTTCTTAAGAACCTCAAAATAGCTTTTTGACCCTTCGCCGTAAAATGATTTAGCTTTATTCAGAGAGCTGAGAAGCAATTTACTGCCCTTGTCAGTTTTGCCGGCATCACCAAGAATTATGGCAAAACTGTTAATTAAATTCAAGGCCAGTGATGAATTTGAAGATTTTATTTTGCTGAACCCCCTGTTGAAATACTCTTCTGATTTTGCATCCATCCCAAGAAAATAACAGGTCGCTCCAAGGCTGTTAAGAAGGTTAATGTAATTTATGTCTTCAGAAAGATGATATTGGTCATACAATGATTCTGCCTTTTCAAAATATAGTTTTGCTTTGGAATAATCCGACAGCCATGTATAACATACTCCTATATTCATGTAAAGGACAGCTATATCCGGGATTTTGCTTTCATCAGCTTTCTTAATTAGATTAAGGGCAGTATCGCCATAAAAGATAGCTTTATTGTACTCATTAAGATTGAGATATGCAGTAACAAGTGATGAGAGTCCGCTAATAAGACGCGGGTTCTCAGCCCCGAACAATTTCTTCTCAATTTCCACGGATCTGAGAATGGCTTCAGCCATACGCCGGTAATCTCCTGTTGAGTAATATGCCAGACCCATATTAAAAAGGCACTTTGCCTGGATCTCGTCATCTGTCTTCATCTGGTCGCGAAGTGAGGAAGAGAGGCGGAACCAGTTCAATGCCTCGCCTGCCATGTCCTTTAAAAGGTAATATATTCCAACAGAGTATTGCGCTGTTGATGTTATAAGATTATTGTGATTACCTGTCCTGAGTTCTTCCAGTATCTGGTTCAGCAGTGTAGCTGTCTTTGCTGAATCCGCTGAATTGAAGGTACTGAGGATAGATTTTGTAAGGTTATCCAGACGCTGATCGCCATTTGTGCCGGGATCTGTCTGGAACATTTCAGTATTTAAGGAACCTGGCGCCACTTCAGTACTAAAAGTGATGCAGTTCGCGGCACTGACTTTCATTACCGTGCTTAAGCATGCAAGTACTATTAAAACCCATTTTTGTCGAATTTCCGGCATCATAGTGCTGCTAAACTGATTTTTCATTCCCCTGCCCAGAACGCAAGTTTACAAAAATTGTCATAATAATTTATAAAGCGACTGAAATATATTTTTTGTAAATAACTGATAATCTTTAATTAAGAATTTTTTTGAAAAAAAGTTGATTTTTCATTGTCACAAAACAGCATTTTCTGACATGATACATAAAATTGAGACATTGAAAGTGAATTACCCGATTTATTAATATCAATGATTTAAAAACAGAAAAAAATGAAAAACCTGAACTTAAACAGCATCGAAGAGAGTCTTAAAGCTTATGCACTCACAGTTGAAGAAATGATTTGTGTAAAAGGTGGTGATATGGGAGAACCTATAATTCTGCCATCAGTTCCGCCCGTTAAAATCTGAAGATTATTGTCAAAAACAAAATTGTTTTTGATCAAAGGATAATATCTGGCTTATTTGAAAGGTTTTATAAAATACTGAGTATTTCTGTCGTTTGACAGAATACCCGGGGTTGATTGCAAAGAGGACCGGTATTGACGGCTGATGTCTGCAATGCCGGAGAAAAGTAATGGTATCATCATGTCTGTCTTATTGTGTCATGTGATATTATTATTGGTACGACGATATATCGAATATACGGTGCGGAATTATTTGCACTCCGATATTTAGGCTCGGGTCTGTGACATTTTACTGTCAGCAGGTTGTTGTGGTTGTGATCACGAGTCGGAATATCAGAATGGTATGATTTTCGGATGGCATGTCAGTATTCGTTTTGATGTTAAAATATCTGGTTGCATCGGATATTAATTTTGAAATACATTATAAGTCTATGAAAACTATCGATTTTTCTTATTTCATCGAAAGGTATCTTGCCGGAGAGATGGATGAAGCTGAAAAAGAGTGGTTCAGCAAAGAGCTCGAGGGCAACAAGGACCTCAGGAAGGAAGTTGATCTTCGCCGCAGAACTGATGCAGTGCTGCAGAATCAAAACATCCTGAATCTCAGATCGAAACTGGCAGCAATAGAAAAGCAGCGAGCGGAACGGCCACATGAGATATCCCGAACAGGACGCAGATCGGGAATAAAATACGCTGCTGCAATTGCCTTGCTGCTTATTACCGCAAGCAGCATTTTATTGCTGCAGCCAAAAAGAATGACAGGGTCAGAGATCATCGAAAAGTATTACAGGCCGTATGAAGCTCCGTCGACAACAAGATCCGGAGCCTTTGTGTCACTGGAAGATTACAATACTGCCCTGGAATATTATAAAATAGGCGATTTCAGGCAGGCTGCTGTCTATTTCAGCAAAGTCCTGGA
>JAAYUS010000085.1 GCA_012517605.1 Bacteroidales bacterium
AAGCCTCCGGCTTTAATAATTTCAAAGCCTCCGGCTTTAATTTCAATGATATTTTAAAAACTGGAGCTATTTTATTTGTTGACATATTATCCCTGCGAAGCCATAGCTCCCAATATCAATATAAAAAATACAGCACTCAGAGTCGGATACGGCATTTGTATAAAGAGCAGGTTTCTGAAGGTGGGAGTAAAACAGACAGGGGATACCTTTATTGTCGACTTAATAAAAAAGCTAAGAAATTAAGGTTTGACTTTATTATATTAAGAAAATCTTTTATTTTTGCGCCTGAATTTTTGAAGAAATGCTCAAAAGGTTACAAATTGAAAAAATCAGAATGGAAATACGGTAAAATTGCAATCAAGGTCGGAAGCAATGTTATAACGCAGGGTGACGGTTCCCTCAATGTGGGCAGGATGCTCAGGATAGTTGAAGATGTTGCCGTTCTTGTAAAACAGGGGCTCGAAGTTGTTCTAATCTCATCAGGTGCGGTAGCCGCCGGAAGAAATTCGATCGTGCCTTCAAAAAGGACAAATATTGTATCGGCAAAGCAGATATGGGCTGCCATAGGCCAGGTTAAGCTCATGTGGACCTACCAGTGGCTTTTCGAGAAATACGGGATCAATGCCGGGCAGCTTCTTGCAACTAAGGAAAGCTTCCGCGACCGCAGGCATTACCTGAATATGAAGAACTGCATATCGGCAATGATAGAGAATAAGGTGCTGCCGATCGTAAATGAAAATGATACGGTATCGGTGAATGAGCTGATGTTCACCGATAATGATGAACTTTCGGGATTGATATCATCCTTGATGGACAGCGAGGCCCTTTTCCTGCTTTCAAATGTCGACGGCATTTTCAGTGGCAATCCCGGCGACAGCAATGCAACGTTAATCAGGGAGATCAACAGCGAAACAGGCGATTTAGGAAAATTCATTATGAAGGGAAAATCAGGGTTCGGAAGGGGAGGAATGCTCACAAAATATTCCACGGCACGCAAAATTGCATCGGAAGGAATTGATGTTTACATTGCCAACGGAAGCCGCGACTTCATTGTTACTGACATTCTGAAAGGAAGAGATGTCCCTTATACTCATTTTTCAGCGAACCTTAACATTAAAACAAGTGTTAAGAAGTGGTTGTACCATTCCGAGACATTTGCCAAGGGTGCACTCTACATAAACCAGGGAGCAAAAGATGTTCTCCTGAAAGAAAAGGCAAGTCTTCTGATGATTGGAGTGACGAAGGTGGTAGGATTCTTCAGGAGCGGAGATATCGTAAGGATACTTGATGAGGACGGCAACAGCCTGGGATTGGGGAAATCGCAGTTTGATTCCAAAAAGGCAGAACAGAGTATAGGACAGAAACTAAATAAACCAATAGTCCACTATGACTTTCTTGTTATAAATGATGAAATCAGGAACAGCTCCGGCCTATCCTGAAATATTAATCCGAAGCAAACAGGAATGGATCTGAAAAAAACATTAGCAAAAGCAAAAGCTGCAAGCAAGTCTCTGCAGGTCCTCGATCAGGATACTGTAGGTTCAGTTCTTCTTAAGATCTCCGGTGAGGCTTTGGCCAGATCCGGTTACATTCTTGATGAGAACAGAAAGGATCTTTCCCTTATGGAGAAAAATGATCCGCGATATGACCGCCTCATGCTGACAGAAGGCAGGATCAGTAGTATTTCAGACGATATTGCATCTGTTGCACGGATGAAATCGCCTGTTGGCAGGATATTGTCACAGTACATAAGACCTGATGGTCTGAAAATATCGAGGATCTCTGTCCCGTTCGGTGTGATAGGCGTTATATACGAATCGAGACCAAATGTCACCTTCGACGTTTTTTCACTCTGTTTCAGATCGGCCAATACAGTCATTATGAGGGGAGGAAAAGAAGCAATTCATTCCAATCAGGCCATTGTAACACTAATCAAGGATGTGCTGGCGGAGTCAGGTATCGATCAGGATATTCTTACACTGATAACAGGAAGCAGGAATGATACGCTGAAACTTCTCCGCGCAAGGGAAAGCATCGATCTGATAATACCGAGGGGAAGCCGGGGACTTATCGATTTTGTGCGTGAAAATTCTTCCATACCTGTCATTGAAACAGGAGCAGGGATTTGCCATACTTATTTTGATGAATATGGCGACAGGCTCAAAGGTCAGGCAATAATCAACAATGCAAAAACGAGAAGGGTCAGTGTCTGCAACGCTCTGGATTGTCTGATAATTCATGAAAAACGTATTGAAGATCTCGGATTTCTTGTTGAACCATGTTCCGCCTCCGGCGTGGAAATATATGCCGACACCAAAGCTTTTAAAGCCCTTTCGGGCAAATACCCTGCAGAACTTCTTCATAAGGCAGCAAAGGATTCATTCGGGACAGAATTCCTGTCATATAAAATGGCAGTAAAAACCGTTTCGGCATTTGATGAGGCTCTTGCCCATATTGAACGTTACGGTTCAAAGCACAGCGAAGCTATTGTCACAGAAAACTCTGACCGGAGGGATATTTTTTTCAAAATGGTGGATGCTTCATCTGTTTATTCAAATGCGTCAACAGCATTTACTGACGGGGGAGAATTCGGTCTGGGCGCCGAGATAGGTATTTCAACGCAGAAGCTTCATGCAAGGGGCCCGATGGCTCTTGATGAGCTTACAACATATAAATGGATAATCGAAGGGAATGGCCATATCAGAAAATGATACGTGGAAATGATATTTGATAAGGAAATAATCAGTTCGTTTTATAGATCACTGCCTGAGAAAATAAACGATGTCAGGGACCAGTTGCAAAGGCCTCTTACACTGGCTGAAAAGATCCTCTATGCACATCTGGCTGATATGAAGGTTCTTGCGGGGCTCAGGAGAGGCACTGATTATGCCGAATTCACTCCCGACCGCGTTGCCATGCAGGATGCCACTGCACAAATGGCTCTGCTTCAGTTCATGGTGACCGGTAAGGAACAGACGGCCGTACCTGCCACTGTTCATTGCGACCATCTTATCACCGGACACAGGGATGGTGAATCGGATCTTAAGACAGCTCTCGATTTTAACAGCGAAGTATATGATTTCCTGAGCTCTGTTTGCAGCAGATACGGTATGGGATTCTGGAAACCCGGGGCAGGAATAATACATCAGGTCATCCTTGAAAACTATGCTTTTCCGGGAGGACTTATTATCGGAACTGACTCCCATACTCCCACGGCAGGAGGTCTTGGAATGCTTGCAGTAGGAGTGGGCGGCGCTGATGCCTCCGATGTTATGGCCGGACTCAGATGGGAACTTAAAGTTCCAGAGATAATAGGTGTCAGGCTTACGGGTAAACTCAACGGATGGACTTCTCCGAAGGATGTGATCCTGAAGCTGGCAGGCCTGCTCACTGTAAAAGGCGGAACTGACAGGATTATAGAATATTTCGGGGAAGGAGCCAGTTCAATATCATGCACGGGAAAGGCCACAATCTGTAACATGGGTGCCGAAACAGGGGCAACATGTTCTGTGTTCGGATACGATAAACCCATGTCAGACTATCTGCGTGCAACAGGAAGAGCATCTGTAGCTGATATCGCCGATGGGATCAGCTCTCTCCTTAACAGCGATCCTGAAGTCAATGATTTTCCCGAAAAGTATTTCGACAGGGTGATCGAAATAAACCTGTCAGAACTTGAACCTCATATTAACGGACCATTCACGCCTGACAGGGCAATACCGGTTTCACATATGAAGGAGGAAGCAGAAAAAAACGGCTGGCCCCTGAAAATAAGTGCCGGGTTGATCGGATCCTGCACTAATTCATCCTTTGAGGATCTTTCAAGATCTGCATCTGTAATCAAAAATGCCGTATCATCAGGGCTTGGACTGAAAGCGGAATTCATAGTCATCCCGGGTTCTGAAAAGATCAGAAATATTGCCGAAAAGAAAGGTATCCTGGATATTTTCAGACAAGCAGGCGGCAGGATATTTGCCAATGCCTGCGGCCCCTGCATCGGACAGTGGCTCAGGGATGACGGTACGGAGATGAAGGCAAATACGATTATCCACTCCTTTAACAGAAATTTTGCAAAACGGGCTGACGGTAATCCTGAAACACATGCCTTCGTTGCCTCGCCTGAAATAGTGACAGCCATGTCTGTGGCCGGAGACCTGACTTTCAATCCGCTCACGGATACTGTTGTGAACTCAAAAGGCAGGGCAGTTAAACTGCCTGAACCTGAAGGAGACCCTTTGCCGGAGAAAGGTTTTGAGGAAACCATGAATGGTTATCAGGAACCTGCAAAGGATAAATCTCATGTTGAGGTAAAAATAAGACCAGGTTCTGCACGGCTTCAGCTTCTTGCTCCTTTCGAAGAATTTGATCCGAAGAACTTCAGGAATATGATACTGCTCATCAAGGCAAAAGGGAAATGTACAACCGATCATATCTCGATGGCAGGGGCATGGCTGAAGTTCCGCGGACATCTTGAAAATATATCTGAAAATTACATGACTGGCGCCGTGAACTGGTTCAACGGACTTACCAATCTTGTTGTAAATCAGCTGACAGGAGAAGCCGGGACAGTGCCGTCTGTAGCAAGGGCTTATAAATCGGCAGGTTTAAGTTCTGTTGTCGTCGGGGAGGAAAATTTCGGAGAGGGATCTTCGCGTGAACATGCTGCGCTGGAGCCAAGATACCTCGGGGTTAAGTTGATAATAGTAAAGTCGTTCGCAAGGATACATGAAACCAACCTGAAGAAGCAGGGCATCCTGGCGCTGACTTTTGCAGACGGAAATGATTATGAAAGGATCAGGGAGGATGACAGATTTGATGTTGAAGGACTGGAAAGCTTCGCAGAAGGAAGCAGGATACGCCTGAAGATCATTCATTCGGATGGTTCGTCAGAATACATTGAAACAAACCATTCATACAATGAGAACCAGATCTCATGGTTTAAAGCCGGAAGCGCACTGAATTTAATACGAAAATCAAATACTTAAGATTCACCAATGGCAAGTGAAAAGATAAGAATTTCTGAAGGCAGGCTGGTTGTCCCGGGTAATCCTGTAATACCCTTTATTGAAGGTGATGGTACAGGACCGGATATCTGGAAGGCATCTGTAAGGGTATTTGATGCTGCGGTAAGCAAAGCCTATAACAACAAAAGGAAAATTGCATGGAAAGAATTTCTTGCCGGAGAGAAGGCATTCAATGAGACCGGAAACTGGCTGCCGCAGGAGACCCTTGACGGTTTCCGCGATCTTCTTGTGGGAATAAAGGGCCCGCTCACAACTCCGGTTGGAGAAGGAATGCGGTCATTGAATGTCGCATTGCGGCAGGAACTCGACCTTTACACATGTTACCGTCCGGTCCGTTATTTTGACGGGGTTCCCAGTCCGGTAAAACATCCGGAAAATGTCAATATGCACATTTTCAGGGAAAACACGGAAGATATTTATGCCGGGATTGAATATATGCACGGCGATCCTGCTGCAGAAAAGATAAAGAGGTTCCTTATTGATGAAATGGGAGTAAAATCAATAAGATTTCCTTCCACATCATCCATCGGGATCAAGCCTGTTTCAGTTGAAGGCACTGAACGTCTTGTAAGACAGGCTGTCAAATTTGCAATTGAACGCAAACTCCCTTCAGTTACCCTGGTTCACAAGGGAAATATAATGAAGTTTACAGAGGGATCATTCATGAAATGGGGTTATGCACTTGCTGAGAGGGAATTTGCAGATCATGTGTTTACGTGGAAGCAGCATAAACGCCTGACTGAAGAAAAGGGGAAATTTGCTGCTGATGAGCTTATGAAAAAGGCAGAAAATGAAGGAAAGATCATAATCAAGGACGTAATAGCGGATGCATTTCTTCAGCAGATCCTTACCCGGCCGGCTGATTATTCAGTTATTGCCACTCTTAATCTTAACGGCGACTATATTTCAGATGCTCTGGCGGCAATAGTCGGAGGCATAGGAATAGCTCCGGGCGCAAATATAAATTTTGAAACAGGTCATGCCATTTTCGAAGCAACTCACGGAACAGCTCCGAAATATGCCGGTCAGGACAAAGTAAATCCGGGTTCGGTAATACTTTCAGGCGCTCTTATGCTGGAATACCTCGGATGGCATGAAGCTGCTGATCTTATTTACAAAGGGATTGAATCTGCTATTCTCAATAAGAAGGTCACCTACGATTTTCACAGACTGATGGATAACGCAACCCTTGTAAAGACATCTGAATTTGCAGATACAATAATTTCGAATATTAATATCTGATAACTAAAAACCATGGAAGGAAACAATTTCGTTTCAAAGCTTGAAAATCCTGTAAGAGAAGCATGCCAGATAGAAAGTTCACTGTTTGAAACCTATGATGTAAAAAGGGGTTTGAGGAACGCTGACGGTACGGGAGTCCTTGTTGGCCTGACAAATATCGGTGATGTTGTCGGATACAAAAAGGAAGATGGAAAGGTAATCGCAATACCCGGTAAGCTTTATTACAGGGGTATCGATATAGAAGAAATAACTGCCGGATTTCAGTATGAGAACAGGCATGGCTTTGATGAGACTGTTTACCTCCTTTTAACAGGTCATCTGCCGACAAGTAACCAGCTTATGGAGTTCTCGGCATATATGAGTTCTCTACGTCCCCTGCCTGATGACTTTGTAAAGGACATGATCCTTTCCATGAAAGGCAAGGATGTGCTTAATATACTTGCACGTTCGGTCCTCGGTTTGTATATACTCGACAGCAGGCCCGATGACATAACCCTTGAGAATATGATCAGGCAGTCGCTTAACATAATTGCCAAATTTCCAACCATAGTGGCATATTCCTATCAGGCCATGAGGCATCTTTACAAAGGCAAAACACTTTCGATACGTCATCCACAGCCAGGGCTTAGTACTGCTGAGAACTTCCTTTACCTTATCAAGGGTGATAACAAGGGATTTTCGAGGCTTGAGGCTGATCTTCTCGACCTGATGCTGGTGCTGCATGCTGAACACGGCGGAGGCAATAATTCCACTTTCACCATGAGAGTGACAAGTTCTTCGGAAACCGATATTTATTCGGCTGTAACTTCTGCAATTGGTTCTCTGAAAGGTCCGCTTCACGGCGGAGCCAATGTCAGGGTTCTTGAAATGATGGAGAACATAAAGGCTAATGTAAAAGACTGGACAGATGAAAAGGAAGTAGAGAATTACCTTCTGAAGATCCTTAGAAAAGAGGCAAACGATAATTCAGGAAAGATATATGGCATAGGTCATGCAGTATATACTATTTCCGATCCGAGGGCAGGAATACTGAAGGCAAAGGCACGCGAACTTGCAATAGAGAAAGGGAGGCTTGCCGAATTTGAGCTTTATTCTCTTGTTGAACGGATTACTCCGGAAGTGATAAGAGTGTTCAAAGGAGAGAAGTTCACCAAGACGGTTTGCATAAACGTTGATTTCTATTCAGGCTTTGTTTATTCATGCCTCGAAATAGCAAAGGAACTTTATACGCCTCTGTTTGCAGTTGCAAGAGTATCGGGATGGTGTGCCCACCGCATAGAAGAGCTTACATTTTCTGCGAAAAGGATAATTCGCCCGGCTTTTAAATATGTGTACGGCCGTAAGGATTATGTTCCGATCGCCGGGAGATGACGAAAGCCTTTATGTTCCTGCGTAAACCAGAAGTGCAAGTCCGGCAATATAGGCAAGGAACATGAAAAGTATCAGCGTATTTATCTGTTTTGAGGCTCCTTTGAACTCTTTCCAGATAAATACTCCCCACAAGGCGGCTATTAATGTTGCTCCCTGGCCCAATCCGTATGAGATTGCATAACCTGCTTTTCCTGATGCTATTATGCTCATCGACATGCCCAGGTTCCATATCACTCCGCCAAGTATACCGGTCAGATGAACGCCGGCAGTTCCTGCCTTGTAGTCTTTGAAGGTCAGAGGTGTTCCTTCAAATGGTCTTTTCATAATTAAATAATTGAAAAGCAGGTTGCTGAGAACCACCCCCAGGGCAAAACAGAATAATGCAGAATAAGGAGTAAGCTTGCCGGCATCGGGAACTGCAAAGTCTGATGCCATTGAGCTTGCCACAAACCTGTAAAAGAGCGCCATCAGGACACCGGCAGATACAGAGAGGATTATGCCTTTTCCTGAGACTTTCTGCAGTGATGCACTATGTTTTCTGTATGCTGCCGCATCAATTATAATGGCAGCAACTATCAGGGCCACTCCGGCAAAAAGCAGCATGGGATCTCCCTTAGGGGCGAAAATGTAGTTTATTATAACCCCGAGGGCCAGAGCTATCCCCACTCCTACGGGAAAGGCAACAGCCATGCCTGCAATCGACATCGCTGCTACAAGAAGTATGTTTGAAGCATTGAATATTATTCCTCCAAGCATAGCTCTTAGAATATTCCCGGTATCGGCCTGTACGAGATCAGGGATGAATTTTCTTCCTTCAGTCCCGGTACTTCCCAGGGTTAAGCCAAGGAGGATTGAAAAAATAAGGATCCCGGTTACATAGTCCCAGTAGAAAAGTTCAAAACGCCATGATTTTCCGGCAAGTTTTTGAGTATTGCCCCATGATCCCCAGCATAGCATCGTAACAATGCAGAGGATAACGGCAAGTGAATAGGATTGAGGAATGAACATAGTTTTGAAGTTTAGAGTGAGCTAGAGTTTAGAGTACTTAGAGTTTAAAGAGGGATTACTGGTCATTCAGACTGTTATTTTTCAAATGAGAACTTAAAGTCTTCATTATGTTTCGGTTCTGTTTTAAAGATTGTAGCTGATGTTAAATAGACCCTGGATCCTGTTGACTCTGGCCTTTTTTCACCTTTAACGACGATTTTTACCTTATGATCGCCCGGAGCAAGGTTTGTGACATGCCAGATGCTTTCAGTATGCTGCTGATTTGCAAAGAAATAATATGTATCAATGCTCCTGCTCAGATTGCCATCGACATATATGTCGGCCTTTCCTCCGTCGCGCCACCAGTTGCCTTTAAGCGAGATGCCGGTTCCCGTGAAGCTTATCTCGGCTTCATCGCCGGCACTTTCAGACCACATTGACTGATCATGCCGCTGATCCTCAGATCCGGTCTGATATACATTCCATTTCCCGGTGAACTTCCAGCTTGACTTATCAAATACCGTAACGGACCTGTAGAAGACTAGTCCCGGAAAGGATACTTCAAGCGAAGGAGAAACAGGTGCTTCAGGAATTACAGATATCTTTTTTTCAGTAATCTTTCCTCCTGATTTTGAAATCAGATCGACTGCATATTTATAGGTAGCCTCAACAGCTGAATTGAATGAATATGTTGTATGGATGAACAATGAGTCTCCAATAGCTTTTACCCCTTCCTGCATCTCCGGCGGCAGGCCGCTGAATCCCTTTATCACTCCGAGAACAGCAAGTGCGTTTGATGGATTGCAGTCGGAATCCTGTCCGCACCGTGTGGATATCTCAAGGGTTTTTACAGGATCTCCTTGTCCATAGAGCAATCCCATCACAATATAGGCTCCGTTGAGTTTTGCATCAATATTGAATGGAGATCCTGCACCACAGATGTCAACATTTCCCCATTTATTCTCTAGTTCCTGCCATGCAGCACGCCAGTCGGAAGGATAATGATCATAAAGAACGATAACATCCTTAACTGCTTTATAATAATCACTTTCTTGAGGGATCGATTTTAGAGCCTTTTCGATTATCTTACGGATGTCAGTCTGAACGTATGCTTCGGAATAAAGCGCAGCGACAAAGATGCCGCCATAGACGCCATCGCCGTAATTCATAATGTGACCGATCTTTTCAGCAATTGCAGAGGCAGTATTGGGCATTGCAGGGCACATGAAGCCTATATAGTCAGCTTCGATCTGAAAATCAATGTCATCGGCATGGATGTTATACTCCGGACTTCCTGAAAGCGGAGCGAAAATACTGTCAAAATAGTTTTTCCTCGCCTGCATATTGGCATGCCAGAGAGGATAACCTGCCTTTGCAAACATCTCCTGGAACTTTTTTGCAGGAGCATCTATGCCATATTTATCCATTGCCATCAGAAATGTCAGCTGGACATATATATCATCCTGCCACATGCTGCCTTTTATGTCGGCCGGCTTCCATTTTATTGAGTCGTCATATGTACGTCCCTGGGCACGGAATTCAGTCGGGGCGCCATATGTCACTCCTGCCATTTTCCCTGCCCATCCTCCGGCTATCTTGTCCTTAAGGACCTCAGGCTTTATTGTAAGATACTGTTGATCTGATGTGTTGCATGAGATGCAGAAGATGAACAGGAGAAAAATTGCGATGGAAGTTGTCTTTTTCATAATTAGTAATGTTTATATATTGGATTTTAGCCCCCCAGGGAGGATTGGGGGGCAGCCCAAAATGATTTGATTTTTCACTTTACGGTCTCTTTTGGTACAGGCAGATGCATCATCCTGTCCTCAATGAATCTGGTTATTTCCTGAACTGGCATTTTCTGTATCACGTACATATGTTTACCTGCAGGATCATCTTTCCATTCATTGCTTCCGTCGGTATTGATGAGTATTGTACCTCTTTTAGTGTCGAAGAAGCCTTCTGTACCATATACACCTATAAGCACTGCCGTTTCATCCCAGCTCATACGGCCGTTCCTGTCTTCGGGCGACAATGGAATGCTAATCCTGAAAACATCCTTAACCGGACTGTTCATGACAGGAGAATTCATCAGGCGAAGCCCTGTGAATATTTCCTTTCCGATTTCAAATCCGGTGAATATTACTTCCCCGGGCCAGTTCTCAAATACGTATTTAGAAGCGGTTGAATCGATATACACATTGAATTCCTTTCCCCTGGGGAACCATCCTGCCATAGAGACCAGCCTTTTTACCTTCTTTTCCACAAGATCTTTTCCGGTAAGCGGACTGTTTTCATCGGCAGTGGATTTTAGCAGATTGCCAAGGTTGGTAAGGAAACCTACTGTAATTATTGTAACACTCGCGTCGGGTTGTCCCTGAAGTATCTTTCTGTAAACCGAAACAGCATCGGGGGCATCGGAGGTTGATCCTGTAGTATGAGGATATTTTGCAACGATCGAATCGGCCCAGTGCTGCGATGAACCCATTGAGGCGCCGTTGCCTTTCGGAGCGCCAAGCGGAAGGTCAGGTCGGTTGAAGTAGGTATTAATGACCTCAATCGATGGAACCACAAGTTCATGTTTGTTTGATGACAATGTAGCCAGGATTTCAGCTTTTCCGCTGTCGGCCATAGCATGCAGGAACGCAAGTGCCCCGACATCGTCATAATCTGGTCCCAGGTCAGTATCAAAAATGATCTTCACTGGTTCGGCTGCAACTATTGGTTTTTTGTTCTGGCAACCTGCCATAACAGCCAGACTTATTAGTAAAAGTGAAAAACGGATCCTCATAACTGATGGTATTAAATTTCTTTCCTGTATGGTGCTGAAGCCTGGGCCCCCATCCGGGTAACCGATATCGAAGCTGCCTTGTTTGCAAAGACAACTGCCTCTTCGAGATCTTTTCCTTCGGAAATTGCCACAGCAAGTGCCCCGTTGAACACATCGCCTGCCGCTGTTGTATCGACGGCTCTTACCGGGACCACAGGTATCAGTTTTGAAACTTTATCAGTCAGAAGAAAAGCTCCGGCAGCACCCATAGTAATTATCACGTTCTTAACACCTGTCGACCTTAGTTTTTCAGCAGCCTCTTCAGCAGATGCTGCATCAATGACTTTAATGCCGGTAAGGATCTCTGCTTCAACCTCATTTGGTGTAATTATGTCAATGCAGGTCAGGAGATCATTCGAAAGCTGACGGGCCGGAGCAGGGTTCAGAATCACCCTGTTCTTTCTTTCATATACTTTCTGCGCAACGAATTCGACAGTGCTTACAGGGATTTCAAGCTGCATCAGGAAAACATCTGACGGATCATTGCCATAAACCTCCTCGGCAATATCATATGCAGAAAGGGTGCCGTTTGAGCCTGGAGCAACCACAATGCAATTCTCCCCATCCTGGTCGACCATAATTAATGCTATGCCGGAAGGACTTTTAGGATCTTTCAAAATATATTTTGTATCGATGCCTTCAAAATCGAAAATATGCTTTGCCTGTTCGCCGAAAAGATCGTTTCCCAATTTTGTAACAAATGTTACATTTCCGTTCAGTCTTGCCGCCGCCACTGCCTGATTTGCTCCTTTCCCGCCCGGATTCATCATAAAAGTTCCTCCCAGAATTGTTTCACCCGGGGATGGGATCTTCTTTGACTTAACCACCATGTCGGTATTTGTGCTGCCTATAACAACTATTTTACCCATAGAATATCAGATGTCAGATTTCAGGTTTAATTATCAAAAATGAGTTTAAGCAATCAGGAGAAGACAGATAACCTATTTCTCTTTTACCCTCATCCTTTCCGAAATTTCGGGATTCCCCCACAGGGGAAGGAGGTACGGCACGCAGCCTTTCCCCCCTGGGGGAAACGGGAAAGGGGGTTTTTAACACAAGACTGAAATGCTTGAATAAAAATCTTTTAAAGGTTAAACAAATATCTTTTCCAATGGATTCCATCATTCATTTTATTCTAAACCAAGATATAATTTAATTTTGAATTTTAACCCAGCCCCTATCGGTTCAATTAATTATATTTAGGATGAAAAAGTTAATGTATTTAATTGGAAATCCATATGGGAAATAAGATTGTGACTTTCGGTGAAATTATGTTGCGTCTGGCAACACCTGAACATCAGCGGTTTACTCAGGCAACCTCGCTTAATGCCACATTTGGCGGTGGTGAGGCCAATGTTGCAGTGTCTGTTGCAAACTATGGCCTGGAGGTGGAGTTTGTCACACGGCTGCCTGAAAATGACCTGGGGCATTCTGTAATAATGGACCTGAGAAAACATAATGTTGGTACCAGTCACATAATTTTCGGCGGCAAAAGGCTTGGGATTTATTTCCTCGAAACCGGTGCTGTTGCCAGGCCAAGCAAAGTGATATACGATCGTGAAAATTCATCAATTGCCGAGATAAAGTCAGGTATGATAAACTGGGACGAAGTATTTGCCGAGGCGTCATGGTTTCACTGGACAGGAATAACACCAGCCATTTCAGAGGGTGCTGCAGATGTTTGTTTGGAAGCTGTCAGGGCTGCAAACAGTAAAGGCATAACAGTTTCATGCGATCTTAATTACCGGAAAAACCTCTGGAAATGGGGAAAGAAGGCAGGGGAGGTCATGCCCGAACTGGTAAGCTGTTGCGATATAATACTGGGAAATGAGGAAGACGCCGAAAAGGTTTTCGGGATAAAGGCTGAAGATACAATTGTTTCATCGGGACAGATTGATGCATCAAAATATGAACAGGTGTGTGTCAGCCTTATGGAGAAATTCCCGAAAGCCCGAAAAGTGATAATCACCCTTCGTGGTTCAATAAATGCTGATCACAATACCTGGTCGGGTGTTCTTTATGACGGGAAAATGCTCTTAACGGCGCCCGAGTACCAGATAACCGACATTGTTGACCGCGTCGGGGGAGGTGATTCATTTATGGGAGGACTGATCTATGGACTTTTGACCTGGCCAGTCGACGACCAGAAAGCCCTCAACTTTGCCGTGGCTGCATCATGCCTCAAACATACGATTCACGGCGATTACAATATGGTATCCGTTTCTGAGGTCGAACAGCTTATGAAAGGTGATGCTTCAGGACGTGTGGTACGCTGAAAGTTGCATAAGGCTTAAATTTTTTGTCTGCTTCCTTTTATAGCAATTATTGTCAATACTGATGATATAAGGAGGGAGCCTGCCATAAAAATATAGGAAGCGCCAAAACCTCCTGTAGTCCCGTTCAGGTAACCCACGATATATGCTCCGGCAAAAGATCCCAGCGCCCCCATGCTGTTAATGAGCGCTATTGCCCCTGGTGATACATTTTTAGGTAGTATCTCAGTGATGACAGCGAAGAATGGCCCGTAAGGTGCATACATTGCACCCCCGGCTATGACAAGAAGCAGATAGGATAGCCAGAAATTGCTCGGTCCTATCAGATAGGATCCGTAAAAGGCAAATGCCCCGATCAGAAGGAAAGGCCATATAAAAATGCTTCTTCTGAGTGTTTTATCCGAGAAAAAGGACGCGACAAGCATTCCGATAATTGCCAGCAGATATGGGACCGATGCCAGCCAGCCAGTCTTTACAATATTTGAATCGGGAGAAGCATTGATTATGGAAGGAAGCCACATAACAAAACCATAGACTCCGATGCACCACAGGAAATACTGGAGGCAAAGCAGAATGACAACTTTCGATCTGAAGGCAACTGCATAATTTCTCACAGGTTTGATTGATTTCTGTTCAATGTCAAGTTCAGCCTGCAAATTGTCTTTTTCATCCTTTGAAAGCCATTTGGCCTGGGCCGGTTTGTCAACAACAAGACGCCACCAGAGAAATGCCCATATAATTGCCGGAAATCCTTCGAGAATGAACATCCAGCGCCATCCGAGGGAGTCGACCAGGTAACCTGAAAGAATTGACATCCACAGAATAGTCACAGGATTGCCAAGTATGAGGAAGGTGTTTGCTCTCGAACGTTCATGTTTCGTGAACCAGTTGCTCAGGAATACAAGCATGGAAGGCATCACGGCGCTTTCCACAACGCCCAGCATGAATCTTATAACAATGAGGCCTTTGACGTTGTTTGTCATCCCTGTTGCCATTGCAAGGGCTCCCCAGAGGATGAGACACCAGAAAATAAGCTTTCTGGCGCTGTTTTTGGCAGCATATACTGTGCCTGGTATCTGGAAGAAAAAATATCCAAGGAAGAAGAGTGATCCCAGCAGCGACGATGTTGCTGCGTTTATGTCAAGGTCGCGGGCCATTCCGCCTGCCGCTGCAAAACCGAAATTGGCTCTGTCGAGATAAGCAAGGCTGTATGTAATAAAGGCAATCGGTACTAATCTGTACCAACGTTTTTTTGAAAGCTGATTTGCCATTTGAAAGTAATTGATTTAGGGCTACTAACTCCACAATCTGTCGTGCGATCTCTTATCATCCCATTCCGGTGTCGGTTCAAAATATCCTTTTGCCCTTGGATGGAGATGTTTCTTAACCTCTTCGTCATTAAGTTCAATGCCGAGTCCGGGTGAATCGAGAGGCACATTGGCAAAGCCCTTTGTAATCATAGGTTGAGAACCTGTCATTTTTACAAGGTTTCCCCACCATGGTGAATCTACGCTATGATGTTCGAGAGCAAGGAAATTCTGGGTGGCAGCGGCACAGTGAACATTTGCCATGAAGGTCACCGGGGTTCCGGCCATGTGCATTGCCATTGCAACTCCGCATTCTTCTGCATAATCACCGATCCGCTTTGTTTCAAGCAAGCCTCCGGAGGTTGCCAGGTCAGGTTGTATGATGTCGACTGCACGTGCATCGAGAAGAGGTTTAAATCCGTTTTTCAGAAGATATATGTCTTCGCCTGTGCATGTTGGTGTTTCAAGAGCATCGGATACTGTCTTCCACTGGTCGGTATAAAACCATGGAACCATATCCTCGAGCCAGGCAAGCCTGTATTTTTCCATTGCCCTGCCGAACCTGATGGAGTTGTTTATATCGAAATGCCCGAAATGGTCAGCGCACAATGGCATTTCATATCCTACCGCGTTCCGGACCTGTTCAACATATGCAGCAAGGCCTTCCAGCCCCTTGTCGGTAATCTGAACCTGGGTAAAGGGATGCAAAGTGTTGCCATAACCCATGTAATCGCGCAGGTCATATTGTCCGGCAGCGCCGTCCCAGAAATTTTTGTTTACAATTGTATCTGTTTCTTTTGCAACGACATGGATCCCAAGATCCATTTTGAGCCATGTGAATCCCTGTTCTTCGACCCGTTTTTTCATAGTCTGGGCGAAAATCACCGGATCATTTGCTCCGGGAGTATCGGCATATAGCCTTATCTTATCGCGGTATCTTCCACCCAGCAGCTGCCATGCCGGAACACCGTAAGCTTTGCCGCAAAGATCCCATAGCGCCATTTCGACTGCGCATACTCCTCCTCCCTGACGCCCATGATATCCGAACTGCCTGATGATCTTGAATATCATTTCGACATTGCAGGGGTTTAATCCGAGTATCCTGCTTTTCAGCATCAGTGCATATCGTTCATCGGCGCCGTCACGGACTTCTCCAAGGCCGTAAATACCCTGGTTTGTGTCGATCCTTATTATGGCAGTGCGACCCACATTACCCACCACGGCAACCCTCATGTCGGTGATCTTAAGGTCCGATGGACTTGATGCACGGTTCACTTTCGAGGTTGTCTGTGCAATTGTATCTTCAACCGACAAACGCATCAGCCCTCCAATTGCAATACCTCCAATGGCACCTTTTCTGATGAAGTCTCTTCTGCTGGTCCCTGTTTTTTTCAAGGATCCCGTTTTTACCGCAGACTCAGATTTTTCCATCATCGGGTTTTGTTGTTGTATATCTTTTATTATGCTTTTCATTACGAATAAATTTTAGTTCTGTTTATTGTTGTTGCTGGTTGCTGGTTGCTGGTTCAAGGTTAAAGGTTTAAGGTTCAAGGTTCAAGGTTCAAGGTTCAAAGTCCCTGGCTCACTACTCACCATCTGCCCTCTTCCCTCACCAGTTTCTCTCTTTGAAATAATTATCAAGTTCAGCTTTTGTCATCGGAAGTTTCCCGGGATAGTTATTGAGCCAGTCGATAAAATCCTTTTTTATCTCATCGCTCCACTGGCTGTCAATCTGTCCGGGCTTATACTTTCCTTCCCTTAGCCTCTGGTGTCCAAACTGGTCGCGAAGTGCTGTCACTTCGGAGGTTATTACAAGATCTTCAACAAGGTGGGCCGGAATGAAGATCACGCCATATTTCTTTGCGAGTACCACATCACCGGGAAGCACAACGGCTCTTCCGATACGGATCGGAGCATTAATAGATACAAGGCTCATCTGCATTATATATGACGGATCCTGTCCTTTTATCCAGCCGTTGAATCCCTTTATTTCGCTCAGCCCTTCCTGGTCTCTTACGGATCCGTTGAAGATGACTCCTCTTTTCGACTTGGCATATATTGAGTTGCCAAGGTTATCACCTATAAGGGTCCCGTCGACTATTTTACCGTAACTGTCGGCTACATATACATCCCCTTCAACAAGGACATCAATGGGCCATGAATTTGTTCCACCCTGCTGTGCCCGTCCTTCTGCCTTGCCCTTTTCCCTGATATATTTCTCAAGATCAGGACGAAGAGGCATATATTGTGCGGTAACTACGCGGCCGGTCATAGGTTGCTCAGGATTAATGATCTCCCAGCCGCTTTCAAACTGGTTAAGATATCCCTTGTTCCTCAGGACACCCCATGCCTCTTCTATGGAGATATTCTTCAGTCGTTCAAGCAGGTCATCGGAGACCTTTGGACGTCCGTCGGGAAATCGTTCTCCTTTCCATTCGGAGGTAATGGCTTTGATATATTCGGGTGAGGATCCGACGTTCTGGGAAGCAGCCAGAAACCCGGAAAGAATAAATAATGTCAGAAAAAAGATCTTTTTATTCATGGATGATAGGTTTTAATATGCGTAGATAAATTTAGTGTATTTTAAATTAAATAATCATGTTTTGATATTCCCGGGAATATAATTGATGGGAAAATTCCTATATTGCTGATCCGAAACTATTAGTTATCAATTTTATAAATAAAAGAAGAATGAAAATCAAAATCAACGCAACAGCCTTAATTTTCATTTTAATATTTACTGCATGTCAGAAGGAAAAACCAATTATCGAGATCATTGACAGTTCGCTGGCATTCGCTGCCAGACAATATGCAGGCATGGCAGAGGTTATGAAAGACAAGCCCGGGCTTTTGCCCCGGACTATCGACACAACCGGTGCTCTTATAACCTCAAATTCAGGCTGGTGGACAAGTGGGTTTGTACCAGGAAGTCTATGGTATCTTTACGAATACACAAAAGATGATAAATTCAGGGGATATGCCGCCACCATGACTTCCTTTATTGAAAAGGAAAAGTACAACAAGGGAACGCACGATCTTGGATTCATGCTCTATTGCAGCTTCGGCAACGGATTAAGACTTACAAATGATGCGAGTTACAAAGAGGTTCTCCTTACAGGTGCAAGGTCCCTCTCAACGAGGTTCAGGCCAAATGTGGGTTGTATACAGTCGTGGGGAAGCAGAAAAGGATGGCAATGTCCGGTCATTATCGATAACATGATGAATCTTGAGTTCCTCATGTGGGCATTTAAAAACTCAGGCGATTCGTCTTTTTATAAGATAGCTGTAATACATTCAGATACAACAATTAAAAATCATTTCCGTCCTGACTACAGCACCTGGCACGTTGTATCATATGATACAATTTCGGGAAAAGTGGAAGCAAAACAGACTGCACAGGGCGCCGCCGACGGATCGGCATGGGCCCGAGGACAGAGCTGGGGACTGTACGGTTATACGGTAATGTACAGGGAGACCGGACTAAAGAGATATCTCGATCAGGCAGTCCATATTGCGGATTTTCTTATAAATCATCCCAACCTACCCGAGGATAAGATACCATACTGGGATTATGATGCCCCCGGGATACCTAATGCAAAAAGAGATGCTTCTGCAGGATCTATTATGGCATCGGCGCTTATTGAACTGAGCGGGTATGTTGATCAGATTAAAAAGCAGGAATATCTGAGTGTTGCCGAAAAACAGATACGCAGCCTGGCATCACCGCAATATATGTCAAAGTATGGTGAAAACGGCAATTTCATTCTGAAGCACAGCGTCGGATCACTCCCTGCAAACAGCGAAGTGGACGTACCGCTTACCTATGCCGACTATTATTTCATAGAGGCTTTGCTGAGATACAGACGATTGTTGGGATCAATTTAGTTTGGGAAGTAGCGGGGAGCAGGGAGCAGGGGGCGAAGGGGATTGCGGAAGAAGCTCAGGGCTCAGGGCACAGGGCAGATGGTGAGTAGTGAGTAGTGAGTAGTGAGTAGCGAGTAGTGAGTCAGGGACTTTGAACCATGAACCTTAAACCTTGAACCTTGAACCTTGAACCAGCGCCCAGCAACTGGCAACTTGTATTAGTTGACTTTTCAAAAATCTATCATCGCCTTCATAACCCCGTCTCCGTATGATGCGACAAGATCGAAGGCCTCCTTTGTCGCAGCGAAGGGAAACCTGTGTGTCACCATACGTGATACATCGATTTTGCCGTTGCTCATCATTTCAAGAGCCGGTTCAACACAGCCCACCTGCCGGCGTATAAACTGTACCGACAGTTCATGCCTGCGGGTGATATCGACATTGAGGCTCCACCTTTCAAACTCGGGGATGCCCACTATAACAAGCCTTCCACCCGGTTTCAGTATTTCGCATGCCTGATCAACAGCCTCCTGCTGGCCGCAGCATTCAAAAACCACATCAATCCCTTCAGGGACCTTCTTCATTAGACTTTCGACAATGTTTTCCTTTAAAGGGTTGCCGGTCCATGTTGCTTTTTCTGAATATGCTATTACAAGCCTTTCATCTATTTTGTCAGTCACATAAATCGAGTCAGCCTCAGCTGCTTTTAAAGCCAGCATCACGCTCATTCCAATGGGACCGAATCCCAGAATTGCAGCTTTCAGACCTTTGGTTTCACCTGCTTTTTTTACAGAATAAACACCGATAGCAAGGGGTTCGGAAATTGATCCATGATCGGCAGAAAGATTTTCAGGCATCGGAAAGCAGCTCGATTCGGGCATTATTATATATTCCGAAAGAGTTCCTTCTGCCTGACCGGGACATCCCAGGAACTTAAGCTTTCTGCAGGTGTGATGCCTTCCTGAAAGACACTGGTCACACTTTCCGCACCACATCGCGGGTTCAACGGCAATTATATCCCCTTTTTTTACGCGTTTCACATCTCTTCCGGTCTCAACAACCATACCTGCGCTCTCGTGACCTACAGTGAAGGGATAAACAACCTTTTGGGAGCCTATGTTACCCTTTGTATAATAATGTATATCCGAACCGCAGACACCTACTGTCATTATACGGATTTTTACATCATATGGGCCCGAAATAACAGGTTCGGGAACTTCCATCATCTGCATTTCACGTATGCCGGTCAGCTTCATTGATTTCATGGACGATATTAATTGGATACCTGACAAATATAAGGAATTTCGGATTTAGGATTTTCGAATTCGGATTTCTTAGCCCACCTTTAGAGGGGAAGGGGGGTAAAACAAACGGATTTCGGATCCATCTTCAATCCTGTTTTTTGCAAAATGATATTTTATGCTTCACCATAACCATAACTATAATATAAAGTTGTATATTCACTTTGTTAGATAATAATAGTTTGCTAAAAAACATCTGTTATGAGAAAGATTTATGGAATAGGGGAGACAGTCTTTGACATAATTTTCAAGAACGGAAAGCCTCAGGCAGCTAAACCAGGGGGAGCCATGCTCAACAGCATTGTCTCGCTTGGAAGGGTCGGCCAGCCGGTACATTTCATCAGCGAGTATGCCGATGACGATGTCGGAAGCCTTATCGACTCTTTTCTTCATTCAAATGGTGTCGATACCTCTTTTGTCCATCATTACAGGGACGGGAAGACAAAGCTTGCACTGGCCTTTTTAAATGAAAGGAATGATGCCTCATATACATTTTATGAGAAATATTCTGAAAAAAGGCTTGACATTGAACTGCCGGGAATAGCCGGGAACGATATCCTTTTGTGCGGTTCGATATATGCAATAACCGATGAAATAAGGGATAAGTTCAGAAGCCTTGTCGGCGCTGCATACAGAAATGGTGCGATAGTCATTTATGATCCCAATTTCAGGAGCGCACACCGCCATGAGCTCGACAGGCTGAAACCGCTGATAGTTGAGAACATGTCGATGGTCAGTCTTGTGAGGGGGTCGGATGAGGATTTCAGCAATATTTTCGGAGCTGCAACTCCGGATGAAGCATGGGATGCCGTTAAGAATTACTGCAAATGCCTTGTCTATACTGCAAATGCAGAGGGAGTGTATGTCAGGACCGGGAAATTCAGCGGCAGGTTTCCTGTGAAAAAGTTAACACCTGTTAGCACAATAGGTGCCGGCGATAATTTCAATGCCGGAATGATGGCTGCCATCTATATTAACGAGATTGAGAAGGATCAGCTTGAAACAATGGGAGAGGAAATGTGGTCTAAAGTTATCTCCATGGGGGTTGATTTTGCCAGCGAAGTCTGTATGAGTTATGATAATTATATATCAGAAGATTTCGCTCAACGTTTAAAAAACGGGATATAGAAAACAGATCTTCTTTTTGAGGCTTTCAGCCTAGTGAGGATTGTCGAATCGACAAACAGGTCGCGCTGACGGCGCTCAGAATAGAGGGATGACACCTTGTTTCTACAAACAGGGCGCCTCTACGAGGCTCAAGA
>JAAYUS010000086.1 GCA_012517605.1 Bacteroidales bacterium
CATAAAAACATCAGGATAGCGATGATCGACCTGTTTACTGTTAACAGCGCCGAAGAGTTCCTGGAAAAATTTGCCGGTGAAATTTTAAAGGCCTCTTCCTCAAAATGGCAGGAATGGATAGAGTTATCCAGGAAAATATTCAGGAACATCATCCCCAGGATTCAGGTAAGCATGGATCCTGTAAGCAGTTTCAGCATTAGCTTCGACTGGGAGGAACTGAAAAAGAACAGCGATGAGATACTCAGCCTGCCGGAGAAGATAGCACAGGAGAAAAAGATAAAAATTATAATATGCCTCGATGAATTCCAGGTTATTGCAGGATTCGATGGCTACAGTGAGCTTGAGAAAAAAATGAGATCCATATGGCAGAGGCAGAAACTTGTAACATACTGCATTTATGGCAGTCAGCGCCATATGATGACTAATATTTTCAACACTTCCTCCTTACCGTTTTACAGATTTGGCGAGATAATTATGCTCCCGAAAATTGAAAGGGACAGCTGGATTGTCTTCATCTGTGAAGGATTTAAAAATACAGGCAAAAACATAACAAGAGAGGAATCAGCAATGATTGCTGATCTTATGCAATGCCATCCCTGGTATGTACAGCAGCTTGCACATTATACGTGGAACCTGACAGGCAGAAGCGTTACAAAAACTGATATCATAACCTCGTTAAGAGAACTTCTGAACGCAAATATGCCGTTTTACCAGAACCAGACTGAAAATATGAGCTCAACTCAGATCAATCTCCTGAAAGCTGTCGCGGCGGGAGAAAGCCAGCTTACATCCTCACGGGTGATGAATGAATTCCGTCTAGGCACCCCCCGGAATGTAAGCAAGAATAAAATGACGCTCATAAATAACGATGTTATCTGGGAATCAGGCAGGACATATTTCTTCCTCGATCCGGCATTTGAGATTTGGTTCGGGAAGGCATTTCTTAAAGAGCAGTTTCCCGAAGGATGATTATTCTCCTGGCTCTGCAGAAATATTTGCGATCCCCGGGCATAGGGACAGGAAGAAGTTTTATTATGTTTCAGAGTTTCAGTGTTTCAGGGCTGGGGATCCGACGAAGTAGGAGACGCAGTCCCGGAAGCGAAGCGACCCGGGATCTTGCAAGTCAAGAACCGGACCTGCATGATCTGCAATACTTGAGCGACTTTCTCCCCAACAATTAATAATTAGTTTTATTAAATTAGGGTGTTTTTAAACATATTCATAATCCCGGGACTAATTTCTACCTTTAAAATCGATAAAGGGAGGTATGAGCTAAAAAAACCTGTGTTATTCTCTGGAAAAGTAATTTGAAGTTGCTCGTTGAATTATGACGTTGATTTATAACTTAATATTTTAGTTTATGTTTAGAAATTTTCTTTTCGGATTGTGGTTTGCTGCTTTGTTCTTCGTCGAACACTTTCCAAAACGACAATTAATTTACACACTATCTAAACTGATACCTAAGCCACCCGGTATTTAAAATTAGACTCCACCTGGATCTACAATATATCGATTGTTAATTATCTGTAAAAGAATTAAATGAAACAGATGCCCAAAAGGGTGGAACCTAAAAATATATTGATTAATTCAAACCTTGCATTAATCAATGAACAGATCTGACTCAACTGACTATAACCAAAAACTAAATAACACCAAAATGAAAATGGATAAAATAAAATTTTTCTGGAGAGATTACAGACATTCTCTTGTCTTCCTAAAGAATTTCATTCTTTTAAATTTGATTATCTTTCTAATTAGAGAAAATGTTTCAGGGCAAAATCCTAAAAGCAAAACCTTTTCTCCTTATGCAGATTATACAGTTTACAAAACCAATACAAGTTCATACGGTCATGATGTTACAACGAAGATTGGGTACTGCCCTACAGGGGGTCAAACGTATAAGATTTATCGGAAAGCTTTAAATTTTAGTATAGGAAGTATTCCATCAAATTCGACCATAACGAGTTGTACGGTATCTTTCTCTTCAGGCTATGAATGCGGCAATTATGACGGTACAATAAAATTTACGAAGATCCGCTGGGATTTCCCGACATTATTTGTTGACAAAGACATTTACGATTTAGTTAGTTCCGGATCCCAAATTACTACAATTGCTATTTCCAGTGAACAAACATATACTTCAACTTTGGCCTCATTGGTACAGGATATCCAAAATGCTATTCAGTCTTCTTATCCATATATTGGACTTGCAGGATATAACACCGAAGAATTAAATATGAATGGGACCAGTTTTTCAAATATTGTTCTGACAATAAACTACACAATACCAACACCTCCACCTGTAACTAACTTAAGAATTCAAAGTAAAACTTCTTCTGGATGCTCGCTTTATTGGGATGCTCCATCCGGTAATGTTACCGGATATAAAATTTATGTAAATAATACATTGAATAGTACTACTTCTTCAACAAATTGTTCTATTTCTAGCCTTTGCCCCGGAACAAGTTATTCATTTAAAGTTGTAGCATATAATTCTTATGGAGACGGGGATCCGGCTACTATTTCCGGCTCCACTTCATCTACATATATTTCAGGGCAATCTCTTATTTGCAATTCTGCGAATTATACCCTTAGTATTCAAAACTGTCCGCCTAATAACGGCATAACCTGGACAAAAAGCTCTAACATTAATTATGTAAGCGGCCAGGGGACTGAAAATTATGTAATGAATTCATCAACGTCGGGCTCAGGCTGGGTCAAAGCAACTTTCACACCAAGTTCCGGAAATTGTGGTTCAATAGAAATACCTTTTGGTATCTGGTTTGGCCCTCCTTCTGTTACAATAAGCGGACCTACGGAAGGTTATTTGGGTAATTCATATACTTTTTATGAAAATCCGGTAGCCGGTTCGCCTACCTCATTTGAATGGACTCTGAATCCGCCGTATGATGGCAATAATATCTATAATTACGATTATTGGGCAAATGCGGCATTTTATGGCTATCCCGGTTATTTCCAGATTGGTTGTACACCATCAAATTCTTGTGGTGCAGGATCCATGGCGACAACATATATTGATATTTATGAGAATCTCGGTCTTTCAATATCACCAAATCCTGCTTCAAGTGAAATAACTGTCAGAGTAAAGCAAAACACCCTTAATCAAAGTGAGGATGCTGTAAATGATCTGAATTTTGAAGTGAGTATTTTTAATATGTATGGTGTAATCCAAAGTAAGAAAAAATACTCAGGATCAGAATTCTCCATTCCCGTTAATAATCTCAGAGAGGGCAATTACATCATCAAATTTGATAACGGGAAGTCAGTAATAACCAAACAACTGATAATAAAGCATTAAGATAAAATGACAGAGGCTGTTTCGTTCGTGAAATTATATCTAAAAATTACTAGATTTAATCGAGGCAGCTTCTTACATTCTCTTTTCAATATATGAGGTTAAAGGGCTTAAAATTTTTCCATTTATCGAGTGATTGCAATCACCTTTGATGAAAAATCATATGTTAATACCTGTAACCGTAATAATATGAAGAAGAAAATTTTGTAGTAATTTAAAATTATTTTTACATTCAGGAAGACAACATGCAAAATAAAGGAATGCTTATTTTTATTTTCTGTTTCAGTTTTATTATTGAATTTTTTGCTCAGACAAGTCTGGAAACAAATCCAAATAAAAGAGTCTATTCTATTGATTCTGCTCCTGTTAATTCAGGGAGAGAAGTAGTTTATACTCCTTTTGGGCCTGCTTTAAAATCTAATGTCCATTATGTGGCAGGAGACCAACATCTTGAATACAAGGATGGCACTATCCGGATTGTACAGAACGTAACCGGTAAAATTAAAGGTGAATATAATGCAGTCATAAATGACAACCTTACTAGAAAGGTGAAAAGCGAAAATAAACAATATGATATTAACTCATCAATTAGGGAAGATGATTCTGACAACGGGTGGATATCTTTTGCGGTGGGCCAGGATCTTTACGAAATTTCAGGTCCAATTAGTCATTACTCTGCAACATGGAATGTCCCATCTCCTCCAAATTGTAAAGCAGATCAAACTATTTATATTTTTATTGCTTTACAAGGTGGTTTTATTTCAGAAAATAGAGATAATAGGGATCATATTATACAACCTGTTTTACAATGGGGATGGTCTCCTGCGGGAGGAGGAAATTATTGGGCAATATGCAACTGGCACGTGACAAACAACAACCAGTTTTTTTGTGATTCGCTTATTACAGTTAATCCTGGCACTCCCTTGAAAGGTATAATCAGGCTAACTTCTTCACTAGATGGACAATATTCATACAGATCATATTTTGAGGGCTATGGGACAGGAATCGAGGTTTTAAATCTGCCTGAACTTACATCATTTTGTGTGGCTCTGGAGGCATATAACCTTTACTCGTGTAACGAATACCCTGCAGATGAAAAGGTTAGAGTGAAAAACATTAATATAATGACTGGGGATACTTATCCCAAAATAAAATGGTTCCCTTCTCAGGAATTTACGGATCCTGTGAATGATTGCAATCAGTTTACTGAAATAGTGGATGGAAGCTCCCAGGGGGGTGCGATTGATATTCATTTTCATACACCATCGCCGATAAATAATTTTGAGGAAATCCATATTTTCCCCAATCCTGCCGGTGATTATTTAAATATTTCCCCGAACCGCCCTATCCTGAACTGCAGAATTGAAATAATCAATAGTTCAGGAAGGAAGGTTTATAATACTTTTATTGAAAATTTTGATTATGAACTTGATATAGATTTTAGCAGTTATCCTCCCGGAATGTACTTTATCAGGTTTTCGTACTTTGATAGTATTTACTCATTAAAAGCATCAAGGGAAAGCAATCACACTTTCAAAATCATAAAAAGATAATAATATTAGTTTAAACCAATACTCTTAGGCTTTGAACATAATACAAAAAAGTAGAAATAAAACTAATACTCTATGATTCGAAAGGGCTAAAAATCAGTGATACCCAGCACCCAGCACCCAGTATACGAAACGTTGGCAGTTGGCAGTTGGCAAATAAGGATGGACAGCACCCAGCACCGGGCCGAGCGTTAAAAAATGATCCGGTGGATCATTTTAGCGAAGGAGCCAGCCTGCAGGGGAGCAGCACCTGATTTTATTTACCAGTATTTTGTTATATTTAAATCCTGATTTTTTTAATTACACTTTTCCGACGAAAGATCCGTTTCACACTATCCTGATGCTGAGAGCCACTGCTTCTATAAAAGATATTCAGATGACTGACAGGATAAAATCGCTCAGGGAGAAGACAATTTCTGAGAAAAGATTCTTATCCATAGAACAGGCGAAAATCATAACGCGAATTTGCAAGGAAAATCCCGCTGATCCGGTAATAATAATAAGAGCAAAGGCCCTTGCGGCTTCTCTGCGCGAGATGCCGGTCATGATCGATCCGGAGGAAATTATTGCCGGGAACAGGACACCCGGAATCAGGGCAGGTGTTGTATTTCCCGAGGCAGGGATATCTTGGCTTTCGGATGAAATAGAAACGCTCGATTCGCGTCCTCAAGATCCCTTTTTTGTCAGGGAAGAAGATATAGTACATTTCAGGAAATCTATTGAGCCTTTCTGGAAAGGAAGGACCCTCGAAGACGATATCTGGTCAGAAGCCGG
>JAAYUS010000087.1 GCA_012517605.1 Bacteroidales bacterium
AAATGGGAAGACGGCAACGAGTATCCTCTTATTAAACTTGAAATTTCAAATACCTCACATCCGTTCTATACAGGTAAGATGAAACTTGTCGATACTGCAGGAAGGGTTGACAAGTTCATGAACCGTTATAAGGATCATGTGGGCAAAAAGAAATAAGAACCTGTGTGACAATTATAAGGGACCCTTAAGGTCCCTTTTTTTGTGCCATTAAACATTTGGCATAATGATTGCAAAGAGCCCTTTCTGACACTATGTCGAAAAATTATGTGTAACTTTGACAGCATTTTATAGACAATGGATAAAAAATTCCGGAAACCGGCCAGTCAGTTCCTTATCCCGGATATTATCGATGGGGAGGGGGATATTGTCCCAATCATTGCTGACGGTGAAGATGGCGATCTTGAGGATGTTGATGTTCCAGATTCCGTACCCATACTTTCGCTCAGAAATACAGTGCTTTTCCCTGGGGTGGTCCTTCCCATTTCGATCGGAAGGCCGCGGTCAATACAGCTTATAAAGGATGCTTACAGGACCGACAAAATAGTGGGCACGGTGGCCCAGAAGGACCCGGATATTGAAAATCCGGAATATGCCGACCTTCACAATGTTGGTACGATCGGTCAGATAGTGAAGCTTCTGGAGATGCCCGACGGCTCAACAACTGCTATTATTCAGGGAAGAAAAAGGATGGTACTGAACGAGCTGATAACCGACAGCCCCTATTTTATTGCAAGGGTCAAGACAATCCCTGAAATAAGACCAGACACCCAAAGCAAGGATTTCGAAGCCATTGTGGGTTCACTAAAGGATCTTTCTCTCAAAATAATAAAGATTAATCCAAATATAAGTCCCGAAGCATCATTCGCAGTAAAGAACATTGAAAACAACACCTATCTCATAAATTTCATCTGTTCCAATACCGACATCAAAGTACAGGACAAACAGAAGCTCCTCGAGGTTAACAGCCTTCGCGACAGGGGTTTCATGCTGCTCGAATTCCTTGTTCAGGAGATACAAATGCTGGAGCTGAAAAATGAACTGCAGTCGAAGGTTAAAAGTGACCTTGACCAGCAGCAAAGGGAATTCCTTCTGCATCAGCAGATGAAAACTATACAGAATGAGCTGGGCGGCAATCCGCTGGAAAAGGAAATAGAGGAATACAGGAAAAAAGGGGAAACAAAGCTTTGGACAGCCGAAGTAAAAAAGACTTTTGAGAAGGAACTCGACAAGCTTAGCCGGCTTAATCCTGCAGCCGCTGAATATTCAGTGCAGGTAAACTATATTCAGACACTTCTTGACCTCCCATGGGGATTTTATTCAGAGGATAACCTTGACCTTAAGAATGCAAGGAACGTCCTTGATAACGATCATTTCGGCCTTGATGAGGTAAAGGAAAGGATACTTGAACACCTTGCTGTCCTTAAGCTTAAGGGCGATCTTAAATCACCGATTTTATGCCTTTACGGCCCTCCCGGTGTAGGCAAAACCTCGCTTGGCAAATCGGTGGCAAAAGCTCTGGGAAGAAAATATGTCAGAATGTCACTGGGAGGTCTTCATGATGAGGCTGAAATAAGGGGACACAGGAAAACATATATCGGTGCAATGCCCGGACGTATAATACAGAATATTAAAAGGGCAGGCTCCTCAAACCCTGTATTCATTCTTGACGAGATTGACAAAGTCGGACAGGATTTCCGCGGAGACCCCTCTTCAGCCCTGCTTGAGGTCCTTGATCCGGAACAGAACAGCACTTTTTTCGACAACTTCCTCGAGATGGAATATGACCTTTCGAAAGTGATGTTCATAGCTACAGCCAATACTCTTTCCACAATAAGTCCTGCCCTGAGAGACAGGATGGAACTCATTGAAATAACAGGTTACCTTGTTGAGGAAAAAATTGAAATCGCCAATCAGCACCTTCTCCCAAAACAGCTTGAAAATCATGGGGTAAGCAAGGATCAGCTCTTGATAGGCAAAAAAGTGATGGAGAAAATTATAGACCAGTACACAAGGGAATCGGGTGTCAGGGAACTTGATAAGAAACTTGCAAAGATAGTGAGGGTAACAGCCCGCAATATTGCTTCCGATCTGAAATATGATCCGGTATTGTCAGAAAATGATGTGGCAAAGATACTGGGCCCTCCCAGATTTGTCAGGGATATATATGCCGGAAATGACCAGGCAGGCGTTGTGACAGGCCTGGCATGGACTGCCGCCGGAGGAGAGATACTGTTTGTCGAGACCAGCATCAGCAGGGGAGGAGGAAAACTGACACTTACAGGCAACCTGGGAGAGGTTATGAAGGAATCGGCTGTCATCGCACTTGAATATCTGAAGGCAAACGCGGACCTTCTTGAACTTCCTGATAATTTTGCTGAAAAATGGAACATACACATTCATGTTCCTGAAGGTGCAATACCAAAGGATGGGCCGTCGGCAGGAATTACAATGGCAACCTCAATTGCTTCAGCATTCACACAGAGGAAGGTAAAGAAATACCTTGCCATGACAGGTGAAATAACCCTGAGGGGGAAAGTACTTCCTGTAGGTGGCATAAAGGAAAAAATTCTGGCTGCAAAACGTGCAAAGATCCGCGAAATAATCCTGTCGGAGGAAAACAGGAAGGATGTTGAAGATATTAACAGGATCTATATCGAAGGCCTTAAATTCCATTATGTCGATACAATCATGGAGGTACTGGAGCTTGCACTCCTGAAGCAGAAAGTGAAAAACCCAAAAAAAATCTCCTTTGAATGAAAAGAACAGCCGTTTTCCCGGGCTCCTTTGATCCGTTTACAATAGGTCATGAGGGGATAGTCAGAAGAGCCCTCTGCCTTTTCGATGAAATAATAATCGCCGTGGGAGCCAATGCCCTGAAAAAAAGTTATTACTCCCTTGAGACCAGAAAAGAGATGATAGCCAGCGTTTTTAAAGATGAACCACGCATAAAGGTTGATCATTATGAAGGACTTACTGTCGATTATTGCCGAAGGATGGGGGCAGAATATCTTTTAAGGGGATTAAGGACAGCTGCTGACTTTGAGTTTGAAAGGGCCATAGCTCAGGTGAACAGGACCCTTGAACCCACGGTTGAATCTGTATTCCTTCTGACAGTTCCCGAACATACTTCTATAAATTCCACAATCGTCCGCGACATAATCCGTAGCGGTGGTGATGCATCACGGTTTGTACCGGCAGCGATTGATCTCAGGGAATACAGGGGGGAGGATCTTTAGAATGATGCATGATGCATGATGCATGTTGCAGGCTAACCGTTATATTTTGAAGTTTCTGGCACTTTTTCCCCTGAGCCCTGTGCCCCGCGCCCTGCGCCCTGAGCCCTGAGCCCTGAGCCCTGAGCAAAATCCCGGCTGGTTGCTTACCGGGGCAGTTTAAGAATTGAAGTATTTATAAGATCCATAAGCGAAAGCCAGGCCGTGCTTTTTATCCTGCTCAGTTCATCGGGCGACAACCACTCAACTTTTGTTATTCCTTCGTTTATCTGAGGCTCTGTGATCATAGGCCCGCTGTATTTCATAAGGAACCAACTGGTTTTCTTAAGGTACGAAATTCCCTCCCAGCTGTAAGTGTGGTAGCTTGGTTCAAGGCTTTTTACAATCGAATGACCTGAAATGCCGCACTCCTCGCTTACCTCCCTCAATGCACAGGTTTCTGCTTCTTCTCCGGGTTCTATGTGACCTTTCGGAAGATCGAGCTTCCCTTTCTTCTCGATAAAAAGGAATTTTCCTGATGAATGCCTTACAAGTCCTCCGGCTGCACCCACCTCAGTGAAGTAAATCCTGAATATTTTCCATATATGCTTTATGTCGGGCCCGTAGATATTTATTGATTGTATGGATGTATCAGATTGGAATTCAGTGATTAACTTATAAAGTTCATTGGTAGTGTTAAACTTATGGAATAACCCGTATTTTTGTAAACGGTCAGGCTCAGCGCTGATCATTATGAATCGGTTTTCAAAATGAACTTTATACATAGTTTGAATGGAAAACATTGCCAAAAAGACCGCCGGATATTTATTACAAATTAAAGCAATAAAATTGCAACCGTCAAATCCTTTTACCTGGGCCTCGGGATGGAAATCGCCAATTTATTGCGATAACCGCAAGACCCTCTCTTTTCCCGAAGTAAGATCATATATCAGGGACTCTTTTGTCAGCACTGTTAAAATGTATTATCCTGAGGCTGAACTTATTGCAGGTGTTGCAACAGGTGCGATTGCACATGGTGTTCTTGCTGCCGAGAAACTTGAGATGCCATTTATTTATGTAAGGTCGGAAGCAAAGGAACATGGTCTCGGCAACCAGATTGAAGGATATTATACAGCCGGGCAGAAAGTTGTTGTGATTGAGGATCTTATTTCCACCGGGGGGAGCAGCCTCAATGCGGTGAAAGCCTTGAGGGATGCCGGTTGTGTAGTCCTCGGGATGGCTGCAATATTTACATATGAATTCAGGAAAGCCTTCGACGGATTTGCCGCCGCAAATTGCGAACTGCACACCCTAAGCAACTACAGCACACTTGTCGAGGCTGCAGCGGAATCGGGATATATTACGGCACAGGATGTAGAAACGCTCAGGGTATGGAGAACAGATCCAGCCAACTGGGGAATAAACCGTTCGTGACATGGCAGATAAATCGACTTTCGAAAGCAGAAGAGGAAGACTGACATGTACGCCGTCGGAAATATTTGATTTTGCAACAGATATCAGGAATCTCAGGCAGTTCATCCCTGAAAATGCAGGCATCAGCGCCATGAATATCGAAAAGGAATCCTGCAGTTTCAGAATAGAATCGCTGGGCATGGTGAATGTACATATCTCTGAAAAAGAGCCTCTGGATAAAGTCATATACAAAGGGACTCTCTTCCAGACGAATGATTTTTCTCTGAGAATGGACATTAAAGACACTCCTGCAGGTAAGGCTGAAGTGTTGCTGAAGGTTTCCGCGGAGCTCAATCCGCTCCTGAGGATGATGGTTTCAGGGCCGGTTCAGAATTTTCTTGCCAGGATGATCGACGAAATGGAAAAATTTGATGGATGGAAAAGGATCAGTGAATGAATTCGATCTCCCTGAAAGCGAAATCCCGAATTCTTCCGTTTTCAGTTTCCACCATAAGACAGCCCGACTGATTTACTGAAATGATCCTGCCTTCGAATTCACCGCCTGCTGACCTGAAATGGATCTGTTCATTCAACCTGTAAAGCGATGAAATGTATTCCTCTTTTATTTCCATGTTTTCGCCGGCTATAAGCTGTTTATATCTCTTGTCGAGGAATATTGAAAGCCCTGTCAGACATTCCGTCAGATCAAATTCTTTGCCTGTAAGCATCTTCAGAGAAACAGCTTTGGGAACAAAATCAGGAAATCTGTTCTGGTTTACATTCAGGCCAATCCCTGCAACCGAACTGACAATTGAATCTCCGGCGATCGAGTTTTCAATCAGGATCCCTGCTATTTTGTCATTCCCTGCAAAAACATCATTGGGCCATTTTATTTTAACATTGTTGATAATGGTTCTCAGGTAATCCGTTATCCCGAGTGATATTGCCATGGAGATAATGAACTGTTCAGCAGGGCTGACAGTGGTTGGATATAATATTATGCTGAACAACAGGTTCTTGCCGCGTTCGCTTTCCCATTTATTCCCTTTCTGGCCACGGCCGGCCGACTGAAAGCCTGCATGGATTATAGTCCCTTCCGGGGCATTTTCTGTCAGGGCCAGACCTGCTGCATCCATATTTGTGGAACCAGTTTCTTCCCTGAAAATGAACCTCGACCCTATTATCATTGTTTATTTTGTCTTGAAAACATGTCAAATCTTCATTCCATCAGAATACTTGTACGATGGCACTTAAATTGTAAAAAGAGACTGACAGTGACAAAAGTACAGATAAAGTTTGTACTTTTGCATCTTGATATTTAACAGATAATTCTTTGATGAAGAAAAGGCAGGAAGAGACTGAATTACTCCTGAAAAGTGTCTTAAAGGGTATTATTGAAAAGAA
>JAAYUS010000088.1 GCA_012517605.1 Bacteroidales bacterium
TGGGCAGGATCAACGAATTTAAGCTTGCCTGCCACTTCCGATAACGGCACTGAGGTAATCTCATTGTTCCTTAGTGCAACCATTTTGCCATACTCTTTATTTGCTATGAGATCGGCTGCAGCAGCGCCATAGCGCGTGGCAAGCACCCTGTCCATAGGCGAAGGAGTTCCTCCGCGCTGGATATACCCCAGGACTGTCTCACGCGTCTCGATGCCTGTCAGTTCAGCTATCCTGCGGCTAAGATATCGTGCCGCCGGTTCTTCCTTTGCAGGGGTTTTTATTCCCTCGGCCACAACCATTATCGAATATGCCTTGTTTTCCCTGAACCTCGAAACAAGGTATTCGGCAATAACCTTTTCGTCGTACTGAATTTCGGGGATCAGTATCACATCCCCTCCTCCAGCAATACCGGAATAAAGAGCTATCCATCCGGCATTGTGCCCCATAAGTTCTATCACCATTATTCTCTTGTGTGAGTTGGCCGTCGAATGGAGTCTGTCAATAGCCTCGGTGGCAATGTTCACAGCAGAATCGAAACCAAAAGTAAGGTCGGTACCCCACACATCATTGTCGATAGTCTTTGGAATGCCTACCACATTGAGGCCTTCCTGGGCAAGAAGATTGGCAGTTTTAAGGGTTCCGTTACCCCCGATGCAAACAAGGCAGTCGAGTTCCATCTGTTCGTAGTGTTCCTTTATCAGGACAGGTTTGCGGAGGTCATTGCGGCCTTTCCGGTCGTTCTTGAAAGGTTTTTCGCGAGATGTTCCCAGGATTGTCCCGCCAAGGGTCAGTATGCCCGATAGGTCATGTTCGGTAAGTTCCCTGTATTCCTTGTTGATAAGTCCGGTAAAACCGTCGCTTATCCCGATTACCTTCATGTTGTATTTCACGATTGCAGTCTTCCCCACCCCGCGTATTGCAGCATTTATTCCCGGACAGTCTCCGCCGGCTGTCAGTATTCCTATTCTCTGCCCCTTGTATGTTTTTCCCATCACATTCTTTTTAGTTCCATAAACAAAATTAGTTTTTTACAGCTATTATTAATACGAAATACAGGGTAATTAGACAATAAACGGATTATGATTCCTGACTCCTTAAGTGTTGATTGGTGGAAGACAGTTTCATAAGTTCTCATGGCACTGGTTTTCCCTTTGTGGACTTTGCGCAGTACCTTGTGTACCTTGTGGTAAAACAATTTATTCTAAACCACAAAGGTACAGAAGGTTATCACAAAGAACACAAAGGGATCAGAATACATGTTTAAAGCTGTTTCATTTTCTTCCTGAAGACCCTGCCAAAACATTATTCAGTTCCCATAAACATTTCCTTTAATCCATTAATTTAATAAATTTACAGAACCACAAGCCTGAAGTGTTAAATGGATAGGGCCGTTCCGATACTGACAGACATAAAACCCGTGCTTTGCGGTTATATCAGGGAAGCGCGGTATATGCTTGATCCGTCGGTCATCCCTGATGAAGAAGCCGTTCATGACATAAGGGTTTTATTGAAAAAGGCGAGGGCTTCGCTTAAATTGATCGAAAAAATTACAGGCACTGAAATTTTCAAACGCGAATACGGCTCGCTCCGTGAAGCCGGCAGGATAATGAGCTCATGGCGTGAGACATCCGTACTGAGGAAACTGCTTAAAGATCTCAAAAAAAAATACCCGCATATTTTTCCCGGATTATCCGGTAATGAAAAGATAGCTTCACTGATGAAAAGGCCCGATCCGGTAACTTTACCGGATGAAGGCATGAAAAATGACATTGAAAGCATTATCATCCTTCTCCGTAAATCAGAATACAGGCTCAGGTTCATAGTCATGAATTCTGAGGATCAAAGCATTCTCCTGAAGTCGCTTGCTGCAACATGGAATCTTGTTTCATCAGCTTATCTCAAAGCACGCAACTATCCCAAAGATAAAAACATCCATGAGCTCAGGAAAAAGACAAAAGACCTTATGTTCCAGCTTTTCTTTTTCAGACATCATAGTCCGGGTCCTGTAAAAAAACTGGAAAAGAAACTAGACACTCTCGGACAATACCTTGGAAAATATAACGATCTGTCGGTTCTTGTCAGAACCCTTGGCTATAAATACAGGCCGTCAGTAAGTCCCGGGCCTGTCGATGAACTGGTATTGGCAATAAGAGAGGAACAGGACAGGTATATGAAA
>JAAYUS010000089.1 GCA_012517605.1 Bacteroidales bacterium
GCTGAATACATGGCTGAAAAGAAGCTGTATTGAATTAGTTATTTGCGCATCTGAGTTTGTTTACATACTTGGCCCTCTCAACTTTGGTTTTGCCCCCCAACCCCCCAAGGTTTGTTTACCCCCTATCCCCTCAAGGTTTGTTTACCCCCCATCCTCCCAAGGTTTGTTTACCCCCCCATCCCCCTAAGGTTTGCTTACCCCCCATCCCCCCTAAAGGGGGGCTAAAAAACTAACATACATGCTCTTAGCTCCTTCAGAGGGGTGAAAAATGAATGCAGAGGTATGGGTGTGAAAAAGTGAAGCGGAAGGGATGGTTAAACAAATAGAAGAAGATATATCATTTATTCTTCTTCATAAAGGAAATCATTGAAAGGGTACCGGGTGACGTGTATCTTTTTGACCTCCTCATAAATAAGCTTCCTGAAGCTTCCGAGGTTAGCCTTTGTCTTTGCTGAAAAGAAAATGGTTTTTGAGTATTTATCTGATGCCATCCAGGTCTTTTTCAGGTCGTCGAGTGAAAAATTCTCCCTTAGTGCCGGCGTCAGGTCATCCTCATCCTTTGCCACATAGGTGAAGGCATCGATCTTATTGAAAACCAGTATTACAGGCTTATCGGCCGACCCCAGGTCCCTGAGTGTTTCATCGACTACTTTTATCTGCTCTTCGAAACCGGGATGGGAAATATCCACAACATGCAGAAGGAGGTCAGATTCCCTTACTTCATCGAGCGTCGATTTGAATGATTCGACAAGATCATGCGGAAGCTTCCGGATAAACCCGACTGTATCTGAAAGCAGGAAAGGAAGGTTGCCAATAACAACTTTCCTGACTGTGGCATCAAGTGTTGCAAACAACTTGTTCTCAGCAAAAAGGTCCGATTTGCTCAGAAGGTTCATTATAGTCGATTTGCCTACATTAGTATAACCAACGAGTGCCACCCTCACCATTTTACCGCGGTTCTTCCTCTGGATGGCCATCTGCATGTCAATCTTCTTAAGTTGTTCCTTAAGAGCTGATATCCTGTCCTTTATTATCCTGCGGTCGGTCTCTATTTCGGTCTCTCCCGGTCCCCTGAGCCCGATACCGCCCCGCTGACGCTCGAGGTGAGTCCACATCCTTGTAAGGCGAGGCAGAAGATATTGATATTGTGCAAGTTCAACCTGTGTTCTGGCATGAGAGGTCCTTGCTCTCCTGGCAAAGATATCGAGTATAAGATTTGTTCTGTCGAGGACGCGGCAACCCAGTTTGTTCTCAATATTCCTTATCTGCGAAGCTGAAAGTTCATCATCAAATATTGCGATGCTGATTTTGTTTTCCGAAACAAAACCTGCTATCTCTTCAATTTTTCCTGAGCCGACGAATGTCTTTGGATCAGGCATGGGAAGACGTTGTGTGAAAGAATTAACAGGTTCAGCGCCGGCTGTGTCGGCAAGAAATGAAAGTTCAGCCAGGTAATCCCTTGCCTGGTTTTCATCCTGTCCCTGACAGATCAATCCTATAAGTATGGCTCGTTCGCCCTTTTTGCCGGTTTCAATCATTTATTGCGTGTTGCAGGTTGCTGGTTGCAGGTTGCTGGACGAAAACCGTAACATGAAGCCAGTAATGCAAAAATACCGGCACAAATTTAATTAATAAATCTCTTATTGCTCTGGATAGCTCCGTTTATGGCCCTTTTAAGAGCATCGGAACAGCGAAGTACCATCTCCATATCCGAAGGGAAAGGCAGCGGCCTGACCTTTGTTTTTTCGATCTGAGCCTGACTTAATGCCTGAATATCGCCAAGTGCGCGGGCTGAAACATGCTCAAATCCCGATTCAGCTCCAAGAGGATCCTTTTTGAGGATCTTCTCAGGATTGGCCTGAACAACTTCTACATCACCGCTGATCTGGCAAACTTTCGATTGTATTGTCTCGATAAGTGCGCACTGGAGGGTTTTGTATTTTTTTGCCTTAATATCGTTCCCGAGTGAGTCTTTCATCACGTTGCCTTTCTTGTCAAGCTGATAGTTGAATCCGTCCTCGACTTCCTTCTTTACCACGGTATCCTTCTGCACAGTCTGGTCGGGGCTGACGGCTATGTTTTTGATTATCACATTGACATAATAGTCGTAATTTATGTTTTTGTCAAGATCGCGTGTATGATATTCAACCCATTCGCTGTTCAGACGGGGAAGGTCGAGAGCCAGCAGGTCATCCTCAAAATCCCTGTCAAATTTCATTATCGACCTGTTGTCGAGAGTAATCAGCACCCTGCTCATTCCAAGGTATTTTGAATCTTCGATCTTTGTGTCGATGCCTTCATAGTTGCCCACATATTCCTTTGCCCTTACGAATTCATAATAAGCCTGTCTGTAAGATTCCTTATTTTTGTTTTTCATGAGCTCATTACCGTGAGCAAAATAATAATCGGCCGATTTCCTTTTGGCTGCCACCATTTCGGGCATGTAATCAACATAAGGATATTCAAGTGTTTTTCCGTTGAACTCAAGAGGGGTTACGGTTCTCACATACGCCTGCCTGTCGCTCATACGTTTGCTTATAAGATATATCTCATCCCAGTTTGCAGGCCTGTCCTCCAGTTTAAGGAATCTTATCCTCTCATTGTCCTGCTCATTAAGTGTTTTATATGATCTGTCGAGAATCGCAATCTGCTTTGTATCGCGGGGATCTTTTCTCAGCTGGCGGACGGCCTTGTCGAGTGCTGCCTCGTAATTGCCCTTTTCGAGCTGTTTCTTTGATGATCCGCATCCTGAAAGGATCAAAAGGACTATTGACAGGGCAGAAATTATTCTTCTCATTGGTAAAGTTTTTCGGGTTTATTTACAGTAAATGAATAGTTTGGTAACGGTAAATAAAACTCGGTAACAAGCCGATTATTATGTTTCAATATTGAAAAGTTAGAGGTATCTGGAATCTTACCCTTACAGGCTGGCCCCGCTGAAGTCCGGGTGACCATTTCGGAGAATCTGAAATGGCTTTTACGGCTTCCTCATCGAGAAGGGGATGTACCCCTTTTAGAACAGTGACATTACTTACAGAGCCGTCTTTTTCTACGATGAAGGTAAGGAATACAGTGCCCCTTATCTTGTTTTCCATTGCTGCAGCAGGATAGTTTGTACGTTTTGCCACCCATTCGCGGAATTTTGAAAGGTCGCCGCCTTTGAAAGTAGGCATTACTTCAACAAGGAAAAGAGGCTCTTCCGAACCGGATCCGTCGCCGCCGGGAATCAGGCTGTCGCCATATCCCGATCCTGTTCCGTCGGGAATCACGTTTTCCTGGGATGCAAGCGCAATGTCGGTAGCAACCTGTGTTGATTGGGAAGGGAGAACCGTATCCACCACTACCGGAGGTACATACTGGACCGTTTCGGGAACTTTCGTGCCTTCGGGAGGAGGTGGAGCGGGCGGCACATATATCTGATCAGGAGGTGTAAGGTTTTCCATTTTTACAGAAACCGAATATCCCCCCCCTCCAGAAATTACCCGGTCTTCGCGCGGCCGTGCAAGGAAAGGGATCAGAACTGCAAGTATTCCAATGAAAGAAGAAAATATAACACCACCGAAAAGAACC
>JAAYUS010000090.1 GCA_012517605.1 Bacteroidales bacterium
CTGCATATCCTGTCGACGACAGGCTGCCTGTTTATCCTTCAGGTATAAGAACCAGGCTAAGCATCGATGCCTCAGGCAATCTTGCAGACGTTGCTTTAATTACTGAAAGCGGGGCTCCGCTCGATATGAACCTTACCTATACTGTTGCAATGAACAGTTACATGACGCTGGTTTACAAATATTCCCATGCCGATCCGGGTCAGTCGCTGTTTATTACGACAGCTGATGCGACAATCGCCTACCTCAGGAAGATAAAGGATGTAAGAAGCTATAAAGGAGAAAAGCGGATCGTTGTTACCAGATAGGACTTTAAAGAGTTATCGGGCCATATAATAAACAGATTTAGCTTTTTGGACTTCCTTTTGCAACCCCGAAGGGGTTGAATATTGATCTTAATATAAAAATCTATTATTCAGCCCCTTCAGGGCTGAGATATTTATTTTATGTTTAGCCGTGGGTTTGCACCCACGGCTATTCAGATTGTGCCACTTCGCGGCACTATTTAATTTTAGAATTAACGCATTAGCAGTTAATTCAAACATTTATTTATTGTTGACAAACCTTTAACAGACATTTCCCTTCTGCATGTAATTTGTTAGTGCCTGAATAAACAAATGAACAGGAGTTCCAATGGTTTAGTCTACACCTGCCCTTACCTTACAGGAATGGTTTTGGCTGTTTTACTTCCCCTTACAGGAAACAGCCTTATCAGATATTATAATGTAAACCTGGGGTTTCTAAACATCCAGTACTATCCCAACGGGGCAATGGTCCGATCCGCCTATCTCTTCGTGAATAAAGGAATCTTTTACAAATGGAAGCAGCGACTTGCTTACAAGGAAATAGTCGATTCTCCAGCCAATGTTCCTTGATCTTGCACCTGCCCTGAAGCTCCACCATGAATATCTTCCGGCCTGATCGGGATAAAGATGCCGGAATGTGTCGGCGAAGCCTTCTCCGGTAAGCCTGTCCATGCCATCTATCTCCTCCTGCATATAGCCGGCGGCCTTGTTGTAATTCTCTTTCGGGCGTGCAAGATCAATTTCCTTATGGGCCACATTGAGGTCACCGCAAACAACAACCGGTTTTGTTTTTTCAAGGTTCTTCAGATACCCTAAAAAAGCCTTGTCCCATTCCTGCCTGTAACCAAGCCTGCCCAGTTCAGCTCCTGAATTGGGAACATATACATTTACAAGAAAAAACTTCTCAAACTCAAGGCAAAGTACCCTGCCCTCCTTATCGTGTTCCTTGATACCCATGTCCTTCGTAACATTCAGGGGCTTAATCCTTGAAATTACCGCTGTACCCGAATATCCGGGCCTTTCGGCAGAATTTGAAAATATATGATTATGATTGACTGAAACAAGGGTTTCGGCAACCTGATGATCCTGAGCCTTGGTCTCCTGCAGGCATATAATATCAGGGTCCATCATCTCAAGATCGGCAAAAAAGGATTTCTTTGCTATGGCACGGATTCCGTTTACATTCCACGATATTATTTTCATAATAAATTTCTATAATACGTAAAATTAGTCCCATTGACTGAATAAACAAATGAAGCAATAAAAGAGTTAATTGCTGATTCAGGGTTTTACCGCTGCCCTTCCCGGAAAGACAGGCAGGCTTTCGTGTCCTGAGGCATCAACCGACTGAACTGCAAAGAAATAGTTATCTTTTGAATAAGAAAGCGTGACTTCTGTTTCGGTAACGAAAAGTTTCCTCTCCCATAGCGGCTGAAAAGTTTCCCTTATCAGTACATAATAACCGGCAGGTTTCTGTCCTTTTGACGGAGCTTCCCAGCGAAGGGTTGTCTTATTTGTAAGACCGCTTACAACGATCCCGCAGTTTGCGGGTTCATATGGAGCAAGTGCAAGGTTTGCAATTGTCGCCAGGTTCAGGCCAGCATTTTTCCTTACATATTCATAATCTACATATTCCGGAAGGTCCCCCTCCTGTATGCCATTTACCACTGCCGGGACTTTATGGGTTCTGTCATAGTTCTCATTGAATTCGCAGATCCTCACCGCCGTAAATCCCTGTTCACAGAACGGGGAATGATCGCCTCCCCTTCCGAACCTGTCGTTCCTGAAAACAAGGGTAACTGTAAGCTGGTCGACATACCTTTCAGCTATCTCCTTTATATACCGTGCAAGCTGCCTTGCCCTGCCGTCATTCTCTCCCGATGTGTATTTTCTTAATGCTGCCATTTGTTCAGTCTCATATGCAGGCACTCCCTCGGAGAAAACCCTTACCCTCATATTATCGTTGAGCAGAGTCTCGCTCGAGCTGCTGTTCCCGATCATGTCATTGTTGAGCATTGCAATGATGTTCCATTTCTCATCCTTTGCCCTGGCTGCCATGTGACGGGCGCCGTACAGGCCATGTTCTTCTCCCGACACGGCCATAAAAACTATTGTGGCAGGGAATTTCCCTGCCGACATTATCCGTACGAGTTCAAGTATTGCAGCAATTCCTGATGCATCGTCGTCAGCACCGGGAGCATAGCTTGTGGAGTCATTATCGAGCTGGGCCCTTGAATCGAGATGGGCGCTTATCAGGATCTTCCTGTCGTCGCCGGGGTCAGTGCCCTGAAGTGTGGCAACAACATTTTTAAGAGTTACAGGTTTTGGTATCCTCTGTCCCTGACCGCCGACTGTGTATTCGTCGAATTCAACCTTCAGCCTTCCTCCTGATGCAGGAATGCTTTTATCCATTTCCGATTTTATCCAGTTCCAGGCAGCGCCTATTCCCTGTTGAGGATCAACTTTGGAGCTTAGGTTATGGCGGGTGTGAAAACTTACAAGCTTCCTTACATGCTGCTCTATTTTTTCTGCAGATATCTCGCCGACCATATTGCTGATAAACGGATCCCGGTCTATAATGGTCTGGGAATTTGTTACGGTAACTAAAAAAAGAAAAACTAAAAGCAACGATTCTTTCTTCATGAGGTTAGCTATGTTTTTAACGTCATGAATTTAATCAGTATTTGAATTTGAAATGCGGCTTTCAAAAAAAAATGGTTCTCAGTGCCGCCTCAGTGTCCCTCTGGGTAAGTTTTTTTTACCGCGAAGGACTCAAAGGTAAGCGCAAAGGCCGCAAGGATTTATTGCGAAGTTCGCAAAGCATTGATACGTGTATAATGACTTGGCGCTCTTTGCGCCACCTTTGAGCTCTTTGCGGTTTAAATGGATTTTTTATTCTTTCTTAAATTTTTGGTAAGTTTGATAAGTTCTTAACAGCTTATACACCCGATCAATGAAAACCAACCGCCGCAGCTTCATCAGGAACTCCCTTGCCTCAGCAACAGGACTGACAGCGATTTCGATGTTTCCTCCGGAGATCTTTGCCGGAGGGCTTAATCGCTCTTCCAATCCGGTCGAGGTAATCCTGAAACCTGAAAAACGCCCTGCTCCTTCAAACTCGATAAATTTTTCCGTAATCGGCCTCAACCATGGCCATATCTATGGCATGACAGATGCCCTCATAGGAGGCGGAGGCAAACTCATATCGGTTTATGCGCCGGAGCCTGATCTGCTTGCAGAATTTAAAAAGCGTTATCCTGATGCAAAAGTTGCAGGCAGCGAAAAGGAGATCCTTGAAGATGAATCAATCCAGCTTGTAGCAAGTGCATCCATTCCCATCGACCGTGCACCCCTTGGCATACGAGTCATGAAGGCGGGAAAGGATTTCATGGCCGACAAACCCGGCATTGTCACCTTAGGCCAGCTGAAGGACGTAAGAAAAGTTCAGGAACAAACAAAACGCATATATTCGATAATGTACAGTGAACGGCTGGGAAACCCGGCTTCAGTCAAGGCTGATGAACTCATTAAAGCAGGTGCTATCGGCAAGGTTGTCCAGACAGTGGGGCTCGGCCCGCACAGGATGACCCCGGCTACACGTCCCCCATGGTTTTTCGATCCCGGCAAGGCCGGCGGCATACTTTGCGACATCGGGTCGCACCAGTGTGATCAGTTCCTATTTTACACCAATTCTTCAAAGGCAAATGTCGTTGTTTCGCAGATCGGCAATTTCAATACAACAAAATACCCGGCTTATCAGGATTTCGGCGATATGCTCGTCCGTAGCCCTCATGCAACAGGTTATATCCGGATCGACTGGTTTACCCCCGACGGACTTGCTACATGGGGGGATGGGAGGACATTCATCCTTGGAACCGATGGTTATATTGAAATGCGCAAATATATCGATATCGCAGGCAAAAAAGGAGGAAACCACCTTTTCCTTGTTAATAAGAAGGAAACTATTTACTATGACTGTTCGAATGTTTATATGCCATACGGAGAGCAGCTTGTGAACGACGTTGTGAACCGTACTGAAACAGCAATGTCGCAGGAGCATTGTTTCCTCGCCACATGGCTTGCCCTTACTGCCCAGAAAAAAGCAGTCAGGATAACAGGATGATAAAAATATATGCCTGCCGGGAAAGCAACTGCTCCAATAAGTAAAACAAATCCGGCTTAATGAAAGGCACAGGATCTTATTCCCTGACATTTGCCGGAAAAAAGCAAGACAATGAAAATTATATCTCCTGATTTGGTTTCCGGGAATTATTTATCCAGCTTTCTTTAAGGATGAAAAAACTTTCTAACTCAGTTTAAAAATGAAAACAGACAGGTTTTTAGCCGGATTAATTGTGATATTTTACACCTGGGCAGCAATCCCGCTGGATGCACAAAGAAGAACTGAAGCAGACCGCAATCTTCCGGAGTTTCCGGAATCAACCCCGCAGTTATACAATAAATTTCTGACAGGTGTGCCTGATATCAGGGTGAAGACCACAGTCGGAAACCTTCCTAGATTACCGCGATATGTAAAGGGCGTTTATGCCAATAATTTTAAGGGTCCTGATGTCAGGGTTATATGGCCGGCGCCGGCGGATAACAGCCAGGTACTTTCGGCCGGCACCTATACTCTGACAGGAAAGGTACCAGGCACTGACATACAGCCAAAAGCAGTTGTCACGGTTAAAGTGGCTGAAAAAACTGCCACACCTCATCGTTCGCTTGAAGTATTTGATCTTGACAAGGTTATTTTAAACCCTGATATTTATGGTCACAAGACAAAATTCATTGAGAACCGCGATAAGTTCATAAAAGGTCTTGCAGCCACAAATCCTGATAATTTCCTTTATATGTTCCGCAATGCCTTCGGTCAGAAACAGCCTGAAGGAGCGAAACCCCTTGGCGGATGGGACAGCCAGCAGACAAAATTGCGCGGTCATGCCACAGGTCATTATCTCAGCGCAATTGCCCAGGCGTATGCAGGAACCGGATATGATACCTCGCTCCGGGCTGATTTTGCCGCCAAAATGGAATATATGGTGAATACTCTTTATGAACTGTCACAACTGTCAGGAAAGCCTAAGACGCCGGGAGGGGAATTTGTTTCAGATCCTGCAGCGGTTCCGCCCGGACCTGGCAAAACTGATTTCAATTCAGATCTGAGTGAGGGAGGCATCCGGACTGATTACTGGAACTGGGGAAAGGGATTTATAAGCGCTTATCCTCCCGACCAGTTCATAATGCTTGAAAAGGGAGCCACATACGGAGGATCGGCTGCCCAGATATGGGCGCCTTACTATACCTTGCACAAGATAATGGCCGGATTGATGGATATCTACGATATCAGCGGCAATGAAAAGGCGCTTGAAATTGTAAAAGGCATGGGCGACTGGGTATATTCCCGTCTGAGCAAACTTCCGGCCACGACTCTCATAAGCATGTGGAACAGGTACATAGCAGGGGAGTTTGGGGGAATGAACGAAGCTATGGCACGGTTGTACAGGATAACAAAAAACCCTGTCTATCTTGAAACAGCACACCTTTTTGATAACATAAGATTATTCTATGGCGATGCTGAACATTCTCACGGACTGGCCAGAAATGTGGATCTGTTCAGGGGGTTGCATGCGAACCAGCATATCCCTCAGATCATCGGGGCGCTTGAAATTTACCGCGATACCGATGCTCCGGAATATTATCATATTGCCGATAATTTCCGGTACATGGTCACAAATGACTATATGTACAGCATCGGAGGAGTTGCAGGAGCACGCAACCCGGATAATCCGGAATGCTTTACTGCCCAGCCTGCAACTCTGTATGAAAACGGGTTCGCTGCCGGCGGCCAGAATGAAACCTGTGCAACATACAACATGCTAAAACTTACAGCCGGACTGTTTCTGTTCAATCAAAGTGCGGAACTTATGGATTATTATGAACGAGGGCTTTATAATCACATCCTTGCCTCCGTTGCTGAGAACACTCCCGGAAATACATATCATGTGCCCCTCAGGCCTGGTTCCGAAAAAGATTTTGGCAATCCGGACATGACGGGCTTCGCCTGTTGCAATGGTACGGCACTTGAGAGCAACACTAAATTTCAAAACCCGATCTATTTCAGAAGCAATGACAACAAGGCTTTGTATGTAAATCTATATATCCCCTCGACATTATACTGGACAGAAAGGAATCTTACTGTAATTCAGTCAACGGCTTATCCTAACGAAGACAAGACTCTTCTGACCATTAATGGCAGAGGCAGGTTTGATCTCAATGTGCGTGTGCCGCATTGGGCGACGAAAGGCTTTTATGTGAAGATAAACGGCAAAGAATTGAAGATCAACGCAATGCCCGGAAGTTATCTTTCAATAAACCGCAGGTGGAAAAACGGTGATACTGTTGAACTGCGAATGCCGTTCAGCTTTTATCTCGAGCCCGTTATGGATCAGCAGAATATTGCAAGTTTGTTTTACGGTCCGGTACTGCTTGCAGCACAGGAAACCGGGCCGCTCAAGGAATGGCGCAAGGTTACACTGAATGCAGAAGATATTGGCAAGTCGGTATCGGGCGATCCCGGGAAACTGGAGTTTAAAATTGACAGTGTTGTTTTCAGACCTTTTTATGAGTCATACGGGCGTTATTCGGTTTATCTGGATGTGACGTTAAAGTAGCAGCAAGGCTGGCACCCTTACAATTCAATATTGTCCAGTCATAATTTTAGGCGCTTTGATCCCGTTTTCACATTGCACAATACGCGGTCAACAATGCCAAAGAACAAAAACGCCTATGTCAGGTACCTGATAATCCATTCCCGGTGTAATGGAAATCCATAACCTTCACCTCATCATCCATTAATGCTCTCAACCCTATTTCGCGGGAATCCGTCTCTTCGCCCCGCCATCCCTATGTCCCATCGTCTGAGGTTGTTTTCTTGTTTTACTTGACTTTCTGACAAAAGAGGCGTATATTTTTAACTGTCACTACATATTTTACGCCTTTAAATGAAATCACGTTCTTTTGCCTCCATCCTGATCACAAAAGAGATTGCATGAGAACGCCCCTTTTACTACCTTTGCAGGAATCTTTTTATAATTAAACTCATCCGCATTTGTGTTATTTGACGAATTAAACCTGAATCCTGAACTGCTGGAATCAATAGGTTACATGGGCTTCAGGGAGACAACCCCCATACAGGAAAAAGCTATTCCCGTCATCCTCAAAGGCAGCGACCTGATAGCCTGTGCACAGACAGGCACCGGAAAAACTGCTGCATACCTTCTACCTGTAATGAACCATATATGTGAACAGCGCTCAGGACATACCCATTCCCTTGTATTGGTCCCGACACGTGAACTTGCAATCCAGATAGACAATCAAATCCAGGGTCTGGCATATACGCTTAACATCACATCACTGGCAGTTTATGGCGGAGGTGACGGAAGCGGATGGGACCAGGAAAAAAGCGCGCTTTCAAAAGGCGCAGACATAATCGTTGCCACACCGGGAAGACTGATATCACACCTTAACCAGGGATATGTGAATTTCAAAAAGATAGAGGTACTGGTGCTTGACGAAGCCGACAGAATGCTCGATATAGGGTTCTATGACGATATAATGCACATCATATCCTTTCTGCCGAAAAAACGTCAGACATTGATGCTGAGCGCAACGATGCCCCCAAAAATAAGGGCACTGTCGAAGCACATAATGAAGAATCCCGTGGAGATCACCCTTGAGATGTCAAAACCTGCAGATGGGGTAATACAGGCCATTTACAGACTTAATGACAAACAGAAACTCCCTCTTTTAATGAGTCTACTTGCAGATAACCCGGAATACGGCAGCATCCTGATATTCAGCTCGACAAAGAAAAAAGTACATGAAATAGTAAAAGGGCTTCGCCCGAAGGAATCACGGGTTGAAGGTATTTCATCGGACCTTGGGCAGAAAGAGAGGGAAGATGTTCTGTTAAGCTTCAGAACACACAAAACACGTGTTCTTGTCGCCACTGATGTATTGAGCCGTGGAATAGATATCAAGGATATCGACCTGGTGATAAACTATGATGTGCCGTCCGATGCCGAGGATTATGTTCACAGGGTTGGCCGCACTGCACGCGCTGAAACAACAGGACTGGCTGTGACACTTGTCACCAGGGCAGACAATAATAAGATGGAGCGTATCGAAAAACTTATCGGATACAAAGTTTATAACGCCCCTCTGCCCTCCCTTCCGCTTTCACCAAAGATCCGGCCGGCAAAACGGCGCAGGATCTGACAGCCATCGACTTTGGTCATCTGTCTCTCTTCTTCTCCATAATTACACTTTATTTTTTTGCCATCTTCCTTCCGATAACGTAACTTTGATATCAGCTATGAAAAGAAAATGAAAATTACCATTATCCATTCCTTCAGTATTCCTTTCATTTAAATTTTATTTCTGAATAAATGAATTACACATTCACCGGCAATCATGTATTGCCGAAATTCCTTTCAGGGCTCTCTTCACCGGTGAGCCGCGTGGTCATGCTGTTTATGGTACTAATACTGTCTCCCGGGGCAGATTCTTTTTCCCAGGGTACGCGTTTGCTTCGTCAGCCTTCGATCAGTCAGGATCACATAACCTTTGCCTATGGGGGTGAGATATGGGTTTCGGATTTGGACGGCCAAAAGGTGCTCAGGCTGACAAGCACTCCGGCTGTAGAAAGCAATCCCTGCGCACCCGTTTGGTCTCCCAAGGGAAATGACATTGCATGGTTCTCCGATGCAGGAGGAAAGGGATATGAACTTTATATCGCACCTCAGGACGGCATGACAAAGCCAAAGATAATCCCTATCGGAGAATCAAAAATGGCATGGGAGCCGCAATGGTCGCCCGACGGCAAAATGATTGCATTCGCCGACGACAAGGTCAGGATAAGGATTGTAGATGTTGAAAAAGGGACTGTCAGAACTGCCGATGTCGGAGGAGTAAATACCGAGCGGGGAGATATGGGGCTGACCTGGTCGCATGATTCAAAATGGCTCGCTTATACAAAGACCGGACTTAACAATTTCAGACAGATTAAAATTTGGTCAGTAAAAAATGACAGCATCTACGCTCTCACAAATTCCTTTGCTGATTCATTTTCACCTGCATGGGACAGGGACGGCCGTCACCTTTATTTCCTGGCCAGCACTAACCTTGCTCTCGGATCAGGATGGGCAAACACAAGCGCCATCACTTCCGATCCGACCTACGGGGCTTATATAATCAACCTAAAAAAGGATGATCCATCTCCTTTCAAGCCAAAAAGCGATGAAGAAGGCACTCCTGCTGCCAAAGAGAAAAAACCTGCTGCTGATGCAAGGAAAACAACCAAAGCCACGGCAGGCAAAGAGGCAAAGGATACAACAAAGACTTCAGCAAAGGGTCCCGTTGATGTCGTTATCGATTTTAGCAATATTGAAAGACGGACAATTTCACTTCCCGGCATGAGGGGAAACCTGAGGTTTACAATAAGCGGTCAGGCAGGAACAGTATTCATCGGAGAACAAAAGGAAGGAGTGAACGGACTTGTCATTCAGAAATATACACTTGAAAAACAGGAGTCGAAGGAATTTGTAAGCGGAGCCGGCCAGGTATCGGTTTCGAGCGATGGCAGCAAGATGCTTGCAAGAATAGGGAATGACTGGAAAATAATGAATACAGCCTCTGCTTCGGGAAGTGACGCAAAGCCGGTGAAGGTAGCACTTAAGATGAAGCTCGACAGGCTTGCCGAGTGGAAACAGATCTTTGAGGAGGCATGGAGATATGAAAGGGACTATTTCTATGATCCGGCGCTTCATGGCAGAAACTGGGATGAAGTGTACAACAAATACGCTCCACTTATCCCGTTTGTACGTCACCGGGCTGACCTGAACTATGTACTCGACCAGATGAACGGAGAACTTTCTGTCGGACACAGCTTTGTCGGCGGCGGGGATTATCCTGAAACGGACAGACCATCATGTGGCATGCTGGGAGCTGATCTGGTTGCTGAAAATGGTTACTGGAAAATAAAAAGGATTTATACCACTGAAAGCTGGAATCCTGAGTTATCAGGCCCACTTGACCGTCCGGGTATGAACATCTCAGAAGGTTATTATATTACCGGTATAAACGGCAGGGAGATTACGACAGCCGACGATCCCTTTCAGTATCTTGAGGGCACGCTTGATGTACAGACAACGCTTCATATAAACAAGGTTCCGGCTTTCAGCGGATCATGGAAGGAAGTTGTAAAGCCTGTTTCAAGCGAATCTGGCCTGCGGCAGAGAACATGGGTAGAGGACAACCGCCGGATGGTCGATAAGCTGTCGGGCGGGAAACTCGCTTATATATGGGTGCCTAATACAAGCGGAGCAGGATTTGTTTCCTTCAACAGGTATTTCTTTGCACAGCAGGACAAGCTGGGAGCAGTTATTGATGAGCGTTTCAACGGAGGAGGCCTTCTGGATGATTATATGGTTGATCTTATGAAACGTACCCTCCGGGCTGCAATAACGAATGAAGCTCCGGGAGGTGCTCCGTTCCGTCTACCTGCAGGTATTCTCGGTCCGAAAGTGCTGCTTATCAATGAGATGTCGGGTTCAGGCGGCGACTTCTTTCCCTGGGTATTCCGTCAGCAGAAGATAGGGCCGCTTATAGGTACGAAGACATGGGGAGGACTTGTTAAATCATCTGTACATTATGCAATGGTTGACGGAGGTACTCTTACCGCACCCGATAATGCGGTCTTCGATCCGATTAACAGAAAATGGGTAGCAGAAAATGAGGGTGTTCCGCCGGATATTGAGGTTCGCCAGGATGCCGTTTCGCTTTCAAAGGGAATAGATCCTCAGCTGGAAAGAGCAGTAAAGGAAGCTCTTAAACTCCTTGACACTCAGGGGGAAATAAAAATTGTCGCTCCTCCGTTTTCGACACCGGCAAAACCAGATAAGTGAAATTAATACATCCAGTATTTCATTTTCGAAACGGAAGACTGCCTATGGATCCTGAATAACCTAAAGGTATCTTTTTACCAGTATTTCTGTTTTGCGAATACCTTCGTATTCGTCGTTTTGCTTTATGCCTTCGTATTCGAGGCCCATGTATCCCCTGAAGCCCGATTCTTTAACAATGCCTATCAATCGTTTATAATCGAGCAAAGGTTGTTCTCCGGCAGGATCAAAATCATATGTTTTGGCACTGACTCCTTTTGCATAAGGCAGAAGCATTTTTACTCCCTTGTATATGTCATAGGTTTCCTGGCAGCCTTCCTGGATAGTTCCCCAGGGATGTGTGAGGCACCAGTTGCCGAAATCAGGAAGGGTACCTACATTCCTCATATTGACCTGCTTCATAACATCTACCAGCCATTCTGCATTTGATGTGACACTGCCATGGTTCTCGACAAGCACATTTATCTCCATCGGTGAGGCATATTCACCAAGCCTTCCAAGAGAGTCGACAGAAGCCTTCTTCCTTTCCTCCGGAGAACCCTCACCATGCAGGTTTACTCTTATTGAAAGACAGCCGAGCAGCCTGGCAGCATCAATCCATTTCTTATGGTTTTCCACTCCATCAAGCCGTTCCTTCGCATTTGCCGAAGAAAGAGGCCCTTCGTCATCAACCATTATCAGATGGTTAAAAACACCGGCATCTTTGCTTCTCGTTAATAACTCATTAAGATATGCCCTGTCTTTTCCGGCCTCTTTGAAGGTCATTTTCTTTCCTCCAAAAAAGCCGTTGACATATTCAACATTTGTTATCCCGAACTCTTTTGCAGCAATCCGGGGAAAATCGAGATGATCTATTTTTCCTGAATAAAGAGCGCGGTTTAAAGACCATTCAGCAAGAGAGATCTTTATGCCGTTCGCTGCATATCCCGGAATTTCAATTGCAGGAAAAGCAATTAAGGATCCGGCTGCAAAAACTGATTTCCTGAGAAAGGATCTTCGGTTTATCATAAGTTGGAGTTTATCGTTGGTTAAGGTCATTACTGATTTTTCAGGAAAATTATTCCAAGTTAATCAATAATTATGTCAAAAGATTCAAGCTCTTTTATTTCTTCAGTTCTTCAAATCCTTTTCCATAGACACCCATTACGTTGGCTACGGTGATAAAGGCTTTGTCGTCGATGCTCCTGATGATCCTGTAAACATCGCTTGATTCATTCTTCCTGACAAGTGTTATTATCACCTTCTGGTTTTCCTTTGAGTACCAGCCTGTACCGTCGAGAACTGTTACCCCCCTGTGCATCCTGGAAGTTATCTGATCTGCTATTTTGTCGTAATGCCTCGAGAAGATAATTATCTGCACCGACTGTCTGTTTCCAGTCAGAATTGTATCGAGGGTATAGGCCTGTATTGCCATGGTCACGAATCCATATACCATGCTTTCAACCCTCTGTGCCGATTCGAGGTTGGTGAGTACAACGTATGAAGAACATATAATCACAACATCGCAATAAAGAATTATCCTTCCCGGGCTGATATTCCGGTATTTGTTTATTATCAGGGCTATTATATCCGTTCCTCCGGTACTGCCTCCCCTTGTGAATATTATTCCCAGACCAACGCCGCAAAGCATGCCGCCTATTATTGCCGACATAAATTTTTCCTGAACCACTGCTGAAGGGATCAGGGGTTGAAGTATGGTCAGCATGGTAGCAGAAAGTGCAACACCATAAATAGTAAGGATGCCGAAATTTTTCCCAAGAATTTTAAGTGCTATAATAATGAGCACCACGTTAATGGCAAAATAGGTGTAACCCATCGGTATGCCTGTGGCATAGAAAACAATAGCCCCGATTCCGGAAACACCGCTGCCCGATATCTGGTGAGGAAGCAGAAAGGCTGTCCAGGCTATGGATATTACAAGCAGGCCGAAGGCAATTACCACATAAGTCCTGACATTGTCAATGATTGTTCGCAATACCATTTGCAGTTTTAATATTTCACAAAGGTATACTGATAGTCCAACACTTCCAAAAAGATACTTTCAGGTGATCAAGATCCTGAGATCCAGATTTATTTGACTTCGCCTTTCTGAAGTTGTAACTTATGTCAATATTATTGATCAATAGTAGTGATGCGTTAACATTTTATAAATCACTACAAAGTGTTAATAATAAACATAATACAAATGTTCTTTGAATTTTTAACTTAAATGGATATCTTAACCCCTGAGGGGTTAAATTTGAATAACCGTGGGTGCAACCCACGGTTAAGACCTCCCCCCACTTTGCAACCCCGAAGGGGTTGAATATTGACTTTGACCGTGGGTTTGCACCCATGGTTATTCAGATTGTGCCACTTCGCGGCAATGTATAATTTTAGAATTAACCCATCAGCAGATATTGACCTACAATTATTTCTTATAAATAAACTCTCAAAATCCCGGTCAAATGAAAAAAAGACTTGTTCTGCTTCCGATGATGATCGTGGCTTTATTACTAAGCTTCAGATCAGGGGCACAGACCTTATCCGTAAAGGAAGAACTATCCAAAGCCATGGAACTTGCGAAACAGGGCCAGACAGAAGAGGCTTCAAAAATCTGCACTGACATTATGACTGCCTACCCTGCAAACAGGGATGCAGTACAGTACTGGTTAATGATAAACATGAAAAGAAGCCCGACGGGGGAACAGGAAGCGATCGGACAACTTGAGAATCTTGAAAAATCACATCCGGGTAATGCCGGGATAATTTTCTTCAAGGTATTTCTTCAGACTGAATACGGACATCTTGATGATGCTCTTGCCAATGCTGAGAAGCTCATTGCCATGCAGCCTGATACTGCCTTGAACTGGTTAATGAAAGGGCAGATACTTGAGGGTTTGAATAAGCCTGACGATGCTTTGGCTGCATATGAAAAAGCTACGGTTCTCGGTCCGGAAAACGCAGATGCATGGCAGAATAAGGCAGGTCTCCTGGCAAAGAACAATAAGTTTGATGAAGCCATTGCATCATATGATAAGGCAGTAAGTCTTTCTCCCGGCCAGCCGGTTTTCATTTACAACCGAGGCTGTGTTTATTGCTTGAAAGGTGATTATGCAAAAGCACTTGCCGATCTCGGTAAAGCCGTTTCCATGAATCCTCAGTTCAAATCATATGCACAAAAAGATGAAGACTATAAAAACCTCTGGGAAAATGAGGATTTTAAAAAACTGACATCACAGTAGAAAAACCAGGTCAATACACCCTATTTTTGCTGCGATTATCTTATAGGAATTGTTAAAATATTAACAACTGACATTTCTGTCATATTCCCATTCCGGATGTTACAGTCGTAATGATTTTATATATTTGATCCGGTAAGGTGAAACTTTGCTGAATATTTTAACTCCGGATTGTGTCAGAGCCGGCATGAACAGTTCAATAAATACAATATCGAAAGATAAACCAGAATGTTAAAGATTCTGATCATACCGGTATTGATATCGCTGCAGCAGATTCCTGTGACATTTACAGGCATCGATTATATCAATGGCACAGATTCCCTCAAAGTAACGGTAAGGATCAATTATGAATTGTTTCTTCGTGATTATCAGCAAACCATCTTTGACGATCTGGACCTTGGATTTCTGAGAAGCCTCAAACCTTTTCCGGCTGACCTGGCAAACAACTATTTGAATTCTAAAATAAGAATCCTGGTAAATGACCGGGAGGTTATAGGTAAATTGCGAAATCTGGAAGACGACGGAGGAGATATAAAGTTCGTCATGCTATACCGGGTAAGCAGGAGATTGAAAAAATTTACCGTAATAAACACTATGCTGACAGGGTTATCTTCCAGAGTCGAAAACCTTGTAACATTCAGAGACAGGAATTTTGAATCAGCCAGAAAATTTACATCAGGCAATTTTGAAGAAACTTTCATCCTGAAAAAGAAATATCCGGGAAAACAATGAACTGAAAAAAATCAATCTGATGTTTAAAATCTTGATACTGAACGTTTTTCTCTTATTTCACCCTGTGCGTGTTACACTGATCACCCTGAACAAGGATCCCGGAAATGATACAATAATAATGTCGTTCAGAATGTATTATGATGACTTCCTGCTTGATTACAAGCTGTATCAGCCTGAATTCGATTCCGGAAAAATCAATGATCCGGCAGATTTTTTCCAGAACAGAATCATTGACTACTTTAATGAAAGGGTTCAAATCTATTTAAACGGGAAATTGCTGCAGGGAACTCTCTCGGGATTTTCGATCGACAATTATGAAATTATTATGAGTCTTTCATATCGTTCTGACAAAAAACCAAAGAATCTCAGGATCAGGAATAAAATACTGACGAGCATTTATCCTGAGCAGGCCAATATGGTATATCTCAATATTGACAAATATGAAAATGCATTAAAGCTTACTGCAAACAATGTTGAGGCAACCATTAAGCTGAAATAAGATAATGACTTTGTTATAATAGCCTGACAGCATTAAATCCGGGATAAGAATCCTGATGAAGACAAAGCATTTTACAAACCCCTGATCATGTGTTTCAGGTAAGCCTGCCGAGGGCTATTGTTGCAAAGGTGAGTGCAAGGAAGAATCCTACCATATCTGTAATGGTCGTCAGGATAGGTCCGGATGCAAGCGCGGGATCTATTTTCATCCTCTTTAATATCAAGGGGACGGTCCCGCCTATTGATACTGCAACCAGTGTATTGATAGCCAGGGCTCCTCCGACAACAAGGCCAAGATAGATATTTTTCTTCCAGAGAAATGCCGCCAGACCTATCAGAATTCCCAGTACCAGTCCGTTGATAAGTCCGACTTTGATCTCCTGGAACCATACCAGGAAAGCTTCTCCCGGCTTTATAATCCCCAGAGACAATTCCCTCATGCTTACAGCAACTGCCTGATTGCCAGTACATCCGCTCATATCCGATATAATCGGAAGGAACACTGCGAGGGCAATAACTGAACTCAGGGTATCCTGGTAAAAAGCTATGACACTGGCAGCTAAAAGATTAAGCAAGATATTCACCGACAACCATGAAAGCCGTCTTCTGGATCTGACCATAACCGGCATTGTTCGCAATTCATCACCACCAACAATACCTTGTGTTTGAAGATGTTCATAGGTAGCCCGTTCATTTTCTGCTTCAAGGACGTTTTTACGGCGGATTACACCGATAAGCTGACCCTGGTCATCAACAACCGGGAATCCGTAAAAATTATGGGTTTCAAAAAGGTCGATAAGCTTATCGAGAGGGGTATCTACATTTACAGCTGTCACTTCCTTTATTACAATTTCCGACAGTTTCTGCTCCGATCCTGCCAGCAATAATTCCTGCATCTGAAGTACGCCAACAAAATGATTCTTTTCCGAAACGACATAGAGATATCTTACATGATAGTTTTTATATTTTTCGGCATTTTTCCTGAGGTCATTAATAGCTTCCCTTACTGTTAAAGAAGCCGGATAAGAAATATACTCGGTCAGCATCAATCCGCCAGCGGTGTCGGGACGGTATTCAATCATCTTCCGGATGCTCGCAGCTTCCTCGGGATGCATCTCTGTAAATATTGCCTCAGCATCCTTCCTGTCAAGTTCACTCATCAGATCAGCCCTGTCATCACTTTTCATCCGGTTTATGATGGCTGCTGCGTTACCGGCATCCAAATTTTCAATGATTTCAGCAGCCTGCACATCAGGCAGTTCCTCAATAACATCTGCTGCTTCATCTGGGTTGATGATCGTAAGCAGTTTATACTGTTCCTTCTTGCCAAGCCTGCTCATCAGATAAACCACATCATTTGATGACATGGAATCCAATAACTCAGCGAGCTCTGCACGTCTGTCTTCCTTCAGCAATGTCCTGACGAATTCTGCGGGCTGAATTGTTATGTTATGTACCATGGAGTTCTGACTTTTACTTACAGATAACGATAAACAAATCGGGCATATTTTGAAAAAAGGAATTCTTTCGACAAAATATGCCGGATATTATCCTGCAGACAATAATTAGCCTGCTATCAGTTTAGGATCAGAAAAAGTTGAGTTTCAGTCGGGCCTATTCAAATTCCTTTGGTACGCCGCAGATCATTTTGAAATCCTTATCGGCTGAAGAATTTCTGTATTGATGCTTCTCGCCGGGACTGACAAGCGCAAAATCACCGGTTTTAAGCGGTGATTCTTCTCCTGCTTCATTAACAAGAACTCCTTCGCCCTCAATGACAAAATTCATATGTTCATAAGGGTGACTGTGGTAGGGTGTATGTCCATTGGGTTCAACTGTAAAAACCCTGTATGAATACACGGGAACTCCATCTTCCTTACCGAGCGGAAGTTGTTTCCAGGCGCCTGCAGCACCTTCCAAATTGACCTTCTTTTTCTCTACTGCATCTAGCGGAATGACTTTCATGGGGAAGTTTTTTTGTTGTACACAAATATATTAAAAAGGTTTGGTTTAAGCAGATTCGGGAGCCTGATCCCTCACATTTCCCCAGGCAAAATGTCTGCCCAGGAGTAAACTTTCTAAGTCAGGTCAGTCTGAATATGCCGGAAAGGCAAGGCTAAAGAGTAATGTTACAAATCAGTTAAACAGGAAGGATCTTTTACATCAGGTCGTAGAGGACCACCTGATTCAAAATATTAAATTCGCAGGAAAAGGTTTGTTAAAATTGACTTTACAAAGTAAAATAAATCTTGTAGGTTTATGAAAAAGTTCTTCATTTTTCTATTTAAACTGAAAAAATGGAAACACAGAACGAAGAAAAGTTTTTAAAAGGGGTTGAAAGCCTGATCAACCCAATGGAGGTCAGCAATATCCTTTTCTTTCAGAAATTTAAAAAATTGTTGCCTTCAGAAATTATGAAGAGATTTCTATACAGGGCGTCAAAAAAGACTCCCTATATAGGCTTTGCCATTGATCCATACAGTCTTTTCCTGTTCTTCAGGCTCAGGGATATTGAATATGCAAAATCATTGCTTCCGGAACGGTACGAACTTTCAAAGACAAAATTGTTTTCTGACGATGAGCCCGATTATTACATGGGTATCGGTAATCTGAATACACGAGCCAGTACTTTCTGGGGGACAAGGCAGGAGGTATATTTAATAGCAAAAGATAAAAAAACCGGATTATTGTCTTTCATTTTCATTGATATATTAAGCAATACAATTATTGCTCTGCCAACTAAAGGTATTGCCGATCCGAATTGTGAAAGAGCCATATTTACGACCAGTTCAAAGGGAGAAGTATTCCTTGAAATTCAGGAAAAAAAGACTGGCAGAAAGCTTTTATTATCCGGCAGCATTAAAAGGGGTAAAATGCGGAGCCTGGATCAGGATCTATGGCTTATGGGTAATACTTCAGTAGGTCACTGCAAAAGATTTGCTAAAGGGGAGGATAACCCTTTTGCAGTGATATTTGATCCGGCCGAAGTTCATGAGGCCCTGGATATTCCTGCTGAGGATATCAGAATAACGGAAAACACATTGTTTCCCGGCCTGGCTTATCCGGAAATCAGCACGGTAATTTGTTTCCCTTTCACCCAGCATTATATTGCTGATAGTCCTGGCTGTTATACAAATGTGAAAGACCGGGATGATTTGATAAGAAAGTATAATATTCTCGCACAGTCAGAAAAATTCACAACATTCTCCTCACAAACCATTGTAAAACAGCTTATAATTGGAATATCAGTTACAATACTGATAGCAGTTTCCCTCCTTTTGATATTGTAGGGACTTAAGCCTTTAGGATCCTTTGTGCTGCAAGTTTACCTGTGAGAATCGACATGGGTACTCCGGCCGGGCTATAAGTCCACTGTCCTGCCTGGTAAATTGAAGGTATGGGTGTTTCGACTGCGCTGTTAGCTGCAAGGATCTTATTGATTACAGGAACCTGTTCGCGGAAGGACCATCCTGTAATAGCTCCCTCTGAAGTTCCGACTCTTTTAGCGTAGTTTAGCGGGGAGAATGAAAAACGATCTGTTACTTTATCCCTTAAAACGGGATAAATTGAATCGCCAATTATCCTGATGATCCGTTCTTCCATTTCTTTTACAAACTCTTCGTGCCAGCCTGCGTCATCGATTTTTTTAAACAAATCATAATCAGCCAGTATGCTGATGATAATACCGGTTTTTCCTGCCGGTGCCATTTCCGGATCCTTCAGGGCAGGAATTGAGATTTCAAAAGTATTAAACGTAAGAAACTTATCAAGCCAATCTAGTATCCGTGACTTTTCCGGTTCTCCGGGTTCGCTGGTTATACCGTCGAGTTCTCCCCAGCGCGTTTCACCCAGGCCTTTCCTCGATGGAGAATAGAAAAAGTGGCCATGTGCAATTTTTCCAAAACTCTCAGAAGGTTCATCAACCTCAACAAAAAGTGTGAAAACGGAATCCCCTCCCCTTTTTTTCATCAGAAGATTTCTGGTTTTTTCAAATTTTCCCCTGATATTTCCGGAGTACCCGTCTGTTGAGGTAATCCTGTAAAAAGTCTTGAGATCGGCCGCCCAGATAAGGTTTTGGTATAAATAGTCAACATCGTTGCAGTCAGTTATCTTCTTTTGATATGCTTCTACCTTTTTTATTGTTGTTTCCCTTATTAACTCACCACCCCATTCAATAAACTTTTTTCCCAGCTCTTCAGCCAGCCTGCCTACACCTCCAATCGGGTAGAAATAGTCGAGGTAAAGAGAAAAATAGCTAAGGGCAAAAAATGCAGGCGTGTTCCTGAAGAAATGCTGGGAAATAATATCCCTGAGTGACCGGTTTTTAATAATCCTGTCAAGGAATGGTTCAACCGGCACATTCATCCTGTTTATTTTTCCTATTGTAAGAAGGAATTTCGGCAGCCAGGGAAGAAGCTCTTTAAAGAGATATCTTCTGTCATTATTCAGTTCTTTGAAATTCGGATTATCAACACCATAAAGAACATCCATGAGCTTCATTACCCTCCGGATCACTTTTATCATCTGATCTGTTTCTGCTTCGCTTCCGGGATACAATCTCTTCAGCATGTTGCTATATTCAGTCAGACTTCCGATGTCGTTGATATTCAGGATTTCATTCTCCACTCCGACAGTAACAGGACTCTTAACAACATTGAGTTTAATTCCCAGTTCATTTAACATTGGGAAAATTATTCCGGCATTTTCGAGGGCTCTTATACCGGCGTCAAAATGAAAGCCGTTATGTGAAAAAGAATTCACCAGTCCTCCGCATTCCTTATTTTTTTCTATAAGCAAAACGCTATGACCTTCCCTGGCAAGATATGCAGCACTGGTAAGTCCGGCTATTCCTCCTCCGACAACTATTGAGCGATATTTCTTTTCCGTCATGAAGTTTCAGTCTTTTGGGTAATATCCCTGATTCCTGTCATTTCCACACTTTTTTCCCATAGTTCAAATGCAGCCTCAAGGTCAAGAGCAGGAGGCGCAGGTTCTTCCTCTGTGGTCAGGTTAAAGAACTTTCCGGTTACACCTTTAATTTCTTCCGAGACGCCAAGAAAGTAGATCGCTTCTGCTGCTATTTCCGTAGGTCTCAGGATCTTATTGTAGATATGCTTTTTAACCCAACGGTAAACAGCTCCATTTTCATGTCCGGTCTCTGATCTTACAGCACCAGGGTGCATTGCATTTATAGTTACTCCCCAGGGCCGGAGATAATCGGCAAATATGAGCATTGAAAGCAATTGTGCAAGTTTGGCCGAGCCATAGCTTTTTAATCCGGTATAATGCCTTTTCTCCCAGTTCAGATCATCCAGATGTAAACCCCAGGCGGCAAAGCGATGGCCTTCTGAACTGACGAATATAATTCTGCCTTCCCCCTGGGATTTTAACTTTTCGGCAAGAAGCATGTTTATAATGAATGACGAAAGGTGATGAACGACAAATACCTTGTCGAATCCTTCAACCGTCAGTTCCTTCCTGGTAAGATATATACCCGCATTATGAATCAGAACATCGATCGGTCTTTCAAGCTTTGAGAGTTCTTCTGCCACCCTCTTAGTATCCTTCAAATTACTCAGATCCGCTATTTTGAAGTCACATCTGACTCCAAATTCGCTTTCAATCTCTTTTTTCAAATCTTCCGATTTTTTCTGATTACGGTTTATACAGATCAGGTCTGCACCATGAGAAGCATATTCCCTTGCGGTAAGATATCCTATTCCTGATGTTGCGCCTGTTATTACAACAAGCTTCTTTTTAAAATCTTCAGGGCATATCTTTGGGGCCAACCTGTTGTTCCTGATCATTGCAGATATGTTTGACCACTGATATTCCTTAAAATATTTGGCAAACTTCTTATTCCTCATAAAGTAAACTGGGAGATTTTTAAAAGACTCAAATGCAATTTATGTTAATTCATAAAAGTATCTAGAAATACATGCCCAGCGCAAAAATATAGTCCTGATTACGTAATGGGACGGGGTCTGCACCTGAAGCGTTGGGCAGGGCAAGTGTATTCCATCCGATTGTCATACAGTATTCAAAGAAAAAGTCCTTACTAAGAAACTTAAAATCTGAGCCTGCACCATATACAAAAGAATAGTCAAAAGTGTCAACACCTTTCATATTGCCTGATTCTTTTGTTACTATCAATGTTGGAGCGCCTGTATTAATTGTGCTTTTAATATTGTAGTTCCCGTCGATTAATAATGACAATGCTATTCCTGCACTACCGTAAATCCCGATATTCCCGATATTGACAAATTTGTATTTTACTACTATAGGCATTTCGAAATAGTTAAGTTTATATTTTGATACGGTATTAATATTAAAAGGCGTCGTGATGGTTACATCCTGCCCTGATCCCTTCATGGCGTACAAAAGTTCCTGCTGAATGCCAACCGATTCAGTAACGGGAAAGTATGCAAAAATACCACCTGCGAAAGCTTTCCGTCCGCTGGTTTCAACCTGATAAATATCATCAGCCGGAGAAATTCCATACTGGGTCGCAAGGCTCAGTCCAGTTTTGAGACCAAAGCGAGCGCCTGTCTGGGCTGATATTGATCCACAAAAAAAGAATGCCAGAAATAATAAAGAACAAGTAGTCTTTTTCATAATTATATTTTTAGCGAGTGAAAAAAAGCCCTGATTTTCAGGTAAGTCAATGCCTATCCGAATTTTTTTATCATAAATCTTCTGTAAGCCTTTCCGAATCGTGGTATATTGTCAAAAATGTCGCCCCACAGATCATAATAATCTCTTTGTTCAATTATCCTTCCATCCTCATTTAAAGTCAGACGGCTTGATCCATACAGGACTGAGCTTGGATTTTTCTTATACTTGATTGTCATCTCCCATTCAATAAAAGCAATTCTTTCATGCATAACTGCATTTACAATATTCATTTTCAGGTCTTTTGAACGTTTAGTCAGACGCTCGGTCATTGCCCTGAATTCTTCTATGCCGTGTATTGCCTGAATGGAATCTCTGAAATAGATATTATCATCATAATAAGGAAGTATATGTGACCAGTCGGGCTTTCCTTCTGTGTTATATGTTCTCGACCACAATTCTTTAAGGCTTTCCGTATTTAAACCAGGAGAGTCTGATTTCTTCTCCTGTTCGGTTGAATGCTCATTCATTGTTTAACAGATTTGAGGGTTGATTTTTGTAATTATAATCAGGTAAAACCTCCAATTTATATTAGCCATTTATCTCAAAGATCCTGCCCTATTTTTTACTTCGGCGGAATTCCGGTTCTGCCGGAAAGATATCATCTTTTATCTTCATTAACTCATCGGGAGTGTCAATTTCGGGGTTTATCTTAACCAGCAATACCTGACTCAGCCCTTTATCAGGATGTTGAAAATTATGCGATTCCTGATTCAATATTTTTTTTGAAGCTCCAACCACAAATTGTTCTGATCTGTCAATAACATAACCGCTAAGTGTTCCATTACTGTTCAAAGTCAGATAATTGCTGAAGATCTCCCTTCGTATCAGATAAATCTCGCCTCTGAAAAACTTCCCTACACTGATTTTAACTGTGACTCCCGGATGGCCGTCAAGATCAGGATCTGTCAGGTTTGGGTCATTTCGATCGGAAGAAAGAGGTTTTGTTGGGTCACCTTTTATACCCAGAAGACTTGGGCTCTCGGGACTGTAGATATGCCAGGTCCCGTCCTTCTGAAACAGTTCAACTTCCCTTACCCTTGGTTTGATAGCCTGTACAGCTTCATCACTGAAGACTGATTCGGCATTTTTCCTGCTTAGTTTTTGTTCAGCATGCACAAACCTGTCAGATTGCATAAGTTTGCCGTCTTCCAGGTAAAAATCAGTGAATCCGTATGAAATGATGAAAGTACGCATTGTCGTTCTGGTTGTTGTGTCTTCATATGCCACTACATCATAATGAGCATAATGACCGACAATTGCTTTTAAAGCGCTATCCCTGTCTGCAGGGTATGTTAATCGCGACTCTATCTTATCGAAAACATATAAAGGCGATTCAGGCCATTCCAGAGGTTTGGAGCATGAGTTCAGGATAAAGAGGAATGCCAACAACCACCAAAGAACCATCTGCTTTTTTGAATCATATAAATACAGATCGATTGCTATTTTAGCAAATCTAATAAAAGTCAGCTAATTTCCAAATCCTATAAGATTACACTGATTTATTTGATTATTGGAATATAGTCAATCACAATGTCATTTGTCATGAGTGACTTTCTATCAATATTCTGTTTTTTAACCGGATCCAGACCATTTTTTATACCTGCCTGCATTTAAGGATTCTTTGCAGGCATGCCCAATGAGTGCACTTATGAAGGCGATTCCCTGAGGAATAAATATAAAATCACTTCTTTTTTAATACGAGGTCATAAGAATGGTCGATCCATGAAAACACTTCTTTATCAGGAACTGATCCGTCGATATAAACGGTGTTCCAGTGTTTCTTGTTCATATGATACCCGGGTATTACGGATGAATATCTTTCCCTTAATTCAATAGCCAGTACCGGGTCACATTTCAGATTTATACTAAGCTCACCTTCGAGATTTACCAGAGCAAAAATCCTTCCCCCTGTCTTGAAAACAAGTGTGTCATCTCCAAATGGAAAGCTTTCGGTGACATTTCTTTTTGAGATACAGTATTCTCTCAGGATTTCGATATTCATAAATTGCTATTAAGGAAGAACAAAAATAACCCTGAAAATCATTTATAAACAAAGTTAGTTCTTAAAGCAATACGGTCATGATGAAAGTTCCGGAACACTGGTTTAAATTCATTGTATCCTTTTTATCCGCTTCAATGGAAGGCCTGAAAGCACCTTGACAGGATTTAACATAATCTATTCTGAGATTTCCCGTTATATCTTTTATTAATAAAAGCGTGAGCGGCATAAAGTTAAAGTTATGTTAATTGTACACGAAACCTGCAAATCCTCGTTTATTCAGGGTAATTTCGCCAGCTAAAATAAGAAAGTATTATGATCTGGAAAAAAGTGAGGAGACTTATCATACCATTGGTGATAGCAAAGTCTGTTATTTTTCTGGTTTTCCTTTTCAGAACTGATATAATCACTATCTCAAAAGATAAAACTTACATCAACTATAATCAGATTGAATCCGTGACAGACAGTATTGATCTTAAAAGACAGAAATTAATCAGGATTGTCAGGAACGAAGGAGACCGTGGAATATCGGTTGTACTCAGAGGAAAGAAGAATAAACATGTTCACAGGGATAATGAAGAGAACATAACTGCACCCGTGGTTGATTAAACTCCTGGATCAGGCAGGAAAGTGAACATCTGTTATCTTAATCCGGTAATCATTTAAGTAGAATTTTACTAATTTTCACCAGGTAAAGAATAATATAAAATTCCTGGAAATGATGAAAAACAAATCTGTCTTAAAAGCTATTTCAACCTCTTATACTTTAAAATCAGGAGCAAAAAAAATCAGCAGACGCCAGATCCTGAAAGGTTTGATCGTGGCTCCGTTTCAGTGGGGCCTTTTCATGTCGGCTGTCAATGCCAGGGAAGGTAAAAGGATACCTGACATGGAATCAGGTAACACCGGGAAAACTTATCCTTTCATTACTGGTGATCAGGCAGAAAATCTCCATGCTCCAAACAAACCCATTGGGAAGGCACAGGGAATATTCCCAGGCAGGGTAAGCTGGGTCTGGAATCCTGCAGCCACAAACCCTGATTGCACAAATAAACCCGTATCAGATAAGACACCTGATGTAAAAAATGATGCCTGGTTCATGGAGAATAACACCAGCCAGAAAATAGTTGATCAGATGCTTGCAGCAGGACTTTCTTCAATGACCGGCAGGAAAAATGCCAGTGATGTTTGGGATGCAGTTTTCAGACATCATAACCAGAAACGGGGGAAAGGCAAGATTCCTTACAATAAGGGAGAAAAGATATATATTAAGCTGAACAGAACTTCAGCCTCCGGAGGAATGGGACCTGATTACAGACGTCTTGAAGATAATCCCCTGCCTCTGGCATGCGAGACTTCACCCCAGATAGTCCTTTCGATGCTCAGGCAACTGGTCCATGAGGCAGGCGTACCCCAGGAATTCATTTATGTTGGTGATGCAATGAGGAATCTATATCAGGATGAATACATTAAATACTATTCAGAGTTTCCACGGGTAAATTATCTTTCAAGCCTTGATGCCACACACGGAAGAATAATTAGCGGAGAAAGCAGCAGGGATCTGATCTTCTATTCTGATAATAAAACAGTAATGAGCGGGGCCGGAAGTGATAAGATCTATAAGGTACTGGAGGATGCAGAATACCTGATCAATCTTGCTGCGATGAAAGGACATGGGATCGCAGGGATCACCCTGTGTGCAAAAAATCATTTCGGGACACAGACAAGGCGCAGTGCCGCACACCTTCACCCCGGACTGAAAAACAATAACAGCAGGGGATATGGATATTACAGGGTTCTTGTAGATATCATGGGTAACAAACACACAGGAGACAAGAATCTTTTCTACATCCTTGATGCTCTCTGGTCGGGTTCGGACTGGAATGGGCTTCCGGTTAAATTTCTGATGCCTCCGTTCAATGATCACTGGTGTTCGTCCCTGTTCATGTCGCTCGACCCTGTAGCGATAGAATCAGTAGCTTATGATTTTCTCAGAACAGAGTTCTCCTACCCAGGACATACCGTTCAGCATATCCTTGATCCCGGCGTTGATGATTACCTGCACCAGACGGCAGATTCAGGCAACTGGCCTGCAGGGATTGTCTATAGACCCAACGGAGATGGCCTTCCTATGGCAAAAAGTCTTGGTGTACATGAACACTGGAACAATCCTGTCGACAAGCAGTACTCAGGGAACCTTGGTAAAAATGAAGGAATTGAGCTGGTCAAGGTCTTTCAGAATGTTTGAGATAAGTAGAATGGCTGCCTCGAGATCTTCCCATTAATCGAAATTCATCTCATTATTACAATTATTAATATCTTAATAAAAAAACCCTGGTTTAAGCAACTATGTTCCTTACGGAACAGAAATAGCTTATAAAGGCCTGCGACCTGTAATGCAACATTATGAAAGATAAGTCACTCGAAATTAAAACAGCTATTCAGGTATTAAAACCTGTCAATGAAGTGTTTGAAGCAATTGTCGATCCGAATAAAATGTCAAAGTATTTCATTTCGCGAAGCAGTGGAAGACTGGAAACGGGAAAGCAGGTTATGTGGCAATTCCCGGAGTTTAACATGGAATTTCCTGTCAAAGTCGTGAAAATTATAAAGGATGAATATATCTCCTTTAACTGGGATGCAGAAGGTACTGAACTTTTAGTGGAAATTACACTGACCCCGCGGGGCGAAAGCTCGACCCTCGTGACTGTTTCAGAGGGAAGCCGGGATAATGATGAAAAAGGAATTCAATGGCTTGCAGGAAATTCAGCCGGATGGGCTAATTTTCTTGCCTGTCTGAAAGCTTATCTTGAATATGGGATCAATCTGAGAAAGGGAGCTTTTGATTTTATGTCAGACAAAGGATAATACACCCAATAATAATTACTCCCTTCCTGGATTTCTATATTGATGATATTGTGCATTTTCCTGCAATGTCAGAATCTTGTCTTTATAGAATCGCAACATATTTGCAATATTATCTTCTGAAGGATCTTCTTTTAATTTTTGCTTCAGAACTTTATAGGCCTCATCAAATTTTTGAAGTTCGGAATCAAATTCTTCCTTCTCGTCAGGTTTGGTAATATATCTGTAGTTCATCCGGATATTCCGATTGATCTGACTCTTATAGTTATGTTCAACTTTCCAGTACTTAAAAGAAATGCGGGTCAGGGGCGGACACAAGTATGCCTTCCACAGAAAAAAAGATATGATGAAAATCAGAACTGTAACTATACCTGCTTTTGCCAGATAAGGCATGATGTCAATCACTTCCTTAAACTTGGTTGTTAGTTTTTTCAGGAAATGCTGGGCGTGATCCTGATGAGGAGGGTATTTATTGAATTTATCTTTGTTTTCCCTTATAAATCTTTCCAATTCGCCTTCATCCCAATTTTTCATCATTCAATATGTTTTCAGATGTTTTCAAACATTTCAAAGCTAAATCCGGGGTGTGTTAACTTAAAATTACATAATTTCACAGATAATCATGTCTCTCATATATAATGACGGTCATAATCAGGTCTTCGTTGCATCATGAAAAACCTGAAAACAGGAAATGGTAAGTGAGGACTGGCATAACATACTCTGCCTCCAATAAAGAAACCAAAGTTTAGAAGTCAAGGAATAGTATCTGACAAATTGTGCCAAAATTAATTCTCCCGGTTATATGGAGATCAGTAATTTACTAGATTTGAGCTGATATCTGGTTTTAAAAAAGATGAAAACTTACCTGATCCTTTTGCTCCTGATTAATCATACTCTTACCCTTTGCTGTCAGAATGCCTCCACTCAGGGTTTTTCATCAGGACCTGCTAACGGAACGCTCATTATCATCGGCGGGGGTGAAATAAGTGAATCGCTGAATAAAAAGATAATGGAAATAAGCGGAGGCATTCAGATCCCGATTGTGGTTATTCCCACTGCTGACGGGAGGGAAAACTATGATGATAATTTTGGTGAAGCAGGGATGCTCAGAAAAATGGGTGCGACAAATGTTACTGTTCTTCATACAACCGACAGGAATGTAGCCAATACCGAAGAATTTGTGAAGCCACTTTTAAATGCCAGACTGGTCTGGTTCAGCGGTGGGCGTCAATGGAGACTTGTTGACGCATATAAGAATACGCTGACTGAAAAAATGCTGTGGAAAGTTCTTGAAAACGGAGGTACAATCGGAGGTTCATCGGCCGGAGCTACCATTCAGGGCAGTTTCCTGGTACGGGGAGATACAAAGAATAATCAGGTAATGATGGGTGATCATCAGGAAGGTTTCGGGTTTTTGAAGAATGTCGCAATCGATCAGCATGTACTTGCCAGGAACCGGCAATTTGACATGTTTGAAATACTAAGGATTCATCCTGAATTACTTGGGATTGGAATTGATGAATCGACAGCCATAATTGTTAAGGGAGATATTTTTGAAGTTGCAGGGAAAAGTTATGTTGTTGTTTATGACGGGAAATTCTGGTCGAGGGAAGGGTCAGAGTTGAAGAAATTACCTGAAAAAGAACAGATCTTCTATTTCCTGCGCGAAGGCGACAGATACAATCTGAGGGAAAGAACAGTAATAAAGTGAAAAGTTAAAGCATGAGATTATCGATTCCCCTGCAAAAGCCTTTGACCCTGACCACTCTTCGCCCGAGTGTATGTTCTGATCTTTCACAGTCCTCCTGTAACAGCATGAGTGAATAAAAGGATTTCATTCGATATCCGGCTCAAAGAATACCCACTGAACAGCGGGAAGATTCTTCCTGAGATCTGACTCACATTTGTTTATGTTAAGGATCAGATCATCGACTGAATTTGTATTTTTCATTTTTGCCTTTACGGCCACCATTATCCGCGGGCCAAGCTGAAAGGTGATCAGGTTGATTATGGTTTCAATTTCAGGCCTCGATTCGAGCAGTGATTTTATCTGAGCCGTTGTATCTTCATCAGTGCTCTGGCCTATAAGAAGGCTTTTTATTTTAATGGCAAGGACGAATGAAATGATAACAAGAAGAATCCCGATGCCTATGCTTCCTATTGCATCATAAACCGGATTTCCGGTAATAACTGACATGACAACAGCAATTAAAGCGAAGGTGAGTCCGAGAATTGCAGCTGTATCTTCTCCGAGAACAACTATCAGCTCACTCTGGCGGCTGTTTTTATACCATGTCCTCAATGGTACATTGTGCCTCAATTTTTTCACCTGCTGCAGGCAACCGTAAAGGGATGCTGCTTCAAAGGCCATGCTTATCGCCAGAACAGTTATTGCTATTCCCGGATTTTTTATACCTTCATGCATCCCTATTTTGTGGATTCCCTCATAAACTGAGAAAAGTCCGCCCATGCTGAACAGGATCAGGGCAACCATAAATGACCAGAAATATATCTCTTTCCCATATCCCAGCGGGTGTTCCGGGTCTGGTTTTTTCTTGGTAGCTCTCAATCCCCAGAAAAGGAGGCCCTGGTTGCTGCAATCAGCATAGGAATGGATCGATTCTGCAAGCAGTGCCCCCGATCCGGTAACAACGGCAGCGGCTGTTTTTGTAATGGCAATCCCGAGGTTGGCGAGTAATGCAAATGTTATCGATTTTTTTGAGGCATCCTGGTGTGACATATTTTTCTATATTATCTGTAACACTAACCTGTTAATGTCTTCCCAAAGGTACAAAAAGCGGGCACTTAAAAATTGCTGATCAGTGGCTGATATTAAACAATGCCTCTTCCCGAGGCTAATCTTCAGGCAGAATGATTTCATTTTCCGCTAAGGCATTACTAAATTTGTTCAGAAACCAAATCCGTATGAAATTTGCGTATGCTGCTGTTTATGGTTTATTGTAACATCTATATGCCGTGGAAGAATTGATTGTTATAGCTTCAAGCACATGGAAATTTGCTGCCACTTTCCCGGTTGCCATCTACATCTTCAAAATGTCTTTCCTTGAAACCATTCTTTATACTAATATAGGAGGACTATTAGGTATTATTGTGTTTGCCTTTGTTTCAAAGGTTGCCATCAGGATTATTAATTCATTGTGGCCAAAAAAAGCAGATGACTCAAAAAGACATAAAAGAATATTTACAAAACGAAACAGACGATTGATTTTTCTCAAAAACAAGGTCGGACTTCCCGGTATCATAATACTGTCTCCGGTTGTATTATCTATCCCGGTTGGAGTGTTACTCGTTACAAAGTATTTCAGGCACAGGAAAATAAACTATTTATATTTACTGGCAGGTCAATTTGTATGGTCTATCGTCTACACAACGATTTATTTTAAGGTGAAGGCAATACTTTAAAATCAAAAGGATTTATGAAAGCGGTAGAAATTAAAGAATCATCCGGAACATAAATGGATGTTATAATGTCTGTCTGCCTGCAAAAAACGGTACCCCTGACCACTTCCCGCAGGTTCAGATTTACTGCCCGGCGCCGGTGTTAATCCTGTGATTTATACATAAATATAAAAATGTCCGTTTTACTGGCGGAATGTGGTCAGGACGACCGGCTTTTGTACCGTTGATGGGTTGATGAAGGTAATTTTCTTTATATTCGTCTTTATTATAAATGAAATTACATAAAACAAACAAATCAAAAAAATGAAGATCAAGTTATTGCTCCTCAATTTATGTCTGCTCGCAGTGTTGTTTATTACCGATGCCTCTGCGCAGCAAAAGAAACCACGAATAGGAATTGCCGGAATACAGATTGAAAACAGCGTTTTTATGCCCAACCGGCAGGCTATAACAGGGAGAACGCCTTCTTTGCCAGCCTTTCTCAGTAAGGATTCCGTTCTGGGTCAGTCTGCAATCTGGCTTCCTTCTTTAATTGGCGTGGGCAGCGGACGAGGGCCGGTAACCAAAGAATCATTTGAAGCTTTTGTTAATAGTGCGCTTGAAATTATCCGTAGTAACATGCCTTACGATGCATTCTGGTTTTACAATCATGGGGCTTGCAGTGTTGATGGTGTTGATGATCCGGAGGGGGAATTTATGGAGAGAGTAAGGGCTGTTATAGGCAACGACGCCCTTGTTACAACAACTATGGATCTCCATGGTAACGTCTCCTGGCGTGTGGCTCTCTACTCTGACCTTATTACCACATATCGTAAAGCACCTCATGATGATGCGGTTGAAACACATCGTCGTGGCGTGGTTAATCTGCTTGAGCGATTATCCTCCGGAAAGGGACGTCCGGCTTATAAAGCCTGGGTGGCTGTTCCTGTACTTCTCTCCGGAGAGTGGACAAGTACCCGGGTTGAACCTGCAAAATCACTCTACGCAATGGTCCCTGAAGTGGAGTCGTTGCCCGGGGTGGTGGATGCTGGTATCTGGATAGGCTATGTATGGGGAGATGAGAGACGTAATCAGGGTGTGGTTATGGTAGTAGGTGATGACAAAGGGCAGGTGGAAAGCGGTGCAAAAAAGCTTGCACAGAGATTCTGGGATGTGCGCCGTCAGTTCAGTTTGGAAGCGCCAGGGTATCCCCTCGAAAAATGCATTGATCTGGCTGTTGCCAGTAATAAAAAACCTTTCTTGATCAGCGACATGGGCGACAATCCTGGTGGCGGCGGTTCAGGCGAGGTGACCTGGACTTTGGCAAGGGTATTGAAGCGGCCGGAATTTCAATCTCCAAATGGAAAAAGCCTGCTTTATTGCTCCATTCCGGGAAGCGAAATGGTGGAAGCCGCCCGAAAAGCCGGTATTGGTGGCCAGGCAGAGGCTAAGGTAGGGGCAATGACAGATAATTCATATGAAGCTCCTGTTCGTTTATCAGGTACAGTAATATATGTGAGTCCTGATAATGGGAAGGACCAGCAATCAGAAAGTAAATCATCCCCGAACCGGAAGCTTCCTGATATAGCAATTATAAAAACGGGAAGCGTATTTGTGGTTGTGGGAACATCATCACCCACACCAAACCTGGCAGGCACAGGAATTGATCCTGCGAAAATGGATATTATAATGGTAAAGCAGGGTTATCTTGTAAGTCAGTGGTATGATATGCAGGCTGACTGGGTTATGGCTCAGACACGGGGAAGTGTTGATCAGGATTTTAAAAGTCTCCCTTATAAACGACTTGTACGGCCTATCTTTCCACTGGATCCTGACATGCCGGATCCGGAACTGAATGTTATAATGGTGCCATCGGCAAAACAGATGTACGGCAGATAATGTAAAAGCCAATGATCCTGACCATCTGACACCGGACTAAACTGACCACGCCGCGCCGGAGTTAATTCTATGATAGATAGATTGATACAAAAATGCCCGTCTTACCGGCGGAATGTAGTCAGTGCGACCGGCGAATGCAATTAACAGCTGCCATTTATTTTGTAGTCCAGAAATATCCTTCAAAGAGCTTCTTGTATTGCTTTGTCAGTGCCGATTGGTCAAGTGGCTCAATATTTTGTAAAAATGATTTTCGGTAAAATGTAATGTTATCTTCCTGAGAATCCACAATCATTGCATATACAGTTGAATATGCCTTAACGGGCGTTTGGTAATACATCCCCAGCGTCAGGATTCCCAAAGCAGCTCCTTTTGCTATTTCTTTTCCATAATTGCCTTTTGCCCTGGTAAAACCAGCACTAATGACTATCATACCAAATCTCGTTTCATTTGCTTCTAATATTTCATCCAGGGCAGGAGTTATTTTGAGATTTGAAATATTCTTTGTTTTGTCGGCAGTGAGGAGAAGATATTCATACTCCTTTTCAAGTTTCTTATTGATGGCCGTATCAGACAAAATAATCTCACCTGTCAGTGGAATCTGTCCTTTGAAGTTTTCCAATACTTTGTAAACCAGTTGCTTTGAAACTAATGAAATACTATCATCAAGTTGTCCCTTATTACCCTTCTTAATCATAGATATGTAAGAATATGGTTCAAGGAGTTTAAGGTCTGAAATCTCTGCAGGCTTTACATTTGAAGTTAAAGGCTTTGTAGTTGTACATGAAGGAAGCAACAGACAACAAAGAATCAGAATTGGCTTAAAATGGTTCATCCGTTAATTTATTTCTTTATATATAATTCGACATTCGCCATTTTATTTTGCAAATGGGCAACAAAATAATTAAGCAGAGGCAATGTATGAAAAATAGCTATTCAAATTCTGTCCTTGATCCTTATGAATTATTTGACTTTACCTTTTTGCTGGTGTAAATTGCATCATGATAATGGGTTTACAGATTAATTTTCTTTCTCATTTTAATGTGTTTTACTATGTGAATAGTAAGGCAAAATAATTTTACCTGAGGAACCTTGTATGATCTGAGAAATGGATATACGCCTAAAAGGCGTTACCTGCAAGCAGGAGTCCCTCTTCAAGAACAGCATTATTTATTTCAAACAAACTAAAGTCATGACCACGAGAAAAAAGAAAAAAATCATTATTGGAGTGATTCTTGGATTTGTTTTATTGATTCTTGGATCGTTAGCAGCAATCCCGGTTCTTGTAATGAATTCATTTGTTAACATGCATGTTAACTTTGACACGGTTTGGGCTGCTGAAGATTTTGGAATTGAAGCAGAACATTTCTTTGTCACAACAGACGATAATTTGAGAATTTCAGCCTATGAAGTTTCTGTTGAAAATCCCAAAGCAATCATTATCTGTTTATCGGGAATGCACATGCCTTCTGCTACTGTATATTTCGGACATGCACGTTTTTTAAAGAAAACAATTATGCTACCATTCTCTTTGACATGAGGGCCCATGGGGAAAGCGACGGAGATATGATTTGTTTAGGGTATAAGGAGTATCTGGATACTAAGGCAATTGTAAAACACATAAAGGCAGACTCAGCATATAAAAACATCCCTCTTGTTGTTTTTGGTTTGTCAATGGGAGGAACAACTGCTATTAATTCCATTGGAGAAATCCCTGAAATTAGTGGTTTAATAAGTCTCTCAGCTTTCTCATCCTGGGAAGATATTTTTTATGAATTTATGGCTTCTCAATCTTCTTTTTTCCTGGCAACAATGGTAAAGCCATTTGTGCCTTTGGTCACATTGGCAAAGTACAAAGTTGATATCTGGTCGATCAAACCAGTCAGGGAGATAGAGAAATTGGGAAACAGACCAGCGTTAATAATGCATTCTAAAGAAGATTCGGAAGTCCCCTATTCAAACTTTGAAAGATTAATCAATCACGCCCCCCGCATGTTAAAACATTTATTCGCGAGGGAGACATACATTCTATTACCGAAAGCTTTACTGAACCTGAAAAAGACACCGAATACTCTAATAAGATATTAGATTTTCTTGATGGTAATTTTTCTAAATGATAGTAAATGGCAAAAGCCGGAAGCCTTGACCACATTGGGCCGGGAATTACGACATTATAGTATATAACTATTAATCTGCGGATTAACTCCGCCGCGATGTGGTCAGATTGTACGGCGTATGCAGAGTATCAAAAACACACTGGAATTCTGGAAGTTCAATTTGAAATATCAGAAGTATGAAACCAAGCCTTATTAATCTGGCAGTACTTATTTTCTGCTTGTCTTGCGGAACAAACAATAAGCCTGTTTCTGATGCTCAGAAAGAGAAGATAAGAGGAGAGATAAAAGAAGTAGTGAATACCTTTATTAAAGGTATTGAAGAGGCTAATGCTGACATGGTTATGGAGTCTTTTCTTGATTCGCCTGATTTTACTGACATAACCAATGGAATGGTTTTTAGCTACAAGGAATTGGTGGATATGAAACCTAATTTTGATGCCATTTTAAATCAAAAGTGCACTATGGTTGATGAAAAATATACATTCCTTGACAAGTCAACAGTTTTATATACAGCAGAAAACAAGTGGTCAACCAATTACAAAGATGGTCGTTCTTCTATCACTGACCCGCAAGCATTTTTGTTCGTGTTCAAGAAAATCGATAACAGGTGGAAAATAATTTATCTGGTTGATTCTAATGTGGAGAAGGATGTTCCTGGTGAAAGTACGCAAGGACTCAATCAGGTTGAATTGATGAGTCAGTTTGTGGGTATTTGGAAGGGGGAAATGGGGAAGGATACAATCTTTATTATGGAAGGTAAAACATTTGGCAAGGGACTGGATTTCTATTGGAAAACTTATACCAAAGGAAATACACTATCCGAAGGGAAATCAATCATGGGTTATGACATAATGAATAACAGAATTATAGAGCCTCAGATTTGGAATAATAATCCCAACATAATCCTTTGGTCAGGTTTGTTCACCTCCTCAAATATCTACGAGGCAATATTATGGAAAGACCTTCAGAATCCCGGGAAAGCAACCGTGAAATGGAAATATGAATTCAAGTCCAGTGATGTATTGGTCTGTACCTACACTTCTAATAAGAAGGAAATTGTAACCATCTTAAATCGTGAATAATAGCCAATGAAAAAGATGTTTTTCTTAATGACCCTCTTGTTGACAGCCATAAAAATAAATGCTCAACAGGTAAAATCCTTCCCAACTTCTGACGGTGTCACTTTGTACTACACCACCTATGGGAAAGGACCTAAAGTAGTCTTCTTGTACGGCGGTCCAGGTTTTGGAGTAGGACCAATGCGTCCATGGGCAGATTCATTATCAAATCAATTTGAGTGTATTCTTTACGAACAAAGGGGTACTGGATTATCAAGTAATGTCAAATTGGATAGTACCACAATAAATCTTAAAAGAGCTACTCAGGATCTTGAGGACTTGAGAATGCATCTTGGTGAAAAACAACTGACACTTTGTGGTATTTCCTGGGGAGGAATGCTTGCACAAGCTTATGCATCATTTTTCCCTGAAAATACCAGAAACATAGTGCTGGTAAGCACTTTAGGTCCTGATTTAAGCCTGATGTCTGCATTTAATGACAATATGAATATGAGAAGATTTCCGAATGAAAGAGACTCATTGACATATTGGAATAAACAACCAGATTCTGACTTTTCGAAAATGAAAAGAAATTATTTCAGCTTCATTTCTGAATTCTATAGTCATGCCATTGGTTATAAAATGTTGCCACAATTCTTTGCAGCGACGAAATTTCATGAAACAATGAGTGACCTGATGTGGAAAGACTTGAGTATTAACTATGACCTAAAATCAGTGTTAATCAATTATAAAGGATGATGCTCCATTATCAGACCAAGACAGGACCCAGTACCAGCTGAATCAGTTTATCAGATTAAAGAAATTTTACCCCAGACAAATATTATCTTCATTGAAAGATCTGGACATTTCCCTGATTATGAAAACCCAAAAGAGTTCTTTAAGATATTGCGGGGAGTGTTATAACTGAACGATTTTATGTTAAAACCTGGCACCAAGCTGGCACTGAGCCGAGCGTTAAAAAATTGCCCTGTGGGCAATTTTAGCGAAGGAGTCAGCCTGCCGCGGTGGAAAAATTAACTTAATCATAAATATTCGATTCTTTTAACTCCTTGAAAGTGTGAGTGTGAGAGTGAGTCTTGAGAAAAAAGAGCGAAAGTGCTCGCTCTCGCTCTCACTTGTTGAGAAAATGACAAAAGTGTGAGTGTGTGAGCGAGTTATGAGGAAAAAGAGTGAGTTCGCTCGCTCTCGCTCACGCTCTCACTCTTTTTCATGTGGGCCCAGCTTGGATCGAACCAGCGACCCCCTGATTATAAGCGTCAAATGAGGGTTTCCACAGGTTTACACAGATTTGTATCTGTTTGTACCAGTTTATTTTGTAACAGAATAATTGTAAAAGATTTCATGGATTTATACGGATATGGTAGAAATACTGGCACCAAAACTGGAACCATTTTATTTCAATAATCTTAACGGTCCTAATACGAATCTGTGACAATAATAATATGACCCGCTGAATAAAAACTGACAGCAAATATTATTGCATTTTTGGATTGTCAGGGTAATATGCAGGGTATTATATTTCTTTTTGTTTAAAACCAATTTTTGGTCTTGGTGTACTCTCTTCCTGGAGCATTTGTTGAAGAGCGGTAAATATGATTCTAAATTGTTCATCATATTTTTGTTCCATTCTTTCTATTTTTTCAGCAAGATCTTTATGGTCGATTAAGAGTTGCCTGAGTTTTACGAAAGTCCTGAGGATTGCAATATTTACCTGAATAGCTATACGGCTATTTAATACACTTGAAAGCATTGCGATTCCCTGTTCGGTAAATGCAAAGGGTTTGGCACCACCAAATATTTGCTTTGAAGGTATCACACCTTGTGATACCATACGATCTATTTCTTCATCTGTGAGTTCAAACATAAAATCTTTCGGAAATCTATCAAGATTTCTTCGGACAGCCTGTTTTAATACTCTGGTTTCTACATCATAGAGCTTTGCCAAATCTGTATCGAGCATAACTTTTTCACCTCTGATGAAGTAGATTAAACTTGCCAGATTTGCCTCTTTAAGGATTGGTAATTTGCTCATATTCAAATGGTGTCACAAATTGTGATACCATAAAGATAATTAAATAGAAATATCTTTAATTCATTTTTGACGTCAAATACATCTTCAAAATCCGTCCTTCCCTGACCACTTCAGAAGAAGGTCTGAAAACATTTAACATACAAAAAATTACAAAGGTTTAACTTATTAAATAGTTTTGGTAATTTATATAATTATTCTTTTAACAGATGAATCTTCTAAATACTTAATCTCGATGAAACGCATATAAAAACTATTTTTTTATCTTTAAATATTAATTGATTAATTATGAAAAAAATATACATTTTATTCTCATTTTTCTTTTTAACGTTATCTACTTTTTGCCAACCAAACGAGAGCTTTAAAATCACACATGGCCCATGGCTAACACAAATGAGCGAAACAGGAGTCACCATTCTCTGGACAACGAGTAAAAACGCTGTTTCGTGGGTTGAAGTGGCTCCTGATGATGGCACTAATTTCTATGGAGAAGAACGTCCCCGCTACTTTGATACTAAAAATGGCAGGATAAGGGCAACAAGCACCCTTCACAAGGTTGAAATAAGGAACCTCAAACCGGGAACTTCTTACCGGTATGCAATTTTTTCGAAAGAGCTTTTAAATTGGGAAAATGATGCCAGAATACTCTATGGCGCAACAATTGCTAATCCTGGTTATGCAAGGAATCCATTATCGTTTAAAACTTTCAGCGGTGAAGACGACTCTGTGAACTTCCTTATTTTCAATGATGTTCATGGCCGGTCGCAACTTATGAAGGATCTCTGCAAGGTCATTGATTTTAAAACTATTGATATGGTAGTATTCAACGGTGATATGGCATCTTCCGTATATAGCGAAGAACAACTGTTTACTGACTTTTTAGATGCAGCCGTGAGCCTCTTTGCTTCAAGGATACCAATAGTGTATGTAAGGGGAAATCATGAAACAAGGGGCCCTTATTCTGATTTCCTTTCAGATTATTTCCCGACAAGCACTGGTAATATATATCAGCTATTGAATGTCGGAAAAGTCGCATTTCTGCTTCTTGATTGTGGCGAAGATAAACCTGATTCTGATATTGAATATAGCGGACTTGCGGATTTTGATTCCTATCGTGAAAAAGAAGCTACCTGGCTGAAAAGTGTAGTCCAAACAAAAGAGTACAAAAATGCGGATATAAAGCTGGCAATTTTGCACATGCCCCTTATGTCAAGCGACTGGCATGGAACTCTTCATTTAAATGAACTTTTCCTCCCGGTCCTTAATGAAGCAGGAGTCACTGCAATGTTTAGCGGTCATACACACCAATATGCTTACAATAAGCCAATAGCTGGAAAAATAAATTTCCCCGTACTTGTTAATAGTAACAATGGCATTGTGCTATGTAATATTGACAATGGGAAAGTTAAAGCTACCATAACATATTCGAATGGTTCAAAACCTCAGGAAATTATTCTGAATTAATTTAACTGAACCTTCTGACGCGAATTTTATAATAATTGCCGTTCGTCTCAACGTATTTTTATAAATATCAGTGCCCCGATCGTTAATCGGTTCTTACAACAGCTAATTGTTGAATATTTTGTAGACATCCGTAAAATGAGGATGCCTACAATTTTAATAGAACTTCAGGCAGGCAGGTATCTTCATTTTGACCCCTGAAACCAGTTTTGAAGGTAGTCCTGTTCTTCTGTTAATTTTCAAAACCGAAATAGAATCTGACTTCTGATTACCTACGAGCATATATTTTCCAGTTGGATCAAGAATAAAACTCCTTGGCCAGTCTCCACCACACGAGGTATAACCGGCAAGGGTCAGCAGCCCGTCTTTTCCTATTTTGAACGTTGCTATTGTGTTTTCGCCCCTGTTTGATCCATAAAGAAATTTCCCGTTCTTATCGATATGTATATCAGCACAATGATTATTAACTTCTAAATCATCTTTTTTAGAAGGTAGCGTCTGAAGCAGTGTCAGGCCTTCCTTTTCGTTTACATTGAATACCATGAAAGTCGAACCAAGTTCATTAATTAACTCAAGTTGCTAGTTATAGGGTGATATAAAAATAATAAAATATTGTAAATCAATTAAATATGTTGATAAATATTGTTATTATGTTGATAATCAAATACATATAAATTAGGTATAGTTTAAAAAATCCTCCAGGTTTAAGTCGCCAAACTGCATACGCCGGACAATCTGACCACATTACGCCGGAGTAAATTGACCACATCAGAGTTGGTATTTTAAAAAGAGCTTTCTCACGGTAAAAAGTGGTTAAACAAATTTATTTATTTCAATTTAATATTTCCATTTTTTTTTGAGTGTCCCTGGTTTTTCTCAGTGATTCTCCCCTGAGTTCAATCCTGTGTGCATCATGAACGATCCTGTCAAGGATTGCATCCGCAACAGTTTTCTCTCCAATGACTTCATGCCAGCAGTTAACCGGGAGCTGTGATGTAATTATCATTGAAGCTCTTTTGTGCCGGTCCTCAACAATCTCCATTAGTGCCGACCTGTTCTGACTGTCGATCGGCAGCAGACCAAAGTCATCAATAATAAGCAGGTCCTGACGCTCGATCTTTGATATTTCCTTCAGATAAGATCCGTCAGCCTTGCCCATCTTTAGCTTGGAAAAGAGCTTGCCAAGATTAGCATAATAGACCTTAAATTCAAGGGTACAAGCCTGATGACCGAGTGCGGTGGCGATGTAACTTTTCCCTATTCCCGTGCTTCCGGTAATAATTATGTTTTCATGTTTTCGTACGAAATTGCATTCAGCAAAACGCAGTATCTGACCACGATCAAGATTACGTTCGGCCTGGTAATCGATGCTTTCCATGCTTGATTGGTAACGGAACCTGGCGTTTCGCAACCTCCTTTCAATGTTACGATTTTGCCGGTCATCCCATTCTGCTTCAATGAGCATATTTACCAGTTCATCGGCAGAAAGACCTGTCAGTTTATCATTTTCAAGGCTGGTCTCATATGTCCTGGCCATGCCCCATAGATGGAGCTTCTTTATTTTTTCAAGTGTTTCCTGTGTCATCTTTTATTTAGTTATTAGATTACTTTTTATTGATAATAAGTCTCTCCCCGGATGTTTTCATGTGCAGGAATATCGGAAGTTATCTCTGCAAAGGTGAGTATGTCATATTTGTTCTCCAGGATGGATTTGATGGCGTGATAAGAGTAATTTTCATACTCTGTTGCTCTTTTACAGGCATTGATAAGCCTTTCCCTTCCGACCTTGCGTTCATACCCCAGAACTCCCTGGATTGAGAATATTGCAATTGTAAGAAAATATCTCGATTTTATACAGAATCCACCAGATGGTCTTGGAGCAGAAATTGATAATGCCAAGCATCTTAGAGGGGCCTGTGCAAACCTGAGAATAACAATGACAAATGATAACGCAAGCATTGATTTGCTTACATCATTTAGCCTATTAGCATTAGAAGCAAAAGAAGAGGATTCTTTCAAAAATGCAATAAGCAAGCCTTTAATAGCCCAGGCAATTGATCTTTACCGAAAAGGCTTTAAACGATTAGCTCAGATAGAAAATTGGGATGAATGCAAGGAGTTACTCATCTATTTCAATAACAAAATTTTGGATATTAATCCGGTTATTATCCCTTTAATAGTACCACTTACCTTGGAATTATTATTATCTCGAACATCATTTCGCTTAAATAGATTCTTAGAGAAAATTTCATAATATGGAACAGATAGTACAAATACAGGAAGAATTTGAAAAGCTCATTTCGCAGCTCGAAAAGTTAAAAAAGGTGAGTGATATTACATCTGAGAATATATCTGCAGCCAAGGCAGTTATTAAAAGTGTTGATGAATTTATTCTATGCTCCCGGACCTTTGAAGAAAAGTTAATAGAGGATTCAAATACAAGATCCAAAACCATTGAGACCCTGACAGGCAATTTAGAGAATTCCTTGATAAAGCTGGATGAAAAGACAAATGGATTATCAAAAGGTTTTGAAAACGAATTTCAATCATTCAAGGAATTAATAGCAAAATTGATAGAGACCAATAGCAAAATTTTCAAAGAAGAAGTTACAAGTACCTTCAAGAATTTTGAGAACATAAATTCAAAAATTGCAACGGATATTAATGAAATCACAAAAAAGAATATTGGATTAGAAATTGAGATAAAAAGGGTGTATAATAAATTATCTGATATTCAAATAGAACATTACCGTAGTACCAAAGTTCTCCGTAACCTATTAATTGGAGCATTGATTCTTGTTATGGGCCTTGGCGGGATACTGATTATTTTGTTGCAAAGCAGATAAATTCACATTAATATGAAAACTGAAATTGATCTAGAAAATGCTATTCGGGCTTTAAAGTACCCATCCGAGTTATTTTGGATTTATGCTATGTTCGAGAAATTTCATAATGTTTGAAAAAATTCAGGGTCATTATTAACGAATCAATCAAATTCTATTTAATACGTGTATGTCTGCTTTTAATTAAGTATTTATTAGGCAATAATGATCCAACGAGCATTGCAATGTCCTGGATGTCAGCATTTGGCAGATTGTTTCCATAGGAAATATTAATCTTACTTGTATCAATCTTTATTGTCATAAATTTGTTATAGATAGAACCAAGTTCTTCTTCAGTAATTACATTTAGATCTGTGGAATCTATCGCAAACTGACAGTAAAGAATTTTACCTGATCTATTAAAGAATAACATAACTATTGAATTCGGATGGATTTTTTCGATTTTATTGATTGAAAAAACATTTTGAGTTATTTCATTAAATAGAGAATTTGTATACTCCTGATCAATAATAATAGCTTGCTCATTAATGATTTCATCTGTCCTAAATGCACCTTTATTTATTGGACTTACCGAGTAAGTTCCTAATTTAGATTTCTTATACTCGAATAATTTTTCATTCTGAGCATTTATCGAAAGCACTATCAAAATTGATATGGAAAATGTTACTATTTTTTTCATGATATGAGTATTATAAGTAAAATTAATAAATTATAGAATCTCCAGGTGAATGAAAACCATAAGCACTTATGATTATGATGGTCTTAAAAAACTGGACAGTATATTCCGAAATTAATTGACCCCCTGTTCCGGAATAATTGATCCCCCTGTTCCGGACAATTGACCCCCCTGGTATGGGAAATTTTTTCTGACATTCCGGCATATTGACCCCTCTTAGGGGAATATAATGTCTGACATTCCGGCAAATTGACCCCTCTGGTGATCGTTGAATTTTTTCCTTTGCA